>JAAYEA010000377.1 GCA_012689325.1 Chloroflexota bacterium
CGCCACTTGCGTGCCGGTGGGCGTCGGTGTCGAGGACGACGTCGGTGTCGAAGACGACGTCGGCGTCGCACTGGGCAACGGCGTCAACGTCGGGGTGGCCGTCGGCGGGACGATCCCCGCGTCGTACCAGACCTCCAGGTAGGGCTGCCAGCAAGCGTCGAGGTGATCGGCGGAGGAAAAGCCATACTCGGCCGCCGAGGCGCTGGCGGTGCGCAGGAGGAGGCCATGGTTGGCCGCCGGGTCCGCCACCCATTGCTTGACCAGGTTGGTCAGGTCGGCCTGATACCAGGGGCCGCCGGAGGGAGTCAGCAGGATCGTCGCTTCCTTGGCCGCGGCGCGGTCGACGCCGATGCCGTTGGCGCCGAGCTGCGACCAGGAGACGTCGGCGGAGGCGAACCGCCAGGTGGCCGTCAGCTCATCCCAGGGGCGCAGCAGGCGGTGGATATCCAGGTTGATGGAGACGCCGCCGGGGCGCGAGTTGTACAAGAGCAGCCGCGCCTTGGTGATGCCCGCCGGCTGGGCCAGGGCGGTGGTATCAAAGCGCAGCAGGATCGACTTGACGCTGGTGCTGCGCAGCACCATCTCGTTTTCCAGGCCATAGTTGTTGGCGACGTACCAGGCGTTGATATAAGTGTCGGCGACGGTGTTGAGCCGCAGCCGCTCGCCGGAGGGGACGCTCCCCAGCGCCGGGACCGCCGGGGGGATCTCGCCGAGGAGGGCGTAATAGTGGGCCAGCGGGCGCCGCGTCCAGTTATCCTCGTAGAGGTAGGTGGCCAGCCAGTTGCGCGGGGAGCGGTTGGTGGTGTACCAGGCCACCCGCTCGTACATGGCGCTGCCGCCGCCGCAGCGGTACCAGTCAAAGAAGGGGATGGCGAGCCAGTCGCGGACCCACTCGGAGGAGCCCTCGCTGCACTGGTATCCCACCTCGGTGATCCAGATGGGCAGGCCCCGGGCCTTGTCCTGCCGCTGCATCTCAGCGTAAAAGCTCTCCAGGGAGCGCGCCCGCCCCTCGGCGTGGCCGGGGTCGTAGGCGTGCACGTGCACCCCGTCCACGGGGACCGTCACCGCGGCGGTGAAATCGCGCATCCACTGGGTGCCCTGCGCATCGGTCCAGGTGCCGCAGCAATAGAACTTGCTGGTGGGATCGGCCGCGCGCATGGCGGCCACCAGGCCGTCCACCTTGCTGGCGGCCAGGGCGGGCGCGATGTTGGCTCCCGTGGCCCGCTCCGGCTCGTTAAAGAGCAGCCAGGTGCGCCCCGGGTAGGCGCGGGCATAGTTGGCGAGACATTCGGGCGTCTCGCAGGTCCCGCCGACGTACCTGGCCCCATCCACGGCGGAGACCATGGGCACAAAGCGGGTATCGCGGAAAAAGCTATCCTCATAGCCCCACGAGTACCACCAGGAGACGCCGAGATCGGCCAGCACCGTGTCGCGGGTGGTCTGGTCCAGGGTCGGCGCGGAAAAGGCGACGCCCTTCCAATAGGGCGCGACGGCGAGCGCGCTCGCAACCTCGCGGTCCGGGGCCTCGCCGGTGGCCGGAGCGGGCGCCTCGGCGGCGGGCTCCCGGCCGGGCAGCAGGGAGCAGCCGGCGGCCAGCACGCCGATCAGCAGCGACGCGGCCAGAAGCGCTATGCGGTTGCGGGCGGAGCCCCGGAGCCAAGGTTGGGTCATGTCATCCATCTCTACGGTAGCTTGCTGAACTGCTTCAGGATGGTCTCGATACGCAGGATCATCTGCTCCAGCTCGCGCACGCGGCGGTCCAGGAGGATGGCCTCCTGCTCGGGCGGCACGATGGGCGTGCGGGTGGCGGTGACGGTGGCGGTGGCGGTGGCCCGGCCGATGGGCGTGGGCGTGCTCCCCGCCTGCTTCAGGATGCCCACCAGCCGCTCCAACTGCTGCTCGAGCTGGCGCACCTGCTCCCGCAGGCTGGCGAGCCGCGCGTCCAACCCGGGCGTCGCCGAGGGGGAGGCGGTGCGCGTGGGCGTGTGGGTGGCGGTGCCCGTGGCCGTGGGCGTAGGCGTGCGGGTCGGCGTGCGCGTATGGGTGGGCGTCGCCGTGGGGGTCAGTTGCGCCCAGGAGAAGGTGAGCCGGGGACGCAGCTCCACCACGGGGTTATCGATGGTGATGATGCCGTATTCCACGGCGATGCCGCCGCCCGCGTGCATCACCAGCCCATAGTTGTTGCTGGGGTTGCTCACCCAGTTCTGCACCATCTCGGTGACGGGGATCTCGAAATACTTGTTGAGGCCGTCAAAGGACACGGAGCCCTCCAACGTCTCGGCGTGGTCCACGCCCGGCCGGCGGCAGCCCGGGTCGGCCCAGTTCTGCGTCACGCTGCCGCGCAGCCAGTTCGCCTCGCTGGCGTTCCAGGGGCGGAGCACCCGATAGAGGCTCACCGGCAGCGGGTGCGGCCCGCCCTGGATGGTATAGACGCGCAGGACGGCGTTCAGCACCGTGGCGTTGGTGGGGATGTTGGGCAGGTAGAACTGGAGCAAGGCGGACATCTCGGGCGGCCGGATGCGCGCGATAAAGCTGGTGCGATAGTTGCCCGTCGGGTCCCAAGCGGTGAGAAACGTATCCTCCGCCGGGTAGAGCGTCACCGCCATGGGCGTGGGCGACGAGGTGATGGTGGGCGTCGGCGTGGCCGTGGGCGGCACGGTGTGCGTGGGCGAGCGGGTGGGCGTGCGCGTGGGCGGCGTGCCGGTGATGGTGGGCGTGCGCGAGACGGTGGGCGTGTGCGTGATGCTGGAGGTGGGCGTCGGCGTGGGCCCGGAGGAGACGAAGGTGAGGGCGCCAAAGAGCGCCGCGCCGTTATAGGTGTTGTTGCCCTCCCAGATGATATAGGCGTCATAGAGGCCGCCGTTGTCGTCGTCGTGGATGCCCAGGGTAAAGCCCACTTGCCGCCCCAGGGTCGCGGCAGCGCTCCCCAGCCGGGTCATGGGGACGCGCATCTCGACGATATAGCCGTCGCTGCGGGTGGCGATCCGTACGGTGACGTCGCCGATGACCGAGGCGGTGGTCACGCCGCGGTCGCTCAGGTGCCCGTCGATGCGCACGGTGTACTGGTGGTCGTCGACGCCATAGGCGTTCTGGTCGTAGGCGCCGTCCAGCCCGACCTCGATGCCGTCGTCGTGCCAGACCTGCGTGCCGCTATCGGCGATCAGCCGCTCATCCCACACGCGGATCCCGAAATAGACATAGTCGTTGTCCCAGCGGCTGCGCATCTCGGCGCTGAGATCGGCGGCGTTATCGATGGCGCCCGCGGCAAAGGCGGCGGTATTGAGGTCCAGCGTGGCGATCCCCTCCGCCGTCCAGTCGCTCAGGTCGCCGTTCAGCACGGGCGGGGTCGAGATCGAATAGCAGGGCAGGGTCTTGCCCGCGGTGGCCGAGACCTCGGCGGCGGCCTGAGGCGGCGTCGCCGCCTCCGTCGCGGCGGGGGTGGTCAGGGGGTCGTAGGGCGCGGGGGCATCGCGGGTACACGACGGCAGGGCCGCCAGGGCCACCGCCGCCACCAGTCCACATAGGGCCATCAGGGATTTCTTCACGAGCGCTCCTCGTCTACGCACAGATCAAAAGCCGCTGAACTGCTGCAAGGTCTCCCACAGCCGCTCCCAGCGCTGCTGCAGGTTGCCGGTCCGCTCTTGCAGGTCCCGCACCCGCTCATCCGAGAGGTTCGCCGGCAGGGTGGGGGCGGGGGTCGCCGTGGGCTCGGGGTCCGGCAGATGGATGGGCCGTCCAACTGCCTCCACTAGCATCATATGGAAATAGTCGTTCCCGTCCAGGTTCGAGCTCAGGATGATGTCCATGCCGTTGGCCAGGCCATCGCTGAGGTACATATCCGTGAGCCGCCAGGTGGCCGCCTTCCACTTCAGACTGTTGGCCTTGCGGACATACTTGTCCACCTGCTGCCCCTGATAGTTGGTGTAGGAGAGCTTCCAGCTATCCGTGCCCTGGTCCAAATAGATCACGGTCACGGTATAGGTGGCAGTCCCCTCCGGCTGGGAGCTCGGCAGGGCGCGCCAGTAGGCCCATTCGTCGTCGATGTCGAGATAGATGTAGGGGTCCGTCGGCTCGTTGGTGCGGCGGCTGGAATAGTAGCCATAGATCTTGTCCATGATCTCGGCCTTGATGGTCCCGTCGTCGTTCCACCATTTGGCCTCCGCCGGGGGGTTGGACCGGAGCGCGGCGGGCAGTTCCTGGTAGCGGGTAAAGATGTTGGGATAGACGGGATCGCATTCGTTGGGGTCGCGGTTGGGCGGGACCTGGGCCAAGGGCAGGGCCTTGCCCTGCGGCAGGTCCGGGCGGTAGAGCCAAAAGGACCAGTCGCGCCCCTCCTCGCCCCAACCCCACCGGGAGACCGGCGCGCAGCTTCCGCCGGAGGTGAGGCCGGTGAGGCGCGGCCATTGGGTATCGCGAAAGATGATCCACACGCCGGGGGAGTTGCTGAGGGTGCGCCCCAGGTAGCGGTCGATAAACTCCCACTGGTCGTAGCCGTGCAGCAGCCCCTTGAGCTGGGCCAGCACGTCGAGGATGTCCCACTCGGTGAGGTGGTGGGGAAGATCGAACAGGTCGGCATGGTGCGCCAGGCCGTTGAGCGTGGACCAGTAGACCTGCCAGGGGTTGGCGCCAAAGGCGTGCTCGAAGGCGATGGGCGTGGTCTCGGTATAGGGGATCATGGTCTCCATCTTGCCGCAGCCCTGCACATCGTACTCGCTGGCGATGTCATAGGTGAGCGAGTTGTGCTTGAGGCCGATGCGCACGGGGAGCGCGGCGGCGATGGCCGAGCTATCCTTGCGCAGGCAGCCGCCGCCGGTGTTGATAAGGTAGACGGGCTTGGTGGGGAAGGCCTGGCGATAGATCGGCAGCACCCGGTTCAGCACCCACTGGCCAAAGTCGCTGGTGCCGAAGCGATAGTAGCAGCCGTTGCCCAGGTCCTTTTCGATCACCGTCTCGCCGTACATCCCCGTGGCGATCCAGACCGAGTCAATGCGGGGGTCGTCGTTGTACTTGGCGCCCAGCGCGAGCACCATCTCGTCATAGGCATCCCGCCAGGTGGGGTCGCCCCATTTGGGCGCGGCCAGCGGCGGGCAGACGCCCGCGCCGTCGGGGTCCACCACCTGCCCCACCAGCCGGCCATTAAGGGTGGGCGACCCGGGGATCTTGCGGTAGACCCATTCGGGGGTGCTGTCATAGCCCGGCTCGGGGAAGACCTGGATGCTGATGGCGATGGGCTTGCTGATCACCGTGCCGTCGCGCAGCGTCACCTGGTATTTGGCCGAGATGGAGAGGTATTGTTCGATGGCGCCAAAGTTGAGCTGGCCGGGGCCCTGATGGACCGCCAACCAGTTCCAGTTGGACCAGGCGCCCATGGGCCCAAACTGGGGGTAGAGCGTCGCCCAGTCGCGGTTGGCATAGTCGTTCATGTTATAGATGATGGGGACGGGGGTGGGGTAGCCCACGGGAAAGTGACCGTCGTAGACGAGGGTAGGCGCGGCGGTGGGCTCTTCCGCCAGGCCGTGGACGGTGATGGTGGGCTCGGGCGAGGGCGTCGGCTCCACCAGGCAAGCCGAGGCCCCCCAAAGGACCCCGAGCAAGCAGGCTAGGAGGCCAACCCAGAGCACGGCATGGCGCATTAGCTCTCTTTCCCGTCAACGTGATGTGCAGCTAGTGGGGCAGACAGGGCGTTTCCCTGCAAGTATCAGCTATGCTGTTTCGGACTGGCTATACTGTAGCATAAAAGGGCGGGTTTGTCAACTAGCAGATATGCGTTTTTGGGGGCGCGGGCGCAAAAAGGGGCAGCGGGCGGCTGGCCCAACTGCCCGTCGCGCGTGACGTGGGGGGGCTATTCGGAGGCGCGGAAGCGATAGCCGACGCCATGCTCGGTGAGGATATAGTCGGGTTTTTTGGGGTCGCGCTCGATCTTGTGCCGCAGGTGCCAGATATAGATGCGGAGGTAGTCGAGGTCGTCGGTGTATTCCCAGCCCCAGACGTCCTCCAGGAGCTGCCGGTTGGTGAGCACCCGCCCGGGAGACTGGATCAGGCGGGCCAGCAGGCTGAACTCGGTGGGCGTGAGCTTGACCGGCTCGTCGCCGACGGTCACCCGACGCGCGGGCAGGTCCACCAGCAGGTAGCCGTCGGCATAGGTGATCTCGGGTCGCTCTTGCTTGGCCCGCTCGGCCCGGCGGAGGCAGGCGCGCACCCGGGCGACCAGCACGGGCAGGCGCACGGGCTTGACCACATAGTCGTCGGCGCCCAGGTCGAGCCCGCGCACGATGTCGCTGTCCTGGTCCTTGGCCGTCACCATGATGGTGGGCACATCGGAGAACTCGCGGATGCGCTGGCAGACCGTCCAGCCGTCCATGCGCGGCATCATGACGTCGAGGATCACGAGGTCCGGCTTGTGCTCATAGAGCTGGCGCAGGCCCTCCGTCCCGTCATGGGCCGAGAGCACCTCCATGCCGGCATTGCGCAGCCCATATTCCATGAGCCGCACGATATTCGCGTCATCGTCGATCACCAGAATCCTGGGGGATGACACAAGGGCTCCTTCCAGGGGCCTCACCCCGCGTGCCAAGCTGCCCGCCCCGGCGGGCCTACGTTCGCGAACCCGTGGCGCAGCGGGCTAGGGTTCCCCGCCGGCCGACCGATCCAGGTCCAGGATGCGCACGTCATCCTGGTACTCTTTGGTCTCGTAAGCCTGCACATGGCCCAGCTTGTGGATGATCGCGCCCATCGCGGCCAGGGCCTCCTCCAGCTTGTCCAGGTCGGCCTGTAGCTTGGCCTTGTCCACCTGCTCGGAGACCACCAGCACATAGGCCCGGATGGCAAAGAGCAACTGGTTCAGCTCGTGGGAGGTGGCGCCGGCCAGCTCGATGACGGCATTGCGCTTTTCCTCCACGATGCGCTGCTCCTGCTCGGCCTCGACCTGCTCGCGAATCCGGCCCGCGCGCTCCAGCGTGGCGTTCACGCGCAGCACCAGCTCGCGCATGCTGAACGGCTTGACCAAATAGTCGTCGCCGCCCGCGCCAAAGCCGACCTCTTTATCCTGCAGCTTGCCCTTGGCCGTGACAAAGGTGATCAGGATGTCCGCCGTGCGCGGGTCCTGGCGCAGCCGCCGGCAGACCTCAAAGCCGTCCATCTCGGGCATCATCACGTCCAGCAGGATCAGGTCGGGATGCTCGCGGAGGGCCAGGTCCAGGGCCAGCGGCCCGCTTTCGGCGACCAGCACCTGGTAGCCCTGGCGCACGAGCATATCGCGCATCAGTTGCAGGAGGCCCAGGTCATCATCCACAACCAGGATTTTCGCGGCAGGCATCATTCGACCGACCTCTCGGCGGCGCGGCAGGAGAGCCCGATATCCACGATCATGTGAGATCAGTATAGCACAACGCCAGCGAACCAGCAACGCGGGAGCTAGGGCGCGCGCCCTGGCCGCCGCAGCAGTCGCCCGGCCAGATCGGCCAGCCCCTTGGCCACGCGATAGACGTGATAGGGCCACACCGCCCGCCCAGCGGGGATGGCGTAACGCTCCACCATATAGTCCCGCGCGGGAAAGAGGTTGTGCCAGAGGTAGCGCAGCTTGCGGCGCCCGCCCTGGATCATGACCAGCTCTTGGTAAAAGCGCGAGATCACGTCGCGGCGCGGCGAGGTGAGGGCTCGATAGGCGCGGAGCTCGCCGCGGGCGGGCGCCAGCTCGCGCAGGCGCTGCCGCAGGTCGGCGGGAAAGGCGAGCTCGGCGCCCGCGATGGCGTCCTCCACGGCGCGCTGGAGCGGCAGGACCAGTTGCCAGCGCCCAGCGAGCGCCAGCGCGCCATCCCAATTCACCGCCCAGGGGTCCGCCGCCGGATCGGCCTGGACGTGGCGCAACAACTGGGCAAGGTCGTGCAGCCAAAGCAGGCCATGGCCGCCATGGTGAAGCACATAGTGCGCCGCCAGGTGGACCAGGGTCGCCTCCGGGCGGAAGGCCAGGACCTCCCGCTCCGCCAGGCGGATGGGGACGGCCTCCTCCCAGAGCCGCGCCTCCGGCAGGCGATCGATATAGTAGGCCGCGTCCAGGAGGTGCCAGTGCAGCTCCACCGCCCAATCGGGTTCGGGGCCGCGGAGCTCCACCTGGCTCTCGTATTCCAGGCCCAGGCCCGCCTGCGCCTCCCGCCACTCGGCGCGGTAGCCCAGCTCGCCCAGCAAAGAGACGGCGCGGGGCAGGTCGGCCTTGTGCA
>JAAYEA010000378.1 GCA_012689325.1 Chloroflexota bacterium
CCTCCTGGGCCTTCAGGCGCTCCTCCCGCCCCATCCCGCCGTGGATGGTGACGATGGCCTCGGGGCGGCCGAGCAGCGTGGCGACGCGCCCAACAAGATAGTTCAGCGTGTCCCGATGCTCCGTGAAAACCACAAGCTTTTGGCGCGGGGAGGGCACCGGAGGCGGGATCGCCCCCGCGCCGTAGGGCACGCCCTGCTCGGCGACATGGTTGACGGGCGCAAAGATCTCGCCCAGCAAGCTCGCCAGCTCCAGCCACTTGGTGTCCTCGCCGCTGCGGCGTACAGCCATCGCCAACGCCCCCAGGCGCTGCAAGGTCCTGATCTCGGCTTCGAGCTCGACGATGGTGCGCGCTGCGGTGGCCTGATCGAGGACCTCTTCCTCAACCGCCTGGACCTCCGCGTCCGGCGCGTCCTCCAGGTCCTCGACGTCCTCTGCTTCCAGCACAGGTGTCGCCGCCGTAAGCGCCTGGGCTACGGCCGCTCCGCGCTGAAGCAGTAAGAGCTCGCGCTGGCGGCTTTCGAGACGCTCCCGGCGCCGGCGCAGCGACTGGTAGATGGCCTCGGGCGACGAGGCCAGGCGGCGCTGCAGGATGGTGAGCGCAAAGCCGATGGTGCCGGCGCGGCTGTCATTCTGCAGCGCCTCGGCGCGGTTGAACTCGTCGCGCACGTAATCGGTCACCGCCTTGTAGAGCTGCGCCTCGGCTGGAGAGAGTTTGTAGGGGACCGTATAGGCGATCCGCTCGGGAAAGAGCGGCGTGGCGTCGAACTTGAGCAGGTTCTCCTTGACCATCCGGCGCATCATGTCCGAGACGTCCGCCGTGTGGATGCCGTCGCGGAAGCGGCCCTCGAAGCGGTCGCCGTCCAGCAGGGCCATGAACAGCTGAAAGTCCTCCTCCTTGCCGTTGTGCGGCGTGGCCGTCATCAGCAAAAAGTGCCGCGTCAGGGTCGAGAGGAGCTGCCCCAGTCTGTAGCGTTTGGTGTACTTGATCTCGCCACCGAAAAAGGTGGCCGACATTTTGTGCGCTTCGTCGCAGACGATGAGGTCCCAGCGGCAGTCCGGCGCCTGGAGCTTTTCCTGCACATCCTCATTGCGTGAGAGCTTGTCCAGCCGCGCGATGACGAGGTTGGTTTCCATGAACCAGTTGCCGGTCCGCGCGGCCTCGAGCTTGTCGTTGGTGAGGATCTCGAAGGGAAGGTGAAAACGCCGATAGAGCTCGTCCTGCCATTGCTCGGCCAGGCTGCCGGGGCAGACCACGAGGCAGCGCTGCAGATCGCCTCGAACGATCAGCTCTTTCATGAGCAGCCCGGCCATGATGGTCTTGCCGGCGCCGGGGTCGTCGGCCAGCAGGAACCGCAGCGGGTGGCGCGGCAGCATCGTCTCATAGACGGCGGTGATCTGGTGTGGCAATGGGTCTATCAGCGAGGTGTGCACGGCCAGCATCGGGTCGAAGAGGTGTGCCAGGCGGATGCGCTGCGCCTCGGACACGAGGCGGAAGAGGCCGCCATCGCCGTCAAAGCTCCAGGGGCGGCCCCGCTCGACGACCTCGATGCGTGGCTCATCGTGGCGGTAGAGCAGCTCGTTCGCCACCTTGCCGGTCGAGGTCTTGTAGGTCAGCTCCACCGCCTGGG
Source organism: Chloroflexota bacterium (assembly GCA_012689325.1). Classification (GTDB taxonomy): domain Bacteria; phylum Chloroflexota; class Anaerolineae; order JAAYEA01; family JAAYEA01; genus JAAYEA01. Next base: position 1,630 of record JAAYEA010000378.1, read on the forward strand.
AGCCGAACCACTGCACGCTTACGACGGTCACTGTGGCGTCCGGAAGGATACCGCGGACGGCGGCGTTGACCTGCAGGTCTTCGAGCTTGCTCATGCCCATGTCCCCCGAGTGTGGTGATGGTTGGTGTCGACACCGGCTCCCCGCCCGCCGGAAGTCAGCGCAGGACGAGATGCCGAGTCGCGGCATGTTGGCGAACTGGTCATATTCTCCACAGAATCGAGGAACGCGCAAACGCCCTGATGGCTTGCCACTTCACTGAGCAGTGATCACTGGGGGAGCAGTACACGTCACGTCGCGGGCGCCGGCTGCTGGCTGTGGGGCGAGGCCAGACTCGGCGTTCTCTGTGGGGCTGTTTTCTGCCCGTGGGTTGGCTCACGGGGCACTCGTCAATCTGCCCGGTGGTTCGTTCGCACGCCAGTCCAGGGATGCGTCCCAGGTGCCTTTGCCGCGCGGCTGTTGGCTTCGCCCACGCATGTGGGGATATGCGAGGCAGCTGTGCCTCCACATGCCCGGTAGAGGGGTCTTCCCTATGGGGATCTCCGGATGGCCGCCGAACTTGCCACGTGGCAAGGCGGCCGGTTGGCTGTCGCACGCGCGTGAGCGTGCGGCCCGGCGTCTTGCCACGTGGCAAACCATCGGAGCCTTCGAACACGTGGGTCCCGGTCAACCGCGTCCGATAGCGGCCATTGGGCCGGACCTCGCCTCTCGTCGCCCACTTCCGGGGTCCCCTCAAGGCCGTCGCCTGTTACGATTGCCCCTCCCTTTCCTGAACGCGGAAGAGGCCCCGATCCATGGCCGCCTGGATGGGGTTCCCCGGCGGTCGGGATCAATGCGGCCTCGACCCTGCACACGGCGTTGCAGAGGGATTGTGCGTGGGCATCATCAATCTTCTTCCCCGGTACAGGATGCGCGATGGCGGTTTTCGCGGGTCCGCTTGCGGCGCCCTGGGAGCCTCCGCCGTCTCCACCATCATCCGCTTCCGCGGCGTTCCTTCCTTCAGGTCCGCCATCCCCGGCGATGGCGCGAAAACCAGCGTCCCCGCAGTGGCCACCCACGCTCCGTTGATCGTCCTGCCCCTCGCCCGCGGCTCGGCGATCTCGGCATAGACGTTCGCGTGCGCCCGGTGGTCGGGGCCCAGTTCCCGCGCAAAGGGCACCTCGTCCGCGTCCACCGAGATGGCCTCGCGCTCCCCCGTGGTGCCCCGGAAATGCACGTGGCTCCGGTAGGCCCCCTTCGGCGAGGGGCGGACCTTGATCAGCTCGGTGCCCCCGAGAGGCGCTCTTTCGGGTACGGGTGGCCCTCCACCAGCGGACGCAGGCGGCTGGACGAGAACTTTTGCGCCTGGTCCCACGTGGGCTCGGTGAAGACCACCGTCGCGCTATGGGTGATGGCAAAGTGCAGGATCCGGTAGATGGCGTAGGTGGAGATGCGGGCCTGGGAGCACTGCTGGATGCATATGCTCTGCATCGACTAGCGTTTACCCAGAATACCCGCTATCTCCTCGAACGGCGATAGGTACTGCACGCCCACGATCTGACCGTCCTCGCCAATCTCAATGTTCTGGAACACGGCCTGGGCCAGAGCTCGCTGATCTTCTGGCGTCGCCTGGTCCCACGTCTCCGGCAAGCAGGCCAGCATCCCCACCACCGCGTCGAACCGTTCCATCGGAACCTTGCCATGTGGCAAAAGTGACGCCTGCCGGCGCGCCTGGGCGATCTCCGCGGCGATCTCCCGCCGCTTGGCCGAGAACTCGGCCTCGCTGATGATCCCCTTGGAGCACATGCGGATGAACCCATCGGCTTCGATCTCCAAGGTACTTATCCGGCACCCGAGCTCCACGCGCCGCTTCTCGTTGGCGTCTCCTTTGACGATACGCTCGTACTCGGATCGCAGCGCGGGCACCTGCTCGGGCACCACCCGGATCTGGGCCAGCCGCGCCCGCACCTGGCGCATGATGTCCTCGGCGCGGTAGTGCTTTAGCTGATCCTGCCCCTGGTGCTGGACGCAGTAGTAGACGTATATCCGCGTTCGCACCGATGAGCTGGCCTCATAGTAGGCGCCCGTGAGCCTGACGCCTCTCTGCCATAGCAGGCCGGAGAGGGGGAACACGCGCCCGGAGGTCCTGGCGCGGCGTTGCCCCAGCCGCTCTTGCGCGTCCTGCCACTGTTCTTCGGTTATCAGCGGCTCCCAGTCGCCCTGTCCCACAATGCCGAACGCGGGGCTTACGAGCCTGCCCGCGTAGAACGGATTGGCGAGGATGTTCCTGACGGTGAGCCGCATCCAGCCATTCGCCCCGCGTCTCGGACTGCGAATCCCCTCGCTGTTGAGCTGCTGGGCGATCTCCCCCGGGTTCAACCCATCGGCGAACAGGGCGAATATCCGCTTGACGACCTCGGCTCGCTCGGGATCTATCTCAATCCCCGCGTTGGTTTTGCTCCCGACCGAGGCCTTGACGTTGCAGTAGCCCGTGGGGGCCGACGCGCTCCACCCGCCAGCCTGCAACTTGGCCGCCTTGCCCTTCCTGCTCTCCTCGCGCAGGTTCATGACGTACCCCTGTGCGAGCACCTGTTGCAGGGTCCTGCTCATCCACCCGGTGTAGGTGGTGGAATCCACCTGGAGGTTGGCGGCACGGATGGAGACGCCGAACGCGGACAGGCGCTCCTCGGCCTGGAGCGCTTCGAGGAGGTTGCGCCCGAACCTGTCCCACTTGTGGATGGCCAGGTGGGAGAACAACCCCGCCTCGGCGTCGGCGAACATCTGGAGGTACTCATCCCGCCCGGCCTCGCTGGTACCCGAGGCGATGTCGGTGTACTCGCGGTGCACGACCATGCCGGAGGGCTCGACCAGGGCGCGCATGATCTCCATCCGTTGCGCGGGGACGCCAAACTCGGGGTGCTGCAAATCCTCGCTGCTCACCCGGTAGTAGATGCCCCATGCCCGCGCTGGTTCCGACTTGCGTCGAACGGTGGTCTTTGCGATAGTAGACACGGTAGTTGGCTCAAACCTCCCGGTCAAGCGAGGCTAGACCGTCCTTCGGCATCCCCTCGTCAAGCCACCCCAGCACGTTGGCCAGGGCCTGCTCGTTGCAGGAGCGCAGGGCCGCCCGGATACGCACCCTCACCCACCACAACCGGAGTCTGTTCCACCATCCCCTCATGATGTCGTCGTGATCGTCTGACTTTGGCATGTTTTCTCCTGTGAAAGAACAAATGTTCTAATCATCTGCCAAAAAAACCCCCCATAGATATGGGAGGGTTTGCCAAAAGACTATGGTCTGTTGGCGCGACGCTGGTAGCGGATGTAGTCCAGGACGCGATCTAGCTGCTCCCGGTCCATGTCCGCAAGGTTGGCGCGAATCTCCTCGACCAGGTGGCGCTCCGGCTCTCCGGTCACGACGGGCTTGTCCAGCAGCGAATCGACGGTGGTGCCGAGGGCTCGGGCGATGGCGGCGGCGGTGTTCAAGGTGACGCTCCTGCGGACCCCGCACTCCAACTTGGAAATGAGCCCTCGGTCCACGCCGGCAATGTCGGCGAGGTCTTCCTGTCGCAACCCCGCGGCCTCTCGCAGCTCTTTCAGCTTGTGCCTGTCAACAGTGGTGGTGCTCTTTGATCGGGTCATGTTGGCTCCAACTCTGCTGGATAGAACTCCTGACCAAAGTATAGCATAGCTCTGTGATCCTGTCAACATGGCACGTGGGTCTTGACAAGCCGCCACAGAATGTGTTAAACTTGCTCTTATAGATGGCGCAATGTCACAAGAACTACGTAGGCCGCTGATAGTCGTCAGGATCGTTGTGCAGTACCAGGCTCGCCTCGCCGAGGATACCGCAGCCCCGGCGAGGGATGACCCGAACACCCTGACCAGCGGTTTGCCCCCGAACTGGTCAGGGACGATGGTCGCGCCGGCCCCCGGGTAGCCCACGCCCGGGCAATCGCCGGCGACTGTGAAGGCCCGTCAGGTTTCCCCTCTCCTTTCCCTGACGGGCCTTTCCTTTTCCTCCGTTTCCAGTTTTGCCACGTGGCAAGAAAAAAGCAAGCCCCCGACACCCGCTCCGGGTTTGCCCACGGCTCGGCTTTCCCAAGCGTCACTTGGCCGTGAGGGCCGCTGGTGGTTGCGTAACGGGCGTGCGTGTAGTATAATGTGATTACAAACAAGCGGTAATGTACTACTACAAGCCAAGCAGGGCTGTGGCGAAAGAGGTCACGAGATGACGGTGCGGGACGCCGGCGAGGTCATCAGCATCACCGACCTGGTGCCGGACGAGCACAACGCGAGGGTCCATAGCGCGCGAGGTGTGGGCCTGATCGCCGACGGCATGGGCAAGGTCGGCGCGGCCCGCTCCATCGTGATCGATGAGGGCTGCCGGGTGTTGGCCGGGAACGCCACGGTGCGGGCTGCGGCTCAGGCGGGGATCTCGCGCATCCTGGTGGTGGATGCCGATGGCCGGACCCTGGTGGCGGTCCGCCGGCGGGGCCTGGATGAATCCGGCAAGCGAGCGCTGGCCTACTACGATAACCGCACCGGGGAGCTGTCGAGCTGGGACCCGGAGCAGATCGCCGCCGATGCCGCGCAAGGGCTGCCGGCCATGAGCGAGCTCTTTTCCGAGGCGGAGCTCGCCGAGATCCTCAGCAGGGCGGAGGTCCAGGCGGCCACGCCCGAGGCAACGGAGCCGGGAGCAGAGGAGGCCGTGGCGCCTGAGAGGGAGCCCCAGGAGCCGGATCCGCTGGGCAAGGTCCTGTCCAGGCTGCTGGTGAGGCCGACCTGGAACCGGAAGCGGACGGTGTCCTTCCTCTCCATCCGCAAGTGGAACGCCGCCACCAAGGCCGCCGACCTGGCGGCGCTGACGGCGGCGAAGGACGAGTGCGGGCCCGACCTGGTGGAAACGGTGGCCACCGACGTGGTGGAGCACCTGCGCCCGCTGTTGGGGACCTGCTCGGGCTTGTGGATCGCCACGCCGCCCCCGGGCTACCACAGCGGCGGGCCCCACCTGGCCACCGAGGCGGCCAGGGTCGTGGCGGCCAGGCTGGGCTGCGCGCGGGTGCAGGCCTTCGCCGACCGACCGCGGAGCTCCCGCAGCCACCCCCGCCATTTCCAGGAGCGGGGCGAGCTGGCGCTATGGCCCGAGGTTCCGGAGGGTCCCTGCCTGTTGCTGGACGACATCGCCACCACGGGGACCACCATCGAGGAATGCGCGCGGCTACTGCGGCGCGGGGAGCTGGTCCTCCCGGTGGTGTGGCTGTACGAGACGGGTCTCGACGCCGCGGCGCCTGGCATATGAGACGGTGTAGCAGGTGCCGCCCCGGGGCCGGCCATCGTAGCAGGCGACCAGGAGGTCGGCCAAGTCGACCATCTGCCGGTCTCTGATCAGGGGCGCCGCCCGCCCGTACTGATCGTAGGCGGGCCGGATGACGAGCTGGGGAATGTCGTGGGCTTGGGCGTACCGGGCCACCTGGGCATCGAAGCCGGCGGCGCCGCCGTGCACCCAGACGGCGCCGGGGAACTCGGCGGCCAGGGCGGCCAGCTCCCGCTCATCGGTCACGCGATCTCGGTGGCCTGTGAAAGTGACGTTGATACCACTCATTGTGTTGATTATACCACATGAACTCGGGCCGGTCAAGGCCCCAGTGCGGCGAAGGAGGTCGCGAGGTGACGACGCAGGACGCCGGCGAGGTCATCAGCATCCACGACTTGGTGCCGGACGAGCGCAACGCCAGGCGGCACAGCGAGCGGGGCGTGGGCCTGATCGCCGACGGCATGGGCAAGGTTGGCGCGGCCCGCTCCATCGTGATCGACGAGGCCGGCCGCATCCTGGCCGGGAACGCCACGGTGCAGGCCGCGGCCCGAGCGGGGATCTCGCGCCTCCTGGTGGTGGACGCCGACGGCCGGACCCTGGTGGCGGTTCGCCGGCGGGGCCTCGACGAGCCCAGCAAGCGGGCGCTGGCCTACTACGACAACCGCACCGGGGAGCTGTCGGATTGGGACCCGGAGCAGATCGCCTCCGACGCCGCGCAGGGCCTGCCGGCCATCCACGCGATCTTTACCGACGCCGAGCTGATGCAACTCATGGGCCAGGCTGAGGTCGCCGGGGCCGGCTTGGGGACGGAGAGCAGGGCGGCATACGCCTTCCTCGATGCGATGGACGCCGGCGAGGTGGAGCGGGCTGCCCCGGCGGCGCCGCGGCGAGGCTACCCCCTGGCCATCGTGCTGGACCACGACGAGTACGCGACCTGGGTGGCGGCCAAGGAGGAGATCGGCGTGAAGGATGACAAGCAAGCGCTGCTGGCGCTGTTGAGGATGGTCTAGCGATGGCGGCTGTTGGGGGGCACTGGCTCAAGTCAGCGCAGGGGACGCGGTTTGTGACGGCGCCGGGCCCTCGCCGCGGCGCGCTGGAGGGTTTGCACCGCACGCTGCTGGGCCTGGCCGGCGATGACCCGACGCCGTATGACGAGTATGGCCACCGGGAGAGTCGCGAATATGGGGCCTACATCCTGGCCGATGGGACGACAGGGCGGATCGATGGAGAGAAAGCGGACAGCTGCATCGTCATCCCGGACGACCTCATCAACCGCCTGGCCGGCGCCCATTTCGTGCACACCCATCCCTCCGGCGGCTCGTTCAGCCTGGATGATGTCCTCCTGGCGCAACGCGCCAAGGTGGGCAGCCTGGCGGCCGTGGGCGTGGACGCCGGCGGGCGCAGGTGGCGGTACACCGTCCGGCCGGGGCCCGGGGGCTGGAAGCATCGCGACGCATACATAAGCGCCAGGGCCGAGGTCGAAAAGGAGGTCTACCGCCGGGGTTGGATCCGGCTCGACCTGGCCAGAGCGGCCGGAAGGGCAGACAAGACCTTCAAGACCGCGCTGGAGATCTGGCATCGGGACCAGGTGATGAAGCGGCTGGCCGCCAGGACCGGCCTGGAGTACACGCGAGAGAGGATACGATGATGGCAACCAAAAAGGGCGGATTCACCATCGACAAGACCGACCGCGGCCCCCGCTATGGCCCCGAGCAGGAGCGCAAGCGGCCGAGCAAGCCCAAGAAGGGGAAGTGACGGATGCTTGACGTGTATTGGGGCGAGTTCATGATCTCGCCGTTCCCCCTGGAGTGGGCGGGCGACCAGTGCTCGCACGCCTGCGTCTACTGCTTCGCCAACCTCCAGAAGAAGCATGGCGCCCAGGACCGCCGGCAGGCACAGATCCAGTCGGACATGCGGCTGCTGGCCAACTACCACACGCGCCACGCCTGGGCCGCCTACCTGCTGCGGGAGGGGTATCCCGTGCTCCTGAGCAACCGCACGGACCCTTTCAGCAAGAACAACCACCAGCAGGCCCTGGCCGTGATGCGCGTGATGCACGAGATGGGCATCCCCATGAGCTTCCAGACCCGCGGCGGCTATGGGATCGAGGACGCCCTGGCGTTCCTCTCCCCCTCCTGTTGGTACGTCTCCATTGAGACGATGGACGACGACCTGGGCCAGCGCCTGAGCCCCGGCGCGCCGGCGCCCAGCGAGCGGATCCGGCTGATCCGGCGGCTGCGGGAGGCGGGCCACGTCGTGGTGGTGGGCTTCAACCCCTGCGTGCCGGAGTGGCAGCCCGACCCGGAGCCGCTGCTGAAGGCGGTCAAGCAGGCCGGCGCCTGGGGCGTCTGGATCGCCTCCCTGCACCTGGGCAGGCGCCAGGCGGCCAACCTGACCGACCACCAGCGGGAGGTCGTGGGCGAGGAGCTGCTCGGCCGGGTCGTGGGCAAGCGGCAATACAGCGAGATCGACAAGGCCGCCTACCTGGCGGCGGACGACTGCGCCCGCAGCCTGGGCCTGGAGGTCTACGCGTCGAGGCAGCCCTTCCCCTCGCGCTACTGGGAGCCGTCCCACGCCCTCTACCCCAAGCTCTTCCCCACCCACCAGGACGTGATCAACCACGCTTTCGCGCAGGGCTGGGACCAAACCAAGCCGCTGAGCTTTGAGGAGGTCTGGGAGGTCATCGGCGGGCAGTTCCCCGCCGGCGTTGGCCCGCTGGACAGCTACCTGGGCTCCACGGCGCACAACATCTGGCACGACCACCAGGTGCCGACGCAGATGACCTACAAGCAGCTCCTGGCGCTGGCCTGGATGGAGCCCCGGGTGGAGTTCTGCCTGGCCCGCGGCTACAGCTTTGCCTACGCCCTGCAGGAGACCGAGACGGGCTACGAGATGATGAAGGACGACCAGGACATGATCAAGATCGTCTTCGTGCCCGAGGCCACGCCGGCATGGTATGAGCTCGTTACCTCAGAGCCCCAGGAGACGGCACAGGATGGCGGCTAGTGGGGGACATTGGGTAAAAGGATCCTCTGGGGCGGTGACCTTTGCCGCGGAGGGCGGTGGCCCGGGCGGCAGCAGCCGGCCCACACCAAACAAGCCGATCCCCGACAAGCTCTGGCAAGAGTATTACCCCAAGGGCGTCTTTGAGAACGTTGTCGGTGGCGCGCAGGAGGCTTACGGGCGCCCACACGACTGGCTCGATACCATTGACGCGCCGAACGCCTATGAGGCGGCCAAGAAGTTTGGGCAGGGATGGTGGAGGGATGGGCCGCGCAAAGTGCGGCGCCTGCTGGGAGACACGCCCATCAACCGTTTCATTTTCGAGGCTGCCCGCGGGACCAAGGCCTTCGAGGTCTGGAGCGCGGGAGGTGGCACGAACAAATGGTATATAACCGAGACACCCCGCACGTGGCCTCGCGCCCGGGGCAAGAAGGGCGTGCCCCTGTGGTCACAGGTGAATAAGGGTCGTTGATGAGGTTTGGAGGCACAGGATGGCGGCTAGTGGGGGACATTGGACCAAAGCGAGCACGTTCGTCCGTTCCTCTTTTTCGGATGAGCTGGATGCGTCGGAGCGCAGAAGGCGAGCACAAGAGCAAGAGATGGCGGCCGCGGCCAAGGCCCACGGCGCCCGGTACAGGGTAGACATCTCGGAGTACGGCGCCACCACGTATCGCCGCTACGTGATCACCACCAAGGACGGCCGCCGGCGGAGCTTCACCAACCCGGATGAGGCCCAGCAGTTCATCAAGGACCTCGGGGCGCTGCAACCGAAGGGCGAGCGCTGGCAACCCGGCATCCCGATCAAGTGGGTCTAGGGGGGCAAGGCATGGCCGCAACAGGAGGGCATTGGAGCAAGAGCGCCAGGGGCAGCCTGGATTGTCGGCCGGCCGGCGGCCAGCTGCAGCATCAGAGAATCACCGAGTTTGCGCCCCACGACGCCGCGCTCATCGAGGGGACGCGGCGCCATGGCAAGGAGATGGGCTATCTCATCTTTGCCGATGGGACCGTGTCGAAGGCGGTCACGGGGGGCCAGACGTCGATCAGCACCGCGAAACTGCGCCAGGTGACGGGGCTGCAATCCACGGAGGGCGGCGTGTTCACCCACACGCACCCGGCCCACAAGGAGGTGCCCTCCACCCTCTCGCCCGCCGACATCGCCTTCGCGGCCTATCACAACCTGGCGGAGATCCGGGCGGTGGCGCTCACCGCAAGCGGCAAGGTGAAGGTCTACAGCATGAAGCGCGGCCCCAAGGGCTGGCCGTCGCCATCGGAGATCAAGTACGACCACAAACACTTTACCCGGCAGCTCAACGCCCGGGCCCGGGCCGTGGGGATGGGCGACGCCGAGTGGTACAAGGCACACGAGGTCTATTGGCAGGAATACGCCAAAGCATGGGGGTTAACCTATGAAGAGCACTGGCAGTAACAAGGGTGGCCGGCCTCCGGCCATCGACGACCGGGAGATCCTGAAGGGCCCGCCGCCCAAGCGGCCGAGCAAGCCCAAGAAGGGGAAGTGAACCATGGCCGCAAGTGGAGGACATTGGGTCAAGGCCTCGGGGGGCAGGAACCCGCGCTTCGCGGCCCAGGCCGATGGCGACTTTGGTGCGATGCAGAAGCGGGCGCACACCGTGGCGACGGGCGCCCGGGCCGAGCGCAGGAAGCTGCTCATGGCGGAGCGGGCGTGGCGACGGGAGGTCGCGGAGCCCACGCCGGACGGCGCCCTCCCGCGGAACCGGTCCTATGGCAGCCGCACCGACTATGAGAACCTGCATCAGAACGCCGGTCGGGAGCGTTCCAGGCGCCTGCGGGCCGTCGAACGGCGGGCCAGGCAGATCCTGTCCGGCCAGCGGTCGTGGCTAGACTAGCATGGCGGCGAGCGGTGGCCACTGGAGCAAGGGAGCCGGCGGAGCGACGTTCGTCGCCTCGCCGCCCAAGGCGTCCTCGCCGGCTCCACCCGCAGCGCTGGCCAAGACGCTGGGGGAGATCGAGCGTCTCTCCCAGACCGCCCGGGCGCGGCGAGAAGGCGCCAGGGATGCCAGCCTGAGGGCCCTGCGCCCGGCGGACGCCGACTGGCTTTCCCAGGACGAGCGCAACCGGCTCGACAGATTGCAGGGGCAGGCCGCCATCCTGGGGCGCCAGGTCTTTGGCACCAGCCAGGAGCGCGTGGCACTGAAGCGCGCCCTGCGCGCCGCCGGCGTGACCTTTGACCACAACGCCCCTCTGGCCACCTTGCAGCGGCTGGTGGCCGGCCTGAAGGCCCGGAGGTAGACGATGGCCGCGAGCGTTGGGCATTGGGTCAAGGGGACCGGAGGCGCTCCGTTCGTGGCGCCCTCGGGCGACTTTCATCGGGCCCAGGATGGCTTCGAGACCAGCCGCACGGACGCGACGCCTCCCGGTTACCAGGACATCACCGAGGACGTCAGCACCGGCGTCTGGGAGGTCAAGGCCGAGGCGCCCAAGGTGGGCACCAGGTTCGTGGCCAAGAACCCTGGCTCGGGCTGGTACCTGAATCCCGACGATGAGGGGCCGCGCACCTACCGGGTGGATCGCTGGATCGTGACGGGTCATCGCCGGCTGAAGGCCGGCTGGACCGTGACGATGGATCGGGAGGGCGGCGCCAGGTGGCAGGCGGAGCGGGGCAAGAGGTTCGATCAGGTGGCCAAAGAGTGGCACCAGGACAACGCCCGGGTGTATGGGCGGGGCCCAGGAGGATAGCTGATGGCAGCGAGCGGAGGGCATTGGACCAAGAGCGCCAGCGGCCGGGCGATGTACCGCACGGCCGGCGGGGAGATCGGCGGCGCGCAGTGGATCGGCGAGGCCGTCAACAAGTGGGGCGCGACGATGACCATCACCGACATCCGCAGCGCCCTCGACAGGGAGACGGACACCGGCTACAGGGAGAAGCTGCAACAGCGCGAGAAAGAGCTCAGGCTCAAGGTTGAGGAGCTGAAGCAGCGGGCGGAATCCCAGCCGCTGCGGGGGCTGGAGACCTTTGCCCCGGGCCAGATCTTCATGGATGCCGCCGGCAGGGTTCACAGGATGAAAGCCAAGTCGGGCAAGACGGCGCTCCTGGAGCCCCTGCTGTCCGGTTTCCGGCAGCCCCTGAGGTGGGGCAAGCCGGAGAGGGTGCGGTTTGCTTCCACGCAGGGGCGGCCCGTCGACGTGGCCACCATCGAGTTCATGCGGGGCAAGTTTGCGGAGGGCGCGAATGGCCGCTAGTGGAGGGCATTGGAGCAAGGGCGCCGGCGGGGCGGTGTTCGTGGACAGGACCAGCCCCTACCGGATCACGCAAAGCTCGTCCGGCCAGTTCTGGGTGAGCAACAAAACCCGTCGCGATTCCGCGGGCAGCTCGGTCACGGTGATGACGGCCAGCAGTCGCGAGGAGGCCGAGCGCTGGGTGGCCGCCCAGGCCAAGGGGGAGCGCACGCGACGACGCCACAAGGAGGCGGAGCGCCGCCAGATGATGATGGACGACATCCGGCAGGGCTTCTATCGCAACATCCCGCTGAGCATGATCGCCGACGGCTCGCTGCGGAGGACGCTGGCCAGACTGCGCAAGCAGGGAGAGGACGTGTGAGATGGCCGCCACGGGCGGGCACTGGGTCAAGGGGGCCGGCGGATCCCGGTTTGTGGGAGGCGTGCAGGCGGTGAGGAGGGAGGATGCGGGGCGCGGCAAGCGCAAGGTGGAGATTGCGCCTTATACGTGGCAGGACGAGCCCAAGGGGATGCGCAGCATCTGGGGATACGTCGCCGGCATCTTTGCGCGCTACAACCGTGATTCCGGTCAGCTCGAATACGCAGCCAGCCCGCAGACGCTGGGATATTACGGCATGACAGAGTCCAGGGCCCGCGACCTGATCGCCCGCTGGAACAGGGGCGAACGGTGGGTGGCCCGCGATGCCATGACCACGGAAGGTGAGAAATAAGCGAGGTAGCCGATGGCCGCAGCAGGTGGACACTGGAGCAAAAGCCGAGGGGGCGCCCTGATCTTCAAGGGCGCCAGCGGCGAGATCGCCAGCGGCAAGGTCGCCGGCGTGGGTGGGCAGGCCGCCGCGCCCGGGGCCTCTCGCGAGGCCATGTCCAAGCGCTATGACCAGCTCTCGGCCAGGTACAACAAGATGGTCGATCGCTGGGGCAGCCTGACGATCGAGCAGCAGTGGGCCGCGAAGGACAAGCTCGATGCGCTGGATCGGGAGATGAAGGGGCTCTGGCGTCGGATGGAGGCCCGGCAGAAACCCGCCAAGACGGGATTGGAGCGGGCCGAGGAGGAGTACCGCAGGGCGAAAGCCGCCTGGGATCGCGCCGGCTGGAACCCCAGCGATGCCGTAGTCAAGCGCTGGCACAAGGCCCAGGAGACGATGCGCCGGGCCCGCTTGGAATCGGAGCAGGGTAGCTAGGCGCAGAAACGAGGTAGACGATGGCAGCAAGCGGAGGGCACTGGGTCAAGGGAGCCGGCGGGGCGAGCTTTGTGCAGACAGGCAAGGCGAGCTTCACGCCGGTCGCTGGCTTGCGGAGGAGCGGGGCCGTGTCAAAGGAAGCTGCGCGCATGGCCGGAGAGGATTACGCGCAACCCGTCTACAGGTCCATAGCGCGAGACATCGAGGTCCGTATGGCGGCCCAAAGGCAAGGCGTCCAGAACGCGGGGCTGTCCACCGCCGACGCGGAGCGGTATCTGCGAGGCGTTTGGTCCACCGAGGCCGCGGGGCAGAGAAGGTTTCGTGACGAACTGCGCGCCCAACTGGGCGCCTGGAGGCGTGGGGCGAGGGTCACGGCGGGGCCATCGGCCCGCAGCGTAGCGCAAGTGTTGAGCGGGCTGAAAACCGCCCGAGACAACTTGAGGCGACTGAAACAGGCCGGAGGTTAGTCAATGGTGCCTACTGAATGGGAACGTCAGCCCGGCGAGCCGAGCCGCTGGTACGACCGTTTCGTGCGCTACTACCTGCGCGCCGAGGGCGAGCGGACGCTCTTGGGCGCCTATCGCCGGTGGCTGTCCGTGGAACGGCCCGAAACGGCCCGAAAGAGCCCGATCACGGGCGCCCCCGGCAGCTGGAAAAAGCACTTTGAGGAATGGCGCTGGAAGGAACGCGCCGAGGAGTATGACGTCGAGCTCCGGCGGCTGGACGGGGTCCAGTGGGAGAAGCACCGCAAGGAGGTCCGGGATCGGAGCTGGAATGCCTCGGGCCGGCTGTGGGACAAGGTCAACGCCATGCTGGCCTTCCCAGTCTCGGAGCAGCAGGTCGAGCAGGATGGGCAATCGATCACCATCTCGCCGGCCCGCTGGACGTTTCGCGACGCCGCGTCCGTGGCGGAGACCGCGGACCGGCTGGGGCGCCTGGCGGTGGGGCTGCCCACGGAGTACACCGAGGCCAAGGTCGAGGGCGAGGTGGAGGTCACCCACGAGGGCGGGGGAAAGACGCCGTGGTGGGAAGTCCTGGACGAGGCCGGCCTGGACGCGGCCATCGGCCGGGTGGAGCGGGCGGACGTTCCCCCACAGGACACCGGCGACGATGACGACGATTGGGACGAGGCCGCGCCGCCCGTCCCGGGCGCGCAGGCTTCTGACGACGGGCCCAGCTCTGACGATGAGGGCGAGGAATAGGCAATGTGGCGATTGGCGCCGATAACCTGCTGGTCTGGATGTACGCCCAGCACTTCACGACCCCCAAGGGCGACGACGTCCGCTGGCAACGCTGGCTGGCCGCGATCTATCGCGACACGACCACGGACATGTGCATCCAAAAGTGCTCCCAGGCCCGCATCTCCACCTATGCCATCTACCGGATCCTGCACTTTACCATCACCCATAGCGCGACGGTGGTCTTCACCGAGCCCACGCGGGACCAGGCGCAAAAGTTCTCCTCAAGCCGCCTGCGCCCGCTGGTGGAGCAGCACGAGTACCTGAGGAAGCGCCTCTCGGGCGGCACCGAGCTGATCAAGGTCCGCCCCTCGCCGAAGGGAGCCTATCGCAGCCACGTGCATTTCCGGGGCACGACGGGGGAGCGGGAGGCCATCTCGGTGGACGCGGACGAGATCGTGGTGGACGAGGTGGACGAGTCCAATGCGCCGGTGGTGGCCAGCATGGAGACCCGCCTGATCGCCTCCAAGTGGAAGCGGCGGCTGTTCATCTCGACGCCCTCGGTGCTCCGGTACGGGATCAACGCCTACTGGGCCATCTCGGACCAGATGACCTGGCTGTGGCGGTGCCCGCGGTGCAGCCGCGAGATCGACCCGGTGGCCGACCACTACCGCATCATCGACCTGGAGCGCCGGCGCTACGTCTGCTACCACTGCGGCAAGGTGCTGGACAAGGCCAGGATCAACACGGATCCCCAGCTCTCGGGGTGGGTGGCCAAGCGGCCGGGGGCGGCCATGCGGGGCTACCAGATCACCCAGGCCATGATGAACTATGTGACCGTGGACAGCCTGGTGGAGGCGCAGGCCCTCCAGAAGCCGCGCAAGTTTGAGAACTACTGGCTGGGCATCCCCTCGGACGAGGGCGTGGGGCAGGTGACCCGGGCGATGATCGAGGCCAAATGCTGGCTCTCCCGGCATCCGCGCAGCCCCCAGGCGGTGGGCCGGCGCCGGGCCATGGGGGTGGACCAGGGCGACCGCATCTATGCCGAGGTCTCGGAGATCGACGAGGCCACGGGCCGCTCGCACATCGTGGACCTGCCCACCACGCGAAGCTGGGAGGACCTGTACCGCCTGATGAACCAGCACGAGATCGAGTGCTGCGTCATCGACGCCCGGCCGGAGGTGCGGCTGGCCCGCAAGATGGCCCACGACTTTCCGGGGCGGGTCTTTTGCTGCGAGTACACCAACGTGCACGAGCCCGTCCGCTGGACGACGGAGGAGCGGTATTTCATCCAGGCCAACCGCACGCAGGCCCTGGACGCCGCGGCCGAGGACATCGCCGCGGGGACAACCCAGCTCTACTGGCCCAGCGACGACGGGATCGACTGCGAGGGAGGCGGCTCGGGGGGAAACCCGCGGGAGGTCATCGGGGGCTTCATCCAGCACTGGGAGAACGAGCGCCGGCTGGAGCCCGAGAAAGCCGACGACCTGCCGACCTGGAAGGAGGTCGGGCCCGACCACCGGGCCCACGCCGACGTCTACCGCAAGATCGCCGAGTCGCGGATCCGGGGCAAGCCGATCAACGAGCTGTGGGTGGCCACGGCGGGGAGCCGGGTCTTTACGCCCTCGCCGGCCCTGGCGGACCTGCAGGACCCGCAAGAAGGCTCCCTCAGCAGCCGGCTCTTCCAGGCGCCGGAGGAGGAGCTGCCCGCGGCGCCAAAGGCGGACCTGGGCCGGCCACCGGCCAAGACACTGTACCGGGGAAGGGGATAACCAAACGTGTTGATACTCACCCTCCATTTCCGTCACAACGCCACCCGCCGGGTCGAGGTGGAGTCGATCCCGGCCGCGGAGGCCTACGTGCAGGCGGGCAAGGACCGCGGTCATTTCACCTTTGCCCTGGGCAAGGGGCAGACGGAGCAGATCACGGCCTCGCGCCTGGAGGTCTGGGATGTGCGGGAGGCCCCGGCAAAGACCTACTCCAGCCGCCGGATGCGCCCCCGGGTGGCCACGGACGCGCTGTTCGGCGAGGAGGAATAGAGATGAAAGCTGAAACTGCCGCCCTGCGCAAGGGCCGCAAGCCGGCGCCCCAGCCAATTACCTTCGAGGCGCTACTGGACTGGTGCCACGGAAGGCGAGTATGGCTCAAGCCCGCCAAGGGTAACGACGGGTGGCTGGCCATTGGGCTGGTGGGTGACTGCTGCATAGCGGAGGCCGGGGACACGCTCGGGGAAGCCCTGCTGTACCTGCGGGAAGAGATGGACCTGTGGGAGGACATCGCGCAGTTCGCCCGCGAGGACGCCAAGGCTGGAGCCGGAGGGGAGAATGGAAACGCAGGAGCGCTATGAGGTGGCCAGCCCCGAACCCACGCACCCGGGGGGCCTGATCGGGGCCATGGGAGCGGCGGAGGCCATCGCCTGGTGCGAGGAGCACGACGCCTGGCTCTTTCACCAGCGCGGCCGGTGGATGGTGCAGGTCTGCTGGGGCGCGGTGGTCGTCCACGAGACGGGCCCCAGCCTGGTGGACGTGATACGGCGCCTCAAGGATAGCCACTATGCACGGTTTTGCCATGCTGGAAGCGATCCAGCGCGTTCGCCAAGAGCTAAGCCGCGTCGCCCACGTCTGCAACGCTGTGCTCGACCCACTGGCCGAGTGATTTGCCGCGTGATCATTGACATAAAGCAGAAGGAGTAGCCTATGTCGCCACGGATGCCCGCCTGGGCCACCAAGCTGATCGAGGATCACCTCTCGCGGCCCATCGCCGCGCAGGTCCTGGAGATCATGCGCGAACAATGGGCGGAGGTCTCGCCCGGCTCAGAGGTCCACGGCCCCACCACTAGCGCCTCCCGTCCGCGCTCCGCGGCGGAGATCGCCCTGGCGCAGCCCACCGCCGGGGCGGAGACCAGCGCTGGGGGCAAGCCGCCGCAGGGCGAGCGGAGCCGGGCCGGCGATGCCGGGCCCTATGGCGTCGCCGGGCTGGGGGCGCCGGATGAGGCCGTGAGCTGGGAGCAGAAGGAGCTGATGCTCAAGCACTATCTGGTGCGCTTCTGCCTCGACGTGCGCGCCATCCCGCTGATCCTGGTCTTTCGCAACGAGGCCGGCCAGGGCTGGGACATCAAGGTGCAGGACGACAACGAGCAGGTCCAGCAGTTCGTCCGCGCCGCGCTGCAACGCGTCCTCCTGCGCCTGGTCCGCGAGGCGCAGACGGCCCGCTTTCACGGCTTCTACGCCGGCGAGAAGGTCTGGACCACCGCCTCGGCCCAGGAGCTGGGGCTGGAGGGCGACCGCACCTACAACGTGCTGGACAAGGTCAAGGGCAACCACCCCAAGACGGTGAAGCTCCTGCGCGACGAGAAAACGGACCAGTTCGACGGCTACGAGCAGAACGCGCCCGGCGTGGCCAAGCCGATCCGGATCCCCGCGGCGAAGGCGTTCGTCTACACCTACCGCAAAGAGTTCGGCAACCTCTACGGCCGCGGCCTGGCCGAGGTGATGTTCACCCCCTGGTGGTGGCTGGAGTTCATCTGGCGGGCCCTGATGCGCTACATGGAGCGGATGGGGACGCCGGTGGCGGTCTGCTACGCGCCGCAGGGCGAGAAGGTCGCCGACGCCTCCGGCACCATGCGGGATGCCATGGACATCGGCCTCAACCTGGCCATCGACGTGGGCCGCTCCAACGCCGTGGTGCTCCCCTCCACGAGCCACGCCGCCGAGGAGGGGGGCGGGCCCAAGTGGCGGCTGGAGTACCTGCAGGATTCCGGCGTCGCCGCCCAGTTCGAGGGCGTGCTCGCGCGCCTGGAGACGGCGCTGATCCGCGCGGCGGGGGAGCCGGACCAGGTGATCGGCCAGCAAGCCCAGGGGCACACGGGGGCCTACGCGGCCTGGAAGGTGCCCGCCGGCATCTTTGAGCAGACGCTGGAGCTGGACCTGGCCGAGTTCACCGAGCACCTCAACGCCTACCTGCTGCCCGACCTGGGGCGCTGGAACTATGGCGAGCGCTATGGGCGCCGCGGGATGATCTCCGCCACAGTGGTGGGGATGGACAGCTCGGCGCTGGAGCGGCTGATGACGGTGCTGCCCGCGCTGCTGGCCAAGCCCGAGGGCGACTACATCGACGCGCTGGAGGCGTTCCGCCAGGCAGATCTGCCCGTGCTCTCGGACCAGGAGATCGAGGCGCGCAAGGCGGAGCGGCAGGCGCTGGTGGAGGCGTTCCAGCAGCAAGCGGCGGCCGGGGCCCCCACGGCCGGGGCGGGCGGCGCCCAGCGGCCCAGGGCCGGCGTGACGCCCATCGCCGGGGCCGAGCTGACCAACGCCGAGTTCCTCCGCTACGCGGCGGAAAAGATGATGGCCGCGGACGGGTTCATCACGATCCAGGGGCGCTCCGCGGCGGAGTTTCAGGAGAAGGCGCGCCTCTTGGCCGAGGCCGGCGTGCCCACCGATTGGCCGGTCCACCACGAGTGGATCGGCGCAGAGGAGGAGGGATAGATGCCCATCAGTCCGTTCTCTTCGTTCTCCTGGCGGCACGGCGGACATCGCCATGGGCAAGGCCGCCGCCCACCCAGCCCAAGTAGGAGCGCGATGCCGCATCGGATGAGCCTGGAGCCATCCACCCGCCTGATCCCAGCCGTGGCGCTGGACTGGGGCGACCTGGCCGACGGGCTGACGCCTCACGGGTTCGCGTCCTTCGCCAAGCCCATCTGCGGCGCTAGCAGGCGGAAGACGAATTTCGTCGCGGCCTTGCCGCCGACCGGCGGGCGCGGCTGCGAGCCTCTCACCGGGCGCCTGGAATGGCGCGCTGACCGCTATGGCAAGTCGCTGACCAAGGCGTTCCAGATGGGCCTGGCCGCGGGAGACGATCTTCAGGACATGATCACCATTCAGCCCGGGCCCAACTCTGAGACGCATGGCCAGGTCCGCCCGACCCGCTGGGGGACCTGGGCCCGGGAGCAGTACGAGCACGGCTTCAACCCGCCGATGCCGCCGGCCCATCGCGGCGAGGGGTCTGGCAATTGCCATTGTGTTGTGCACCAGACGCCGGCACGCCTGCCAACCATCGCAGAGATGGCCAAGGCGGTGGCGAAGGGACCGATGGGGGACAAGTCGAAGGAGGGCGCATGACCATTTCGCGGACTATTGGGCTCTACAAGGGCGTCCACTATCACGGGCCGCTGGGGCGGCCCCGGTTCATGGTGATGCAGGATCCCAGCATCGAGGACGTGGCGACGGCGCGCCTGGCCGTGGGCGCCGACTGCCTGATCGCGGTGCGGTGGTACCACTGGCCGCAAGACCTCTCCAACCCCCTCGCCAACGCCCGGCAATGGTTCTACCAGCACCAGGGCCAGATGCAGCAGATGGCCAAGCTGGGGCGGGTGATCTTTGCCGGGTACAACGAGATCGCCAAGGAGCAGGCCGAAGCCTACGCCGCTTTCGAGCTGGAGCGCTGGCGGCTCATGCACGAGGCGGGCTATGGCGCGGGCCTCTTCAACTTTTCCGTGGGCACGCCGGACGAGGCGACCTGGCCCAGGTATCAGCGCGTGCTGGAGGCCATGACCGACTCCGACGTGCTGCTCTTCCACGAGTACGGCACGGACTGGGAGGACCTCGGCAACGACTGGCACGTGCTCCGCTTCGCCCGGCCCGAGTTTCGCCGCTACATCCGGGGCCAGCGCATCGCCGTGGCGGAGATCGGCGCGGACCACCTCGACGACCCGGGCCTGCCCATCGAACGCCGAGGGTATGCGGGCTGGCGACGGTTTCTTGCGCCGGAGCAGTTCATCCTCTGGCTGGCCCGGTTCGGCGAGCTCTACGACGTCGCGGCCCAGGAGCTGAAGGCGGATGGGGTGACCTTCGAGGGCGCCGCGGCCTACCAGGCCGGCCTCCCCGGCGACGACTGGTGGGCGTTCGACGTGACGGGCATCTGGCCCGCGGTGACGGCGCTCTATGCCAATCAGCCGCCGGCCCCCGAGCCACGCCTGCCGCTCCCCGAGGATGAGACGGCGACGGACGCCGCCAAGCTGGCGGAGAAGTGCAGGTGGTGGCTGGAGGAGGAACAACGCGAGAGAGAGTCTGGCAACGACGCTCGCGCCAACGACATCCGCCTGAGCCTGATCCAGTTGCTCTACCGGCTAGAGAACAGCCTGAAAGGAGCCCCATGAGCCTATCTATCGCGGACACATCCCAGGGCGTGTTCTTCTTCTGCGACGAGGCGACGGCAGATGTCGTCAGGCCGCAGGTCATCAACCAGTCTACCTTCCGGGACCTCAAGGGCAATCCAGCCCTGCCCCCTGGAATCTACTTTATCATCCTGCCCGACGCCGCCGAGGCCGAGCCCGAGGTGAACCCCGTGCCCCTGCCGCCATTCGAGATCAACGAGGAGGCGATGCTTGAGCGAGTACGCGCAGCCCATCGTTAAGCTAGAGATCGGGGCGGGGGAGCACCCCTGCGAGGGCGGGTTCATCCACAACGACCTGGCTGCGTATCCCCACATCGAGCTGGTGGGCGACGCGGCGGAGCTGCCCTTGCCCTCGGACAGCCTACACTTCATTCGGGCGATGCACGTGTTCGAGCACTTTTCCCCGTTCAACGCCACCTGCACGCTGCGGGAATGGCGGCGGCTGCTGGTCCCCGAGGGCGTGCTGGAGCTGGCCCTGCCCAACGGCGAGCTGCTGGTCTCCCTCTGGGCGACGGGCCAACTGCCCTACGCCAACCTGATCCGCGACCTGCTGGGCCTGCCGCCGCCCGAGGTCCTGATCCCCCCGGAGCGGGAGGCGCGCCGCCAGTTCGCCACGCACGGGTGGTCCACCGAGTTCCGCAAGTACATCTATGCCCAGACGGCCTTTTTGCCATGTGGCAAAATCGAGACCGCGCAATCGCACCGCTGGGCCTACGCCCCTCGGGAGATGGAGCGGCTCCTCTCCGAGTTCGGCTTTCACCGCATCCACGTCAAGATCGATGGGACGGCGCTGCACATCTGGGCCAGCAAGGAAGCGATTCGACCGATGGTGGGATTCGAGCAGATCAAGAGCGTGTTTCGGGGCGAGGCCATCGCCCCAGGGGAATAGGGAGAAACCATGTCAAAGGAAGTGACTGCTATTCGTCGCCTGCTGGGCCTGGCACTGGCCCTCGGGTGTTTTCTGTACCTTGAGCACATGGCGCCCACAGGGGGTCACACCAATGCCGAGATTATCCGCGTAGTCGTGGTGACGCTCTGTATGTGCGTGGGGCTGACCGAGGTATTTCTGCCCAGTAGGGAGGACTAGCATGACGGTAAAGAAGGTCCCCTGCGAGGTGTACTCGCGGATCGTGGGCTACTTTCGCCCGATCCGCAACTATAACAAGGGCAAGATCCAAGAGTTCCGGGATCGGGTCACCTACGAGACGCCGAGTCAGGCGCACCTGGAAGAGAGGCGGTAACGCATGGCCCGGGTAGCGCTGTCACATCGTCATTACCCCTTATCCGTGGCCCGCTTCTTTCGCGCCGCGTTCGAGCGACTGGGCCACGAGGTGCTGACCATCGGCCCGTTCGAGCCGTCCATCCCCTGGCAGCAGGACACGGACTATTCGCAGTATTGGGACGTGCCGACCATCGAGCTCTTCACCGCTCCTGGCGCGGCCTCCTACCCCATGGAGCGGGCCCGCGCAGAGGGGCTGGAAGCCTGGAAGCCCGACGCCCTGGTGATGATTGACGCCGGCTTTCACCTGGCCGGGGGGTGGAACAAGGTGCCCATCGCCCTGGTGGCGACGGACCCCCATTGTCTCTTTGGTTACGGGGAAACGGCCAAGTCGTGCAACGCCTTCTTCGTGATGCAGGAGCACTACCTGCACCGCTACCTGGAAGGCGCGGGACAAGCGGGCTGCTGGCCGCCCCCGGAGTGGCTGCCCTACTGCTACGATCCGCAGGTGCATTACTGGACGCCGGGGGTGGAGCCCGAGTACGACGTGGCCTTCGTGGGCGTGCTCTACCCGGAGCGTGAGCGGATGTTGCGCGCCCTCTCCGACGCCGGCCTCAAGGTGCTGGCCCGCCAGGGGGTGCTCTACGAGGAGGGGACGGCGCTCTATGCCCGGGCCAAGGTGGCGCTCAACCTGTCGAGCCGCCTGGACCTGCCCATGCGCTTCTGGGAGGGCCTGGCCTACCGCCGGCTGGTGTTCACCAACCGGGTGCCCGACCTGGCCCTGCTGGAAGGGCAGGGGTGCCATCCCTACATGCACTACATCCCCTACGAGAGCACCTACGACGAATCGAAATCGCCCGCGGCCTGGGTGATCCCAGACCTGGACGACCTCATCGCCAAGCTGCGCCTCTACTGCGGCGACGCCTGGGAGGAGGAAGGCCAGCGCATCGCGGACGCCGGCTACGTGTGGGTGCAGCCGCATACCTACGAGGCGAGGGCCAAACGCATCCTGGAGAGCCTGGGGGTGAAATGAGCAACGAAGAGCTGTATTGCATTTCGTCCTACGAGCGCGTGCTGGAGACGGCCAAGGCCCAGGGCTACCGCTTTGTGACCTTTGGCGAGTATGACCCGGCCGGCGGCAAGCAGATCATCCTCCGCCACGACATCGTCAGCTCGCCAAGCCTGGCACGGACGCTGGCCGAGATCGACGCCGAGCACGGGGTCACGAGCACCTTCTGCGTCATGCTCGACAGCGCGCTCTACAACCCTCTGTCGCCGGAGGACGGTGCGGCGCTGTGCGACATCGCCGACCGCGGGCACTGCCTGGGTCTGCACCTGGATGCCAACGCATGGTACGCGGAAGACCGGGACTATTCGCGCATCGACGCCTGGCTGGACCATGGGCAGGCGATCCTCGGGATGTTCGGCCAGGCCAAGCCGCTGGTCGTCTCCTGGCACTCGCCCGGCCGGCTCTTCCGGCTCTGGGCGCAGGGCTGGCGTCCTGCGCGGAGGCTCAACGCCTTGCACCGCTGGTTCTGTCGGGACGGCATCACCTTCATCTCGGACAACCACTGCCGCTACTCGCCGAGCCAGCTCTGCGAGCGGCTGGCCCAGGGGACGGAGCATATCCAGCTCCTGCTGCATCCCCTGATCTGGACGGTGGGCGGCGCGGACATGCGGGCGATCCTGGCGCACTTTTGGAGGCACCACGTCCGCGACCGCGAGCGCTTCATGATCCGCACCAACCGGGTCTATCGCGGCGATTTGCCACGTGGCATGAGCTCGGGGGCCGAGAACGCGCTGGACTGGTTCTGCCAGTGTCTGGAGGCGGAGATGCAACAGGGAGGGCCGCGCTGATGCTCCTTTCCGTCTTTCTCCGCGTGCTGGACGAGGCCGAGATGCTGCCGGGGTGCCTGCGCCGACTGGAGGGGGTGGCCGACGAGGTGATCCTGGTGGACAGCGGGAGCTCCGACGCCACGGTGCGGATCGCCCTGGACTGGGGGGCCCGGGTGCTACGCTGGAAGGGCGGCTCCGCCTCCCAGGAAGTGCTTTTCACGCCGGAGGGCCCCATCTACAACCTGGCGCTCGACGCCTGCCAGGGCGACTGGGTGCTGCTCACGGCCGCCGACGAGCGCCTCTGCCAGCGGGCCATGGGCCAACTGCGGGCGTTCCTCGCCGCGGCCCCGCAGGACAACGTGGCGCTCTGGGGCGTCCATCTCGTGCTCCCCGGCCACTACGCCAGGGCCTGGCTCTCCCACATCCCCGGGCGGCTGGTGCGCCGCACCGCGTTCCGCTTCGATCCCCAGGCCGTCATGGACCAGTCCTTCCCCCTGGTGGGCAACGGCCAGGTGGCCCGGCCGGATATGGCCATCCTGCACCACTACTACCACAACCGTCACGCCAAGCTGGAGCGCTACTACCGCCTCAAGGGCAAGCCCCTCGACACCGTGGCTGAGGACATCCGCCGGGAGCAGGCCGCGGCGGACCTGGCGCCCTGGCCCAGCGGCTGCGGCCCGACCTGCGCGCGCTGCTTTCTGAATGGAGGATCCTAGATGACCCGACCGCTTCCCAAGCCGTTCCTCGGCATCATGCACGACTGGTCCCTGGTGGACCCCCAGCGCCCCGGGTGGGGCCATGTGGACGCCTGGATGTGGTGGACGCCCAGGCAGGTCAACCCGGCCCGCGGGCAGTACAACTGGTCCGTGGTGGACAGCTACATCGACGCGGCGCGGGCACAGGGCAAACAGGTGGCCCTGAGCCTCGTCCCCCTCACCGGCGCGCCCCATGGCGACGGGACGCCCGACTGGGTGTACCAGCTGAACGGGATCGTCCCCTGGGAGGGCCGAAGCAACTCGGGCTACAGCTACAAGTACCCGCGCTGGAACGACGATCATGGCATCTGGGACCCCTGGTTCTGGGAGCTGATCGCGGCCTTTGGCCAGCGCTACGACGGCGACCCGCGGGTGCACAGCGTCTGGATCGCCACGCTCCTCTACGGCGAATCCGTGACCACCGTGCCGGGCGGGGGCGAGCTGGGGCACAACCCGATCCGCTTCGTGGACAACTGCCTCGACCGCTACCATGCCGCGTTCCCCCACACGCCGCTGATCCCGCTGCTCACGGGCAACTCGGATCGGCTGCGGCTCTGCCACAAAGCGTGGAGCCTGGGCATGGCCGCCGGCTTCAACGGGCTTTGCGGCGACGCCAACAACCAGGTCCAGCACAAGCCGACCGAGGGCGCCGGCCTCATGCAGATCGGCCACGCGGCGGTGGCGCAGGGCCTCCCCATGAAGTGGGAGCACGCCTACAACGGGGTCTCCCAGGGCGAGACCATGGCCGCCATCGCCGCCTTCCTCGCCAACGGCGGGACGGTGCTGGACCTGCCGGGGCGGGGCGCGCCCGATGATCCCCATCTGGACACCCTGGCCGCCATCCCGGGCCTGTGGGAGTGGACCTGGCAGATGATGCAGGTGCCCGTGACCCAGCGGGGCGTCTGGTTTGCCCGGAACACCAAGAACCCGGGCGGGGTGGACCAGCCCGGCGTGCTGGCCGACTGGGAGCACGGCTATCCCGGCCCCTGGGAGGCGCACATCACCACCAACGCCACCTGCTACGCGCCCAACTCGGCGGAGTGGAAGGCCGCGCCGCAGGCGCTGACGAGCACGCTGGAGGGCTACCTCGGCCTCGGGCGCTGCGAGGAGGGGCTGGAGATCACGCTGGACCTGCCGGCGGGAGAGTACGCGGTGCAGGCGATCCTGGCGAAGGACGACGATCCGGGCTGGCAGATGCTGAACGTCCAGTCTCTCGTCACGTCGCCGGGGACCATCAGGTACGCGGCCCCGTGCTGGGTGCATCGCGTGACGGCAATCCCCGCGGCCACCGAGGAGCCAGGGGAGCCGGACCCCCCCGAGGAGCCGGGCGAGCACGAGACCGCGCTGGCGGCGAAGGTGGAAGCGCTGGCCGCGGACGTGGCCGCCTCCCGGGCCCAGGCGGAGCAGGCGGGCGAGGCCCTGGCGACGCTGCACACGGACCTGGCCGCGCTCACAGACAAGGTGGCCACCATGCTCGACACGGTGGCGGCGCTGAACCAGGACCAGGCGACGCACGAGGGCAAGCTGGCCGATCTGGAGCAGGACCTTCAGGGGCTGGGGAGTCGGATCGTCTACCTGGAGAGCCTGCTGCGCGAGGACCTGCGGGCCAAGATCGAGGACATCCGCGACCTGTTGGGCGAGGTATAGGAGGAGCGATGAGGATCACCCCGAGCGTGGCCATCGTCATCCCGTGCTACAACCACTGGGAGCTGACGCGCAACGTCCTGACGGACATTCGCAACCTGACCACCTATCCCGACTATCGCGTGATCGTGGTGGATGACGGCTCCAGGGACCACACGGCGGGATACCTGGAGACGGAGGCGCGAGAGCTGGGCCTGCGGCTGGACGTCATCACGCAGCCGAACCGGGGCTTCAGCTCCGCCGTGAACCGGGGGATCGTCTGCGCCCTGGCCCACGGCGACGAGTACATCCTCCTCTTGAACAACGACGTGGAAATCTGGGAGGGCGAGTGGCTGGACCGCCTGGTGGCCCCGTTGGAGGGGAGCCGCCAGGGGAGCGCGTTGCCCAGCCTGCTGGTGGGCGCGGACTATATCGACTACAACGAGGCGACCCGGGTGGACGGCCAGATCGTCCCCTACGTGGGCGGCTGGTGCATGATGATGCCGCGGTCCCTGCCCGCTGACATCGGCCTGTTCGACGAGGCCTTCAACCCGGCGTTCTACGAGGACGTGGACTATTCGGCGCGGGCCGCGCAAGCGGGCTACCGCCTGCTCGGGCTGGGGGAGGATTCTGTGGGGATCCACCATCTCTACTCCAAGACGGCGACGGACGGTCACCTGGACATCCCCGCGCTCCATGCCAAGAACGGGCCGCTGTTCCTGGACAAGATCAGGGCGATGCGGGGGACCGCCAGCCCCTCGGCAGCGCCCAAGCCCACGGCGCCGCGGCCCAAGATCGCCTTCTACTGCTACTCTAACATGGTCTTTGACGATTCGTACCTCGACAACCAGGGCCTCGGCGGGGCGGAGTCGGCGCTGGTGCAGCTCTCCCGCGAGCTGGTCCGCCAGGGCTGCGAGGTGACCATCTTCAACCGGTGCCCCAGTCCATCGTCGGTGCAAAACGGCGTGACCTATCGCTTCAACACGGACCCCATCCTTTTCGAGGAGGAGTGGGACGAGCTGGTGCTGTTCCGCGAGGGCGTCCCGCTGGAGTTCTGGCAACAGGTGAAGGCCAAGCGGAAGGTGTTCTTCTCCACCGACCAGTACACCAACATCCAGTTCCCCTGGCCGACGCACGTCTTTCCCTACGTGGATCAGATCGTGTGCATCAGCCCCTATCATCGCCAGTTCATGCTGGAATACTGGGGGGCGCCGGAGGCCAAGACGACCTACACCAACCTGGGCGTCCACTGGCCCGACTATGCCGGCGTCGCGGCATGGAATGCCGGCCCCAAGCGGCCCTACCAGTTGATCTATGACAGCGTGCCCACCCGGGGCCTGGCGCACCTGGCCGACATTTTCCCGCGCATCCGGCGAGCGGTACCCCATGCCGAGCTGGTGGTGACGGCCGACTTTTCGCTCTGGGGCTCTATGCCAGGGAACGAGGGCTACAGGGCCATGTTCGCACAGATGCCCGGCGTGCGCTTCGTGGGCAAGGTGCCACGGCGCGAGCTGATCCGGCTGCAAAAGGAATCGAGCCTGCACGTGTTCCCCTGCGACCACCACGTGGA
Source organism: Chloroflexota bacterium (assembly GCA_012689325.1). Classification (GTDB taxonomy): domain Bacteria; phylum Chloroflexota; class Anaerolineae; order JAAYEA01; family JAAYEA01; genus JAAYEA01. Next base: position 28,676 of record JAAYEA010000378.1, read on the forward strand.
GATGCCCGACTTCCTGCCGCCCTGCACCAGCGACGGCGAGCTCTTCTGCCTGGCCTCGCTGGAGTGCCAGGCCGCGGAGACGCCCACGCTGGCCACGCCCATCGGGGCGCTGCGGACCACGGTGGAATCGGGGGCCTCGGGCTGGCTACTGGAAGGGGAGCCGGGGTCTGCGGAGTTCAACCGCGAGTTCGCCGACATCGCCATCGAGCTCCTGACGACGGATCGGCGCGAGCTGGAGGTGGCCGCGGCGTACGCCCGCTGGAGGGCGAAGGCGCATTTCTCCTACGAGGTGATCGCCAAGAAGTGGATCGAGAGGATGCGAAATGGGCGATGATGACCGCCTGCGCGAGCTGGTCTCCCGCAAGCTGCACAAGCTGATGGGCTGCCTGGCCGAGGAGCGGGAGCGGTGGTTCTTCCACCAGTTGTACATCCGCTGCGACCGCTGCAAGGAGATCGTGCCCATGGAGCGGGCGGCGCTGCTGGTGGACGGGCCCAAGTTCGGCATCACGGTCCACCCGGCCCACGGCTCGGAGACGCTGGAGATGACGCTGGACGAGTGGCGCTCGGTGCTCTGCGAGGCGTGTAGAGAAGTCACAGGTCCAACGTCGAAGGGCGAAGGTCAGGAGGGGAAATGAGGTTGCTGAAACAGACCCTGGTGGCGGTTGCGGCGGCAGGATGGGGAGCTGTCACGATGGCTACATACACTTGCTGCGCGCATGGATACTGCGTTTTGCCAGACACGCGGTGTGGGGTTGGAGACACCGCCCAAATTGTCCTAGTCGGCCTGGGCATCCTGGTACTGGGCTGGGTCGTGGGTGCCAAGGAGAACAAGCAGGAGTGACCATGAAAGAGCTGCTGGACATCCTGGGCGGGATCATGGACGCGGCGCTGGCGCTATGGATCGGGACGGTTTTTGCCATGTGGCAAATCGTGGCAAGGAACGTCGGGCGGAGGCTGTGGAAGTGACGGAATCCCTCGTAGCCCTGGCCATTGCCGCGGCGACGCTGATGGGTCAGCCGCCCGACGTGTTCTGCCGCCTGGTGGGGGAAGAGAGCAACTGGGACGAAAAGGCGGTGAGCCCGTCCGGGGCCAAGGGACTGTGCCAGATCATGCCGGAGCCGTGGCGCTGGCATCCCGAGGACCCCTTCGACCCCGCGACCAACCTGGGCAAGGGGGCCTGGATCCTGGCGTGGAACCACAACTATCGCCTGGAGCGGGGCGTCACGGGCCGCGAGGCGATGCTGCAAGCCGTGGCGAGCTACAACCTCGGCCACGGCAAGGTGAACAAGCTGCTCCGCAAGCATGGCGACGGCTGGCTGAAGGCGCTCCCCGAGCGGGTGCGCCAGTACGTGGAGGCCGTGGTAGGCGACTATGGCCTGGTGGATGAAGCGGCCGAGGGTGCCGCTCGTGGATTAGAGACAGGGAGGACAAACGGATGACCGAATCACCAATCCAGTATTTCCCGACCGCGTTCGAGACCTGGAACGCCGAGGCGCAGGCGGTGCTGTCCTACGTGACCATCTCGCCGGACGGCATTGACGTGGGCTGCGGGCGCAGGTCGCTGCACCAGGCGATGTTCCGGGTGGACAAGAACCCGGCGGTGGAGCCTGACCTGGTGGCCGACGCGCAGGACCTCTCCGCTGTGCCCACGGCCAGCTATGACTATTACTGGTCCTCGCACAACATCGAGCATTGCCCGGACACGGCGGCGGTGCTGCGTGAGGCGGCGCGGGTGGTCAAGCCGGGCGGCTACGTGGTGCTCATCATCCCCGACCAGCGCTACACCGCGGGGCGCGATCCAACGCATGTCCACGAGTGGCTGCCGGAGGAGTACATCGGCGCGTGGGCGCGGCCGGCCGGCCTGCAACTGGCCGACTTTGGCGTGGCGGGCCGGGAGTGGTCCTTCCGCGTGGTGTATCAGGTGGCCGGCGCGCACGGCGAGGGGATCACGCAACCCCTGGCGCCGGAGGAGGAGATCATCCGGGCGGGCCTGGCCGAGCTGAACCCGGCCCCCCGCGACTGGGCGATCCACCCCCTGCGGATGCTGGCCATGTCGGATCACCCGCGGCTGACCACAGGCTTCGGCACGGTGCTCAAGCAGCTCTGCCAGGGCTTTCACCAGGCGCTCTTTGACCTCTCCGTGCTGGGGACGTGGGAGTTCCGCGGCTCCACCCCGGGCGAGTTCCCCTACTATGTGGAGCCCGTCTGCCCGCACGACTATTTCGGCCTCCAGAAGCTGCGCTCGTTCATCCAGGAGCGGGCGCCGGAGGTGTTCTTCTCCCTGGCCGACCCCTCGACCCAGTGGACGCGGCTGCAAGCGCTCATCCCTGGCTTTGGCGCCTCGGTGAAGGTCCAGGGCTTTCGACCGCCTTGCCCCATCGTGATGTACATGCCCATCGAGGGCTATCCCATCGCCGAGCCATACCTGGAAGTGATCCGCACGGTGCAGTCGACGGGGGGCCGGGTGGTGGTCTACACCCAGTGCCAGGCCGACCAGGTGCAGGAGGAATCGGGCGGCGAGCTGACCGTGGACTGGGCCTATCACGGCTCGAATCACGGCCCATTCCGCCCCTATCCCGACGCGGAGCGGGCCCGCCTGCGCGAGCTGGTGGGGTGGGACGACCGCTTCGTGGTGATCAACGTGGCGCGCAACAAGCGGACCAGCCGCCAGCCCGAGTACATCAAGGCCGCGGCCATCCTGAAGGAGCTGGGGCACACCGACGTGCTGTTCTATCTGCACTGTGACCCCAGCGATGAATACGGCATCCAGAACATGCAAGGCTGGGACCTGGAGCCGCTGGCCCGCCGGGCCGGGGTGTTCGGCCACACCGGCGACGACTTCAAGCAGAACATCGTGCTCTTCCCGCCGTCCAAGCTGGACCAGACCCACGGCGTCCCCTTGCACCGCCGCCAGCAGCTGGCCGAGGCGTCCACCAACCCCAACCTCAGGCGGGGGATCGCCATGGAGAACCTGAGCTTCATTGACCGGCTGAACCTGGGCGACATCTACATGGACGCCAGCTCCGTGCAGGGCTTCGGCCTGCCGGCGGTGGAGGCGGCGCGCTGCGGCCTGCCCCTGTTCGTCACCGATGACCAGTTCACCCGGCGGGAGATCCTGGGGGAGGCGCCGCGGTGGATGAAGCCGGCGAGCACCGACACCTGGCAGACCGGGGCGACGCTTCACCTGGTCACGGCGGAGGAGATCGTCAAGCAGGTCCTCTGGGCCAAGGCGAACCCGGCCGCGCTGGCGGAGATGCGCCAGGCCAGCATCGAACGGGCCGCGCTGCTCACCTGGAAGCCGACCCAGGACAAGTTCGTGCGGATCGTCAAAGAGGTCGCCGGACACGAATAATGTCCGGTGCGCCGGACATAAATAGCGTCTGGTGCGCTGGACTCAAGTAGTGTCCAGTTCGCCGGAGACAAGTAGAGGAGTGGTGCATGAGCGACGAAACAGGTCTGAGGATGATGGGCGTGCGGCCCGAGGGCGAGCAGAAGGCCGGCCGCGTGAACATGGCGCTATCGAGCCTGCAACGGGCCAGCGTGGCGCGTCTGCGCGCCTCCATCGAGGCGCTGCTGGACGAGCCGCAGGCCCAGGTGGCCCTCTCGGTCCTCCACCACGGCACCATCGAGATCACCGTGCGCGACGGGCGGGCCGTGGAGATCTCGCCGCGTACCTCCCTGCGGCGAGGGAAGGAGCTGGACGGGGATGAATGACGCGCCGGCCAACGTCCTCACCCAGGCCCCCGCGCCCCGTAATGACCACCTGGCCACGACAGGGTGCGTTCTCACCGTGCTGAGGTGGGGGGTGCTGGGCTTGTGCTGTCTGCTCTTTGCGGGGATCCACATACAACTGGCGCCGGGCCTCATGCTCGTGCCGACGGTGCCCGAACTGGTCTTGACCGGCACGAGCTGGAGGGAGAAATATGGAAGAGACTAGAGAGCCCCTGAAGAACCCGGTCACCGCCTCCGTCTGGAAAGGGCTGCCGGACGTGGCGAAGGAGGCCATCGGCATGATCGTGGAGGCCGCGGGCGCCGGGCACCTGGAGATGTATAACGGGATCATCGCCATCGCCGTGCGCCAGTGCCACGCCGTGACCATCAACCCGACGGCGGAGCTGCGGCCCGGCCACGAGATCATGCGCGGGCAGGGCGGCCGGCTCCACGACGCGCTGCGCGACCGCGCCTATGCCGATGGCGCGGGGCCCGCCCAGCCCGACCCCGCGCCCGCCTCCGGCCAGCGCGCCAAGATGTTCGACAGCCGCCACGTGCTCCGCAGGAGGGACGACCAGGGGCGCTAGGGCGCCTAACACCGGCCTGGCCAGGCGGCCTGGGTGGCGCGGGGGGCCCAGGGGCCACGGGCGGGACGGCGCCAGTCCGCGACGAGCAGCGGCGGAAGGGCCCTGGAGGCGTGGACTGCCGAGAGCCCCGCTCCCAAGCTGGGCTTGGACATCGTGGCGGTGGCCAGCCGGTTCACGCGGCTGGAGAAACGGGGCAGCTATTACGTGGGGCCGTGCCCCTTGCACCCCGAGGCGTAGCACTCCTTCGCCGTCGGTCGCCATTCTGGCAAAGGGGGGAGGTGGTTCTGCTTCCACGAGTACCGTGGCGGCGACGCCGTCTCGTTGTATGCCGAGGTCAAGGGGCTGTCGTACCGCCAGGCGTGGGGGGAGCTGCGCGGAGAGCAGGGCAGGAACGGGGGCCAGTGAGGGCTGCGCATCCTGGCGGTGGTGACCGTCTATGTCGGGGTGTGATATACTCCCCCACATGACCCCGGAACGCATCCCCCGTCACGACGATGAGCGGCTATATCAACCCAAGATACACAGCAAGCACACACGGGCCTTGCGCCGCCTCAGCCTGGAGACCGGCGCGCCGATGACCGTGCTGGCGGATCAGGCGCTGGAGGAGTTCGTGGCACGATACCCAGGGTGTGACTCACGAGCGCTTCCCCAGACGCGCCCCGGCTCATCCTCAGAGGTTCTGCAACAGGGCTGCGAGTAGGAGCGTGACACGGCACGGCATGACACGACGCGTGCAAGTCACTGGCAGACCAGCCCACCCGCCCATCCGGTCATCGATGCCCTACCAGGCGCTGCTGCCGGTGTATGACGTGTCGCGAGATGCGTATCAGCGCCATCGCCTGCGTTTCCCGACGAACGATGCTTTGGCATGATTTGCATTTGACAATGGGTTATGGTGCGTTATACTACCATCAGTAGCGGGAAGCGTATGATGAAGATAGCGGTTTTCTTGCGGCATGTGAATGTTGCTATCATACTGAATTTGAAATAATCGTTCGTTGGAATTCTGCGGTGCCCTGTTCGCCAGAACTGTCTCGCCGAAAGCGCAGAAACCCATGCCCCGATCGCGTCAAGTCCATACGTGCACACGCGCCACAGCGCCGCCCAGGTTGGATGGGTGGTGGCTGTGGCGTTTGGTTTGAGGGAGCACAAAAGGAGTTAGTAGATGAAGTGCTTCAAACTGACCAGCATGTTTTTGTTCTTGTTGACCACGATAACTTTTGGTTCTGCTGCCGATTCGTTGGATGAAGCGCAAATTCGCGGTGGCTCTTGCGTCATCACTGAAGGCATATCGGAGAGAGCAAGTCTTGCTGGCGCAGTCAGCTACGAATATTCGAGTTTGAGAGATGATGTATTCTTGAGATCAGATGGATCCGCTGCCCGGTACGAAGAGTTCTCTGTTCGCAATACGGGTTTCGAGCCCATTGACAGTGAAGCCTGGTGCTTTTATTGGGGCAGAGACGCCTACAGTCATATCTTTGCCAAGGACGCAAGTGGTTACCTTGATGTGAATTACGTCGAGGATTATTCGAATGAATACGGCTGGGGATTATGCGTAGAGGTGTTTTTCCGCCAAGCGATCGAGTACGGTGAGGTGTACACGTATGCGCTTGGCATTACCATAGATAATCATCACAAGGTTCAGAATGATGTGATTGATGCTGAATGGTGGGTCCGGTCACGTGTCGACGGCCAGACAATTCACCCGCTTGAGGCCTTTTGTGGCCAAGTAATTCACCCACCCCGCGGCCAAGGAATTCACCCAGGCTGAGGGGGTTTTGGCCAAGTAATTCACCCACCTCACGGCCAG
>JAAYEA010000379.1 GCA_012689325.1 Chloroflexota bacterium
CTGGCCGTGAGGTGGGTGAATTACTTGGCCAAAACCCCCTCAGCCTGGGTGAATTCCTTGGCCGCGGGGTGGGTGAATTACTTGGCCACAAAAGGCCTCAAGCGGGTGAATTGTCTGGCCGTCGACAGTATTGACGGAGATGATGTGCTATGGTGTAATTACTCATAAGATTCGCTCTTGAGTGATGACATTCCCACTCACATTTGAGCGGCGCTGATCATCAGGATTTCATAGAACCGCCGATTTCGCCTTTCGTGTTCACACGAGATAGCGCGGTCGGCGGTTTGTCTTGGGAAAGCAATTGGCCTGCACAGCAGTATCGACTATATCGCGCCGCGAGCCCGGCCGGCAGGGCACGATCATCAGATCATGATCGAGCGTCGCCGCAAGCTGGCCGCGGCGCGCCAGGCCAGGGAGCAGGCACATCAGCAATCCTGCCAGCTGCCATCGGAGCAAGTGCCGGTTCTGGCAATTGCTTAACGAAATGAGGCGTTTCTCCATTTCCAGGTGAACCATAACATAGGGCTAACTGGCAATTCACGACCGCCGATGCACGCATCAAGCTCAGGCGTCTATGTCCAGTTGTAAGAGAACAAAATACTGCCTAACGCGGCGGTAGTACGAAGCAGAGTCCGCGGGATGGCGGACTTGGTCCCCCCCGTCCGGCTACCGACCGCATCGATGCCCCGGGCTTCACTTCGCCGCCTTTCTACGAAGGCGGCTTTGCGGGCGGCGCACCGATGCCTCTTCTTATCTGCGCCTACCTCGAATATGGGTCCGCTGCGTCTCGCAGACCATCTCCCACGAAGTTGAAGGCCAGCATTACCAACACGATGAATACCACGGGGCTCATCAGCCATGGAGACAGCGCAACGACACTGAGCTGCTGTGCCGATTGCAGCAGCACGCCCCAACTGATGGTAGGAGGTCGCAAGCCAAGTCCCAGGAAGCTCAGGCTGGTCTCGCCCATGATCATGTTGGGGAGAGACAACGTCAACGAGGCGATCAGGTGGCTGGTGAAGGACGGGACCAGATGCCGAGTAATGATTCGCCACTCGCTCGCGCCAGCTATCCTGGCGGCTAGGACAAAGTCCTCCTCTCGCAAGGATAGGAACTTCCCCCTTACCACTCTCGCTAGGCCAATCCAGCCAACAAGGCTGAGTACCACGGTGATGCCAAAGTAGACCCTCAAAGGGGGCCAGTCTAGAGGTAGCGCTGCGCTGAGAGCCATCCAGAGCGGTATGGTGGGAATACAGCGTATGAACTCGACGACTCGCTGGATAATGGTGTCAATAAAGCCCCCATAGTACCCGGAGACCCCACCGATTAACACGCCAAGCACCAAGCTCACAAAGACACCGACCAGCCCGATAGAGAGGGATATCCTGGATCCGTAGATCATTCTTGACAGGACATCCCTGCCCAGCCTGTCCGTACCCAACAGGAACAGAGTGCCCCCTTCGTCCCTCAGCCCCACAAGGTGCAGGTCACTATCGAATAACCCCCAAAGCTTGTATGGCGTTCCATGCACAAACAGGTAGAGCTGATGTACTTTCGAGGGATCCTCTCTGTATGTGATGTCAAAGTTTACAATCGTCTGCTTGGTTCCGTAGACGAAAGGGCGAAAGCGAAACCCGCTCTCGTCCACGAATCGGATACGCTGCGGGGGCATATAAGTGTACTTGGGGTCAAATGCGTCGGGATCAGTGACTGCTACAAACTCGCAAAAGACAGCCATAGCATAGAAAAGGCCAAGGACGACAGCGCTCACGATCGCGAGCTTGTGCCGTCTGAATCTCCACCAGACAAGCCGCCACTGGGAGGCGACGTACACACGTTCCTCCTCGGCGGTTGCCGCAGTTGTCTCCGCTAGTGTCGAATCTGCGCCCGAAGCGAGTTGGCCTGTATCTTCCGAACTGGACATCGTTGATCTCCTTGTGCCTGGATCATTCCCAAGGTAGCTTCGACGTCTACCCTAGCCGGATTCGTGGGTCGAGCCAAGCCAACAGGAGATCCGAGATGAAGGTCCCGATGATGGTGAGCAAGCTCAGGAGCGCCAGAAAGCTCCCTGCCAGATACATATCTTGCGACCTCAGCGCCCTGAGGAGCATCGGACCGGTGGTCGGCAGGCCCAGCACGATGGCGATAATCGTCGTCCCTGAGATCAGGCCTGGCAACGCCCAGCCGACGGTGCTCACAAAGGGATTCAGCGCTACGCGCACTGGGTACTTTCGGATTAACCTGCTCTCAGTAAGTCCCTTGGCTCTGGCCGTGACCACGTAGGGCTTGTGTAGTTCATCGAGCAGGTTGGCACGCATAACGCGAATCAAGCTGGCTCCCCCGAAGAACCCCAGGATGAGCAGAGGAGCCCATACATGCTTGAGCATGTCCAGTACCTTGGCCAGGCTCCAGGGAGCGTCCGCGAACTTGGTGGAGAATAGCCCAGTGATATTAAGCCCAAAGTGCTTGAACATCAACCACATGAGCACAAGTGCTATAAGGAAATGCGGAATGGAGGCGCTCACAAAGGCCAGGCCGGTGAACACATAGTCTCCCAAGGAGTACTGATGGACGGCTGAGTATACGCCCACAGGAAAGGCGATTATCCAGTTGATGATGAGCGCGGAGAAACTCAGAAGGAAGGTAAGCCCCAGTCGTCCCCAGATCAACTCGCTCACCGGCTTATTCCACTCGAAGGAGACTCCAAAGTCCCCACGCAATACTCCCCTGAGCCACTTGAGGTACTGAGTATACAGGGGCTGGTCCAGCCCGTAGCGAAATCTCAGCGCCTCGATCTCCGCCTGCTCCAGAATGCCTCCTTGCGCCTCCAGGGTGGCGATATACGATGTCATAAAGTCCCCTGGAGGCAACTGGATGATGATGAATGTGACAACCGAAACGGCCAGCATGGTCACGGCCATGTAGAGTAGACGACGCAAGAAGTACCTAAGCATGGGCTCGCATCTCCTTACGTAGGCCCCTAGATCAGGAACTCGTACCGCGCAGCGCCTTCGCACTGCGCTGGCGCGGGTATGCCTAAGAGATGCGCCAAGGTGGGCGCAACGTCCACCAGATTGATGGGTCTATCTCTCTTGATCCCCTGCCGCACACCAGGCCCACTCAGGATGAACACTGAACGATTTGAAAAGTCGCCAAACACGCTGTTGGGCAGGTGGCCCTGATGCAGTCCCATCTGCCGCCACGACCACCACCATGCTCCCTTGGCATCCCGGCCCGTGAAAGGCCCAACGTCTGGCAGGCTTGGTGAGCGCATTTGCTGCAACGCAGCATCGATATTCGGGAAGTTGAAGCGGTTGGGATGATTGAAGTTCGGCAAGTAATACGCCGGCTTGGAAAAGACCACGATATCACCACAACGCTCGTTTCTCATGCCAATGTGCTCTGCATCTTCGCGAGCCAGTACGCAGGCCAGCGGGCATTCGCCCGTCTCGGGATCGCGCACGCCAGTGAGGGCCTGGATGGCCAACTCGCGAATATGCTCATAGTCCGAGGGCTCGACAATCCCATGAGGCTCCCGCCCCTTCAAGTTGATCCATACAAACTCGGTGGGGTTGAACGAATTGATCACCCTGGTTCTGGACCAGTCCACATATGTCCCGTCTGCGCCCTTGTGATCCTGGTAGACAAGTAGACCAGCCTTTCGCAGGGCATTGTTGACGTACACTGTCTTGAGGCAGGGCAAAGAGCCATGGTCAGATACAACGGCCACTATGGTTTGCTCATCGGCGCACTCGCGGATGAGGCGGCCTATCATCTGATCCAGCGTAATCATCGCCCGTTCGTACACATTCCAGGCTCTCTCGGCATCTTCAGGGGAGTAGTCGGGATGCTCCTCAAGAGTGGCAGTCTGGATGGCATGATCCAACGAGTCGATGGTATGGATGTGTGAAAACAGGAGATCCCAACCCTCACTTTCCTTCCAAAGGCGCGCCGCATCCGCAAAGTAGGTAGCCAGATTCTCATTGTAGCTCAGGAAACGCTCCTCGGGGGGAGCCCCGTCTTCGGACTGATGAGGGTGTCGGCCAAGATGGCTCTGCACCAACCCTTCCAGCCGTTGCGGGTAGATCGAGGATCCTTCCAGTTCTTGTACCTGGTCCCAGACATACCCGCGTTGTCCAAAGACCTGTCGCTCCGCCGCTTCGGCGGGGCCCAGGTTGCCCATTCCTGCCCACATCATGCCAGGCCGGAAGCTAGGAGTCGATGGCGGCATCACGATGCCGCGTTCAGGCGTGGGCGGCCAGGAGACCGGGTACTCGAAGACAAAAGATCGCTTGCCAACCTTCTCCGCGGCATCCCATAGAAACTCGGCCTGGCAGAGATTGCTGTTGGCGCTCCCGTAAAGCGGATCGTAAAGGTCATCGCCTGGGATATGCACGGCAAAACTGGTGATGCCATGAGTTTGGGTCCAGGCACCCGTGGCGATAGTTGCCCAGTTGGTGGGTGTATCGGAGGGCGGCGAGGGAAGAGCAGCGGTGAAGACCCCCTGATCCATCAGCCGCTGAAAGTTAGGTAGCTTGCCCCGATATACGAACCTCTCCACCAATTCCGGGTTGAGACCATCCAGCCCGATCAGGATCAAACGTTCGGCCTTCGCTTCCTGCATCAGTGCCTCCCTTGGACAGGGTCCATAATGGCGGCCTGTCCCACCGCCAGCGCGACGGGACAGGCTCAGGTCAGCTTGTACATAAGGTCGGGGCCGCAGGTCGCCCTAGATAGCAGTCGTTACTTCTTCCAGAAAAACGTACACGGGTTAGTGGGCGCAGGATCCGGGTACGGCCAGGCCGAAAAGCTTTCCATTGCCACGTTGCGTAGATCGTTCTTCGCAATACCAAAGTCCTGGGGCATCGTCGTCACGCCAATGCAGAAGAACTCGTCGGCGGCAATGTCAAGGATTTGCATAAAGAGGGCCTTCTGCTTCGCCGGATCCGTCGTGACCAGCATTTCATTGTACATCTCGATCTGCTTCTGAATCGATTCTGGCGGCAACTCGCCTGACTTTCCTCCCGTCAGATACCAGCGGGTCCATTCCACTCCCGGGAACTCCCAGTTCTGCGGCCACCAAAGGTTGCTCTGCGTTAGCGGGAAAAAGCCGCTTGCCGAAAACTGGGTGGACTGGGCTTCCCACTCGTTGCCGTCCCTGCGCTGGGTCCAAAGGGAGCGATCTTCCGGCTTGACAGCGATCTCGATCCCCACGTCAGCCCAATACTTCTTGATCATCTCCGCCGAGTCTATGATATCGGTGTAGGAATCGACGATCTCGACCGTTATGAAGATGCGCTTGCCATCGGGTCCGAGACGGTAGCCTTCGGCGTCCTTCTTGGGGAAGACCCCATCAAGCATGACGTTAGCCTTGGCTGGGTCGTATTCGAGGTACTGCGTAGCTAGTCTCTCGTGAACGATTCCGGACGAGGGCCAGGGGGCCACTTGGCGCGGCTCGCTCGATCCGCGATAGACCGTCTCGATGATCTCCTGCCGATTGATGGCATAGGACAGTGCAATGCGGAAATCCTTGGTGCTATAGATCTCACGTTTCACAGGGTCAGGGTGAGTCATATTGAACTTGAGAGTCGAAGAGCACATCTTGTCCGGCGTGAGCCAAAAGAATCTATAGTTCCCCGCCTGTGCGTTCTGGCTGAGCAGCGGGTAGTCCGAGTATACCCCAACATGCCTCTGCTGCATGTCGATCTCGCCCGAAACGGCGTCCATCAGGATAGTCTGGCGATCAACGTGAACCCTGAGTAACACAGTGTCGAGATACGGCAACTGGTTCCCTGCGGTATCCACTTTCCAATAGTAAGGATTGCGATCAGCGATGACCGTCGGCGCCGTGCCAAGTGGGACGCGTAATGCCCAGGGATGCAACCTTGGCCTTTCCTCATTGCTCCAAAGATCGTTCCTGTCCCCGAAGAGCTCCCACCAGTTCTGAAAACCGGCTGCTTTCACCTTCTTGTCCAGTTCGTCCGCGGCGACATGGGCTGGATGAAACTGCTCAAGGTAGTGCTTAGGCCGAAGGGTTGCCTCTGCTTGGTCTGATGTTGCTAGATACATGAGAAACAGGCCGTGAGGCTCGTCAAAGCTGAAACTGACGGTTGTTTCATCAACCTTGGCCACTTTGCAGGGCTTGCCTGCAGACGTGTAGGGCTTGGGGAAGTTGGGGGTTAGCTCTTTGCTGAGAGCAATGTCCTCGTACCAGAATAGTATATCATCAGCCGTGAAGGGCGCTCCATCGGACCACTTCATCCCCTTTCTGAGGGAAAAGGTGAATGTCCTGCCGTCTGCAGATACGTCTACCGCCTTCGCCACATTGGGGATAACGTTCTCCATCTCGGGGGCGAAGCGCATGAGGCCCTCATATCCAATGGTCCTAGTAAACATGGCTGTATCAGCCGTCCCGAGCATCCCCAACCGCCAGGAGCCGCCATAGGTGCCGATCTCCTCCAATGGCTGTAGCACCATCGGCTCCTGCGGGAGCCGCTCGTCGACCGGTGGCAGCTTACCCGCCTTGACCAACTCGGCGAGCATCGGGGCCTCTCTGTACTTGCTGGGCATTGGTGTGGCCGTCACTACCTTTTCGATGGCGACCTCTTTCTGGACGACGACGGTCTCCTTGACCACCTTCTCGACGGCGACCTCTTTCTCGACGACCACGGTCTCCTTGACAATCTTTTCGACTTGCACCTCCTTCTCGATAATCTGAGGAGTCGGCTGCGCGCAGCCCGCCGCCAAGATCCCAACCGCTGTCATCGCTGACGCTCGCAAGAAACCTCTTCGTGTGAGTTCTCGCCCCTTCATCGCTTCTTCCTCCTTGAAAAGAGATCCCCATCGATCGCTGTACGCGAAGTGACCGTACCGTCGCTTCCTATCTTCTCAGCACCTCCTCTTTCCGCTTCCGTGGCCACACCAGCTCGATTGTCCCGGAATACCAGAGCGTACCTGCCATATCGCTGTGGTGACTGCCCACAGGACACGAAAGCCAGTGCGGCGAGGGCAGGTCTTCTGGAGGGTCTCTCCTAGCCGCATTATACCATAAGGTTATCCCCAAAGTCAACAATAGGCGATCAAGCGTGGCTGATCTTTGGCGGCAGCGTGTCTTGGTTGATGGCCATCTCGTCCAGCAGCATGGACACCAACTCGTGCTTGACGGCGGTATCGACATGGTCCCACAGGTTCACGAACTCGTGAGGATCTTCCTGCAGATCATAGATCTCACCATACTCCTGGTCAGCATACCAGGTCAACTTCCAGCGATCGGTCACCAGCGTCCGCAGGCGCAGCCCGAGCGTGGGCACGTCGTTTTCGATGTAGAGACGCTGGCGCTCTCTGCCGGGCCCGCCCAGGAGCTCTGGCACCAACGTCTTGCCCTGCGTGCCATCCGGGACAGGTGCCCCGGCCAGTTCCAGGATGGTCGGAAAGAGGTCAATCAGGCCGGCCAGGCCCTCGACCGTATGGCCAGATGCCAGGTGTCCGGGCCAACTCCAGAGGTAGGGCACGCGCAGCACGCTCTCGTAGTGCATCGGCCCCTTGAGCACGAACCCGTGGTCGCCCAGGAACTCGCCGTGATCCGAGACAAAAACGACCACCGTGTTCTCGCGCAAGCCTCTCCGTTCCAGAGCCTGGATGATGCGCGCCACGCTGTCGTCGATCAGGGCCACCATGCCATAGTAGGCGGCGCGGATGATGTCCACCCGCTCCTCGGTCAGGTAGGGATCACGGCCCAGGAGAAAACCGTCGGTGTCCAGGTTGCTGTAACGCCCTTGCGCAAACCCACGGAAGTGGGGCGGCTTATCTTCCAGCTCTCCATCGCGCCTTACGGGGGGCGGTATATCTCCCGGCTTGAACAAATCCCAGTACTGAGCGGGTGGATTGAAGGGGTGATGCGGATCGGGAATGCCACACCAGAGGAAGAAGGGCTCCTCCACGCGCTCCAGGAAGCGGACGGTGTTGTCGGCCACCCAAGTTGTCGGGTACAGCTCGACGGGGACGCTGGTCTTGTAGGTGTTGATCTTGGCGGCGTGCAATAACATGGGATCGGGCACAAAGAGAGCGCCCGATGGTCCTCGTCGTTCATAGACCTCCGGATGGTGTTCCTTCATCTCGCGTTCGTGCAGTCCGGTGATCACGTCGCCGTGCCCACAGGCCAGCGCGATCGTCTCGAAGCCCAGATAGGGCTTCGTCAAGTCTCCACCGCTGGCGACAAAGTACCTGTTCTCAGGCCAATAGCCAGCAACCTCCTCGGCCCCGAAGGGGTGATAATGTATCTTGCCGAATGCGGCGGTGTGATACCCTGCGCGGGCCAGTAGCTCTGGCAGGAGCGGCTGTCCTTCCCTGGCCACGCAGCCATTGGTGCGAACGCCTGTCGCACTTGGATAGCGGCCCGTGAGTATGCTGGCCCGCGAGGGCATGCTTAAGGGGTTGTTGCAGTAGCCACGCGCGAACGTGATACCGTCGGCGGCCAGACGGTCGATGTTGGGCGTAGCGCCCACGGGTGAGCTGTACGCTCCCAGCGTGTCGGCCCGTTGCTGATCCGTGATGATCACCAAGATGTTCGGCCGTTGGGTCGCCTGTGCGTTCATTATCTCCTCCCAGCAAGGAATCAAGGCACCTCGCCCTTTGTGCAGTCACGATCACCGTGCGGGTAGGCTCAGGGCATGCCGGGCTGGCGTGGACCCGAGGGGCCAGCAGGCATTCCATCGCAGAGCACCTTGGGTCCGTCTTGACCTGAGCATCACTGAATGCCCATCCCGTTCCTGACTAGGAACCATTGTAGTCATTATCTACCGCCATGCAAGCCTGCTGCTTCCTAAGTCGGAAGTTGCGCCCCTCTGTGTCTATGAAAGTGAGACAACTCCGGTCATGAAATCAGTGTATAATGAGGGCGTATTGGAAAGGACCGGAAATGCCTCGCCAAGATCAGGTACCATCTCAAGAACAAGCGTCATCGCAACCCGACGTGCCCAACGGAATGTGCCAATGATATTGAGACAACTGGCGGTGAAGTTTAGTGTACGGTCATGGTGTCACGATTGCCGCCAACTCGGCGGGCTGGGAGTATGATCGCACTTCCTCCGCAAGTGCAGATACCTGGGGCCCGGCAGGTTCGTCGCCGCTCTCCTTGGGCGGGTTGATCCAGACGGCTGTCGGTGGTTGCTGGGGCGCTGGTGCTCCCTTCACGAAACGCTCCGGGTGGGCGGCATAGGCCTGCTGCAAGACCGCTTGGCGGACCGCGAGCACAGCCTCGCTGCGGTTGTGGTGCACGGTCGCGGGCGTGAGCAGGCCCAAGCCGGAGTGATGGTGGTCGTGATTGTACCAGTGAAAGAAGGCCTGGCCCCAACGACGCGCGTCAGCCAGGCAGCCAAACCGATCCGGGTAGTCAGGACGGTATTTGAGCGTCTTGAACTGCGACTCGGAGAACGGGTTGTCGTTGGAGATGTGTGGCCGGGAGTGGGTCTTGGTGACGCCCAGATCAGCCATGAGCAACGCCACCGGCTTGGAGGTCATGGCGCTGCCACGGTCAGCGTGGATGGTCAGCTGTCCCAGCGGGATCCCTTGTTTGGCGCACGTCTCGGCGATGAGGTGCTCGGCCAGCGCTGCCGCTTCGCCTGCGGCGACCATCCACCCTACCACATATCGGCTGAACACGTCGAGAATGACATATAGGTAGTAGTAGGTCCACTTGGCCGGGCCAAGCAGCTTGGTGATATCCCAACTCCACAGCTGATTGGGCGCCGTAGCCAGCAGTTCAGGCTTGGTGTAGGTGGGATGCCGTAACTGGTCGCGGCGCTCTCGGACCTCCCGATGCTGGTCCAGGATGCGATACATGGTCCGCCACGAGCACAAGTACTGCTTTTCATCCAGCAGGGCGGCATACACCTGCCGAGGCGCACTGTCCTGGAAGCGTTCACCGTTGAGGACCTCGCGCACTTGGGCTTGCTCCGCTGGGTTCAGGGTCCGTGGCGGCGCCGACCGTGCCAACGGCGCTGCTGCCGTCGCGGTGGCAGCCCGGCGCTCCCGGTACAGGCTGCCCCGGGACACGCCCAACGCCCGGCAAGCGGCGACGGTGCCTTCGGCTTGGGCCAACTGCTCGGCGCTGGTCATCATGGCTGCTCGTCGCTCTCGGTCTGGTCCAACGGCGCCCCAAGCAGTTGAGCAACTGTTTTTTGGACATCGATGATGTTCTCGGCGCGCCGCAACCGCGCCTGCAAGCGCTCGTTCTCGCGCTGCAAGCGCGCGATCTCGGCGGCCTGGGGGTCCGGTTTCGGGCCACGTTTCCGTGGCGCTAGCCCAGCCAGGCCATACTGCGCGCGCTGTCGGCGCCAGGTGGCCAGATGCGACCGGTAGAGCCCTTCCCGTCGTAGCAAGGCGCCCAACTGACCGGCCTGGGTGCAGGCATCGGCTTGTACCAGAATGCGCTCCTTGTACTCGGCGCTGAACTTGCGGCGCTGGGCCTTGGGCACGACCTCCGGATCCGGCGTGCTCGCACTACCGAGCGCTGCCTTGTCGCTGTTCAGTTCAATATGATCCATTCCGTGAGACATCTCTCTCTCCTTCGCCCTTCATTGTACACTAAACTCTTCGGGCGAGTTGTCTCACCATTATAGGCACAGAGGGCAACCCTGAAGTGCTGCCCCCGGCTCAGCATCGGCGCTTCACTACCGAGTACAAGCTGCGCATCGTGGGAGAAGCCGACCGCTGTACCGAATCAGGTCAGATCGGTGCTCTGCTGCGCCGGGAGGGATTATACTCATCTATCCAAATGGCGCAAGATGCGCGAGCGCTGGCAACGAGAGGCGCTCAGCCCGCAGAAACGCGGTCGTAAGCTGTCAATTTGCGGGCTATACTGGGCCATGTGTTTTGAGACTGCGTAATTGACATTTGTGGAGTGCTGATTCGGGCCATAGAATGAGTTCTTCAACCCTTCCTGGAGGACTTTGGACCTTGTCAGCCATCAACCAAACGAACTGCCGCATCCGCGAGCTCTCGTATCTCTTGCCCTCCGCACCTTGTGATCGCTGTCAGCAACCCGCCGCCCACTATAGCACCGCCGAGCGCCTGATCATCGATCTGGATCTGGACCAACCCGTGTTGC
>JAAYEA010000380.1 GCA_012689325.1 Chloroflexota bacterium
GGCGGTTTTGGCCTTGGTTGGCGTCGCCTTGGGCGCTGGCGCAGCCGACGCGGTCTCGGCCTTGGGCGACGCCGCCTTGGGCTTGGTTGCCGTCGCTTTGGGTGTGGGCGCGGCGACATCGAGGGTCACGCTGGCGGAGGGCTCAGCCTTGGCCGACCGCTTGCGCGCGGGCGCGGCGGCGGGCTCGGTTTTGGCCTGGGCATCGCCCGCGACGGGGGCCGCCGTCGTCGGCGTCTCTGACCTGGGCGTCTCTGACTTGCGCGTCGGCGCTTTCGCTGGCGCCGCTTTGGCCGCTGGCTCGGGCGCGGCGCTGGCCTTGGCCGTCTTTTTGGACGCCGACGGCGTCGCAGACGACTTGGGCGTCGCGGACGACGGCGTCGGCGCAGACGCCGACGGCGTCGCAGACGCCGACGGCGTCGAGGACGACGGCGTCGCGGACGACGGCGTCGAGGACGACTTGGACTTGGCGCGCGGCTTTTTGGGCGCGGGCGCCGGGGCAGCCGCCTCGTCCATCTCGAGGAGGCTCTCTTGCACGGGCTCGGCGCGGCGGCGCGGCGCTGTCGTCGGCGAGGACGCCGGCGTCGGCGAGGACGCCGGCGTCGGCGCAGACGCCGACGGCGTCGCAGACGACTTGGGCGGCGCGACCACCGGCGACGGCGCCTTGGCCGCGCCGATGGCGATGGCGACGACCTTGTCATCGCCGATCAGGCCGACGGCCTTGCGCTGCTCCCGCACCAGGGCGCTCCAGCTAGAGCGCTGCAACAGCGGCACGTCGGCCACGGGATAGCAGAGGGTGTGCCCGGCGGCGCTGATAAAGACCGCCTGGTCGTCGCCGCGCACCAGCCGCGCCGCCGAGATGGGCCCGGTGTCCTTGAACTTGGCGGGGTCGGTGGCCCGCACGCCGCCGCCATAGCGGCCCTGCGTGGGATAGTCGGCGATGAGGCTGCGCTTGGCGTAGCCTTGCGCGGTGACGATGAGGAGCTCGGTCCCCTCGACGGCCAGGTCCAGGGCGGCCACCCGGTCGCCCTCGGCCAGCTTGATCGCCCAGACGCCGGCGGCGGTGCGGCCCATGGCGCGCACCTCCTCCTCCTTGAAGCGGATCGCCTGCCCCTGCTCGGTGACCAGCAGCAGCTCGGCGTTGCCGTCGGTGATCCGGGCCCAGCCGACGCGATCCCCTTCGTCCAGGCCGATGACCGGCAGGCCGCCGTGGGGGACCTGCGCCAGCTCTTCGGCGGCGAGGCGCTTGACGCGCCCGTTCGCCGTGGCGAGGGTGACGAAATGGCCCGGCTCCAGGGCGGCAAAGGGGAGCAGCGCCGTGATCTCTTCGCCCTCGGCCAGGGGGAAGAGGGTCTTGAGCGGCAGGCCCTTGTCCTTCTGCTCGAGCTTGGGCAGGTGGTGCGCCTGGCTCAAGAAGGCCTGGCCGCGGCTCGAGATAAAGAGCAGGTTGTCCTTGGTGTTGGCCCGCGCCAGCGCCAGCACCCCATCGCGGGCGCCGATGGCGATCCCAAGCTGGCCCGACTGGTCCGCCTGGAAGGTCTCCAGGGGAAGCCGCGCCGTGTACCCCTGCTGGGTCACCGCCACCAGCGCGTCATCGTCGGGGATCAGGTCGCCGGCGGTGATCTCGGAGACGTCGCCCTCCACGATGTGGGTGCGGCGCGAGTCGCCGTAGGTCTTTTTGAGCTCCAGCATGTCGTCTTTGATCAGGAGCAGGATCTTGCGAGGGTGCGCCAGCAGGTCCTCCAGATAGGCGATGCGCTTGAGCACCTCGGCGTATTCTTCCTCGATCTTTTGGCGTTCCAGCGCGGCCAGGCGGCGGAGCTGCATATCGAGGATGGCCCGCGCCTGCAGCTCGGAGAGCTTGAAGCGCTTCATCAGGTTCTGCATCGCCGTATCGGCGGTGCGGGAGCGGCGGATCAGGCTGATGACCTCGTCCAGGTTGTCCAGCGCGATCTTGAGCCCTTCCAGGATGTGGGCGCGGTAGCGGGCCTGCTCCAGCTCGTGGCGGGTGCGGCGGGTCAGGACCTCACGGCGGTGCTCCACAAAGCACTGCAGCGCCATCTTGAGCGGCAGCAGCCGCGGCGTCATGTCCACCAGGGCCAGGTTATTGACCCCAAAGGTCGTCTGCATGGTGGTGTTCTTGAATAGCTCGGCCAGCGTCCCCTGGGCGTCCTCGCCGCGCTTGAGCTCGATGACCACGCGCATCCCCTGGCGGTCGGATTCATCGCGCAGGTCCGAGATGGTCTCGAGGCGATGGTTGCGCACCAGGGTGGCGATGCGCTCGATGAGGGCGGACTTGTTGACCTGGTAGGGGAGCTCGGTGATGACGATGCGGGAGCGGCCGCCGCGCAGGTCCTCGGTGTGCACCTTGGAGCGGACGGTGATCTGGCCCTTGCCGGTGGCGTAGGCGGCCTTGATCCCCTCCTTGCCCAGGATGATGCCGCCGGTGGGGAAATCGGGGCCGGGGACCAGCAGCATCAGGTCTTCCACGGTCACGTCGTCCACCCGCTCGTAGCGGTCGATCACATAGATCAGGGCGTCGCAGAGCTCGCCGAGGTTGTGCGGCGGGATGTTGGTGGCCATGCCCACGGCGATGCCGGAGGCGCCGTTCAGGAGCAGGTTGGGGACGCGGCTGGGCAAGACGGACGGCTCTTTCAGGCTGCCGTCGAAATTGTCCACGAAATCCACCGTGTTCTTGTCAATGTCCACCAGCATCTCTTCGGCGATGGCGGTGAGCCGGGCCTCGGTATAGCGCATGGCCGCGGCGCCGTCGCCATCCACGGAGCCATAGTTCCCCTGCCCGTCCACCAGGCAGTAGCGCATGGAAAAGTCCTGGGCCAGCCGCACCATGGCCTCATAGACGGAGCTATCGCCGTGGGGGTGGTACTTGCCGAGCACCTCGCCGACGATGCGGGCGCTCTTTTTATAGGGGCGGTCGTGGCGGAGCCCCATATCGTTCATGGCGTACAAGACGCGGCGCTGCACCGGCTTGAGCCCGTCGCGGGCGTCGGGCAGGGCGCGGGCCGTGATCACGCTCATGGCGTAATCGAGATAGGCGTCACGCATCTTGCTGGTGATATCGAGTTGCTCTACGGTTCCGATCTCCATCATCTCACCTCTGGCGCCATTATAGCCGAGTCAGGCCCAGCTCACAAATCAGCGCCGGGCATAGTTGAGCGGATTTGACAAACCGAGTTGAATCATGGTATCATTACGGGTACAGGGTGTTTCCATGCGGGCCGCGCCTGCCAGGCGGCCCCACATACCATGTATTCCATGGGGGGGCGGCCAGAGTTTTGTCGCACAGCCGGGCGAAGGCCCATGCTTGCGTCGCGGGCCCATGCCTGGCCGGAAAGGTGAGAAGAATGAGCCAGCGAAACACGCTCTTGCGTTGCGGCCTGCCTTTGTTAGCCGCGCTCCTCTGCCTGATCGCCCTGGCGCCGGGCGCCAGCGTCGGCAAGAGCTTGGCGGCGGAGCCCGTCGGCGCCTCGGGCGCCAACCTGTCGGCCGAGTCGGTGGTCCTTCGCCCCGCGGCCGATACCTACATCGACATCGAAAACCCCACCGTCTTTTACCACGCCGATTGGACGCTGCGCACCAAGGCCCCGACCCAGAAAAAGTCCTTGCTCAAGTTCAACGTCTCGGGCATCCCGGCGGGGTCCACCGTCCTCTCGGCGCAGCTCTACCTGAAGACCAACTGGTACGTCAGCCAGGCCGGGCGGACGCTGCTGGTGGGCGCGCACAAGGTCAACCGGAACTGGGTTCCCAGCGAGACCAACTGGCGCAACGCCAGCGCCAGCGTGCCCTGGCACGAGGAGGGCGCCAACCACTTTACCGACCGGGATTCGAGCCCCGTCGCGGTGACCGGCGTGAGCCAGGTCAACACCGAGTACGCCTGGGACATCACCAGCCTGGTCAGCCAGTGGGTGAACACCCCCTCCTCCAACTATGGCGTGATCATGGAGGCCGCGGAGCAGTCGGTCGAGTTCCGCTTTAGCTCCATCGACGAGCCGAACACCAACCTCCAGCCCAAGCTCGAGATCACCTACCTGCTGCCGCCGCCCACGGCGACGCCCACCCAGACGCCGACCAACACCCCGACGGCCACGCCCACGGCGACCTTTACGAACACGCCGACGGCGACCGCCACCGGGACCGCCACCGCCACGCACACCCTGACGAACACGCCCACGGCGACGCCCACCCAGACCTTCACCGCCACCGCGACGGCGACGCCCACCGCCACGGGCACGCAGACGCTGGTGGACACCGCCACGCCGACGGCGACGGCGACGGTCATCACGGCCACCGCCACGGCCACGGCCACCGGCACCCCCTTTGCCAGTGTTTGGGGGCAGGTGACGCTGCAAGGGCGGCCGGGCGCGCCGGACCCCGCCTGGGTGCTGCCGGTGACGGTGAACGTCTCGGGCGTGGGGACTTTCCAGACCACCACCGACCAATACGGCCGGTTCATGGTGGCCGTGCCCGCGCCGCGCATCGTCGACATCCGGGTGAAGGGCGCCACCACCCTCAGCAACATCAAGAACAACGTCCCGGCCATCGCGGGGATCGTCAACGTCGATTTCGGGACGCTGGTGGCGGGCGACTGCAACAACGATAACCTGGTGGATGTGGTGGACTTTTCCATCTTTCGCTCCCAGTTCGGCACGGCCAACCCGCAGTCGGATTTCAACGGCGACACCTGGGTGGACGTGGCGGACTTTTCGCTGCTGCGCAGCAACTTTTGGCGCTCGGGCGATATCATCGTCAGCGAAGACAAATAAGCGCCGCGCTTGATCAGGGCATCGCGACCGGCGCGAAAGGCGCGCTGGCTCGCGATGCCTTGCTATGGGCGGCCAGCGCATTCTCCCCCGAACCCTTGCGAACGCGGCACGTCCATGGTATAGTGATCAGCGGGGACAAGGCCCGCTCTGGGGCAGGGAACGCCGGTTCCCGATCCGTGGCATCCCAGGAGGCAACATGATCTCCCGCATGGTCCGATGGGCAGCCGCTCTTGCGCTGATCGTCTTGGGGGTCTGGAGCATCTCTGCCGCGCCGGCGCGATCGCTGGGCGGCGCATTCGCATCTGGCGCGAATGCCCTTCCGTCCGACGCCGTGGCCGTCTACAGCCAGCCGCCCAGCCCCGGCGGCGGGATCCTTTTGTCTTCGCTGCGCGATCCGGACGGCAGCAGCTCCGACCAGTGGGCCTGGGATGATTTCACGTTCGCCTGGCCCCAGACCGTCACGGAAATTCACTGGCGGGGGGCCTACGACCCTGCCCGGCTCGGCTCCGGCGGCCCGGTGGTCGGTTTCACGGTCTCGTTCTATGCTTCCACCGCGGCCAACACCCAGCCCGACATCACGCAACCGCCCCTGGCGCGCTATGAGGTGGGAGGCAACGCCGGCGAGACCGCGGCCGAGGTGTTGGGCAGCG
This sequence comes from Chloroflexota bacterium, assembly GCA_012689325.1. Classification (GTDB taxonomy): domain Bacteria; phylum Chloroflexota; class Anaerolineae; order JAAYEA01; family JAAYEA01; genus JAAYEA01. The sequence goes on from JAAYEA010000380.1 coordinate 5,432, forward strand.
CGCAGACGTACGCCTATCAGTTCGCCCTGCCCGATCCCTTCCAGGCCGCCGCGGGGACGAAATACTGGCTCCAGATCCAGGCGTTCCAGTCCGGCCCCCCAGACTGGGGGATCTCGTCCGGCGCGGACGGCAACGGGAGCTACTTTCGGCGCATCCAGCTTCAGGGCCCCACCTACCAGGTCGCCTCGGGCGATGCGGCGTTCACCTTGCTGGCGCCGACCGCCGCGCCCTTCGCCAGCTTGCGGGGCCAGGTGACCTTGCAGGGCCGGCCGCCCGCGCCGGACCCCGCCTGGGCGCTGCCGGTCACGGTGACCGTCGCGGGGGTGGGAGCCTTCCAGACCACCACCGACCCCTACGGCCGCTTCACGGTGGTCGTGCCCGCGCCGCGCACGTGCGATATCCAGGTGAAGGGCTCCACCACGCTGCGCAACGTCAAGAACAGCGTCGTGGTCTCCACAGGGACGGTCAACGTGGATTTCGGCGCGCTGCTGGCCGGCGACTGCAACGGCGACAACATGGTGGACGTGGAGGATTTCTCCATCCTCCGCGCCCAGTTCGGCACGGCCAACCCGCAGTCCGATCTGAACGGCGACACCTGGGTGGACATCGTGGACTTTTCGCTGCTGCGCGCCAACTTTGGGCGCCCCGGGAACATCATTGTGGCCGAGGGGAAATAGATCCCCCTGCCCCCTTGATAAAGGGGGCTGAGGGGGGATTTGACAGGATGCCCCCGCGCGCCTATGATAGACGCGATCAGCGGGCGGGGCGTCGCTGCGCCTCGCCCCCAACCCTCAGCACCGGATAAAGGAGTGACCCATGCTTCGTTTCGCGGCAAACCTCAACACCGGATTCAAAGAGTACCCCTTTTACGAGCGGTTCCAGAAGGCGGCCGAGCTGGGCTTTGGCGCCGTGGAGCTCCCCGGGCTGGCCGCCTTTGACCTGGACGAGGTCGTCAAGGCCGCCAAGGCCGCCGGCGTCAAGGTGGTGCAGTTCAACTTTTGCGACGGCAACATGGCCGCCGGCGACCGCGGCATGGCCAGCCACCCCGCCAAGCAGGCTGAATGGCGCGCCGGGGTCAAGGACGCCATCGCGCTGGCCCAGCGGATGAACGCCCGGCAGATCAACTCGCTGGCCGGCTGCGTCCTCCCCGAGACCCCCCGCGCCGAGCAGCTCGCCTTCCTGGTGGAAAACCTGAAGTGGGCCATGCCTCTGTTGGAAAAGGCCAAGCTGCCCATGATGCTGGAGGCGCTCAACGCCATCGACAACAAGGGCTACCTGCTGACCCACACCGCCGAGGGCATCGACGTGATCCAGCGGGTGGGGAGCCCCTGGCTCAAGTTCCAGTACGACGTCTATCACATGCAGCGCACCGAGGGCGAGCTGGTCAACACCATCCGCGCCAACATTGCCCACATCGGCCACGTGCAGATCGCCGATAACCCCGGCCGTCACCAGCCCGGCACCGGCGAGATCAACTATCGCTTCGTGTTGGGCGCGCTGGAGGCGACGGGGTACGACGGCTATGTGGGCCTGGAATACCTCCCCGACCCGGACACGGCCACTGGCTTGGGCTGGCTGCCGCGGGATCGCCGCGTCACCGCCACCGCCGCGGATCTCGTGCTATAGTGAGCCATCACCCTTCGACAGCGGCATGAAATGCCGCGCTCAGGGTGATGGCCATGCTGAGCCTGTCGAAGCATGGCGGGCTCGGCTCTCATTGGGGGAGGATCTCATGATTCTGGACCAATTCAAGCTGGACGGTAAGGTCGCCATCGTCACCGGCTCGCGGCGCGGGCTGGGGCAGGGGATGGCCGTGGGGCTGGCCGAGGCGGGGGCCGACATCGTCGCCTTTGACCGCTCCGACCCCGTGGAGACGGGGGTGCAGGTGCGGGCGCTGGGCCGCCGCTTTATGCACGTGCCCGTGGACCTGGCCCAGGCCGACCAGGCGCTGATGCGCCAGCTCGTGCAGCGGGTGGTGGACGAGTGGGGGCACGTGGATATCCTGCTCAACAACGCGGGCAACATCCACCGCCAGCCGGCGCTGGACCACACCCAGGAGGGCTGGCTGGGGGTCTTGCAGGTCCAGCTCAACGCCTCCTTTTACCTCTGCCAGGCCGCGGCCCGGCACATGGCGGCGCAAAAGCGGGGCAAGATCATCAACATCGCCTCCATGCTCTCCTTCCAGGGCGGCATCCGCGTGCCGTCCTACACGTCGAGCAAGAGCGCCGTCGCGGGCCTGACGAAGCTGATGGCCAACGAGATGGCGCAGTTCGGCGTGCAGGTGAACGCCATCGCTCCGGGCTACATGGCCACGGACA
>JAAYEA010000381.1 GCA_012689325.1 Chloroflexota bacterium
GCGCTCGCCTCAAAAGTGAGTGGAGGTTGCTCCATGTGGGTTCGACTCCCACCTTCGGCATCTTTGTCCTGAGCGATCATACCGCAAACCAGACCTTTTGGCAAGTGTGCAGCCCACAAAAATGGGCGGCCCCACATGCTGAGGTCGAATGAGAAAAGCAATGGGGCTAATTCCACGCGAATAGCCCTATTCTTTTATCCGAGCTAATCGCCGCCGCTGCCGCCAGGCCCTTTCCTGGCCGCACGACCTTATATCCCTAGAACCCGGGCCAGCCCCCACCAACCCGCGCGGGCGCCCCCATCCAGAGAGGAGAGCCAAATGCCACTCGTCACCAGCAAAGAGATCCTGAAAGAAGCCCTGGCGAACCATTACGCCGTAGGCGCGTTCAACGCCAATAACATGGAGCAGATTCAGGGCATCGTCGAGGCCGCCGCCGAGGAGCACGCCCCGGTTATCCTGCAAGTCAGCCAGGGCGCCATCCGCTACGCCGGGCTGGAATTCGCCGCCGGCATGGTCAAGATCGCCGCCAGCCTGGTGGATGTCCCCGTGGTGCTGCACCTGGACCACGGCACCGACTTTTTGCAGAATGTGCGCTGCATGCGCGCCGGCTTTACCTCTCTGATGTTCGACGGCCATGACCTGCCCCTGGAAGAGAATATCGCCATCACCAGCCGCGTCGTCGAGATCGCCCATGCCGTGGGCGTCCCCGTGGAAGCCGAGCTCGGCAAGGTGCTGCAAGTCGGCGTGAGCATGGACGAAGTCCTCGCCGCCATGACCGATCCCGATGAAGCCGCCGAGTTCATCGCCAAGAGCGGCGCCGACTCGCTGGCGGTGGCCCTCGGCTCTATCCACGCCATGGAATCCCGCAACGCCAGCCTCGATATCGAGCGCGCCAAGGCGATCCACGCCGCGATCCCCGAGGTGCCCCTGGTGCTGCACGGCTCCTCCGGCGTCAAGCACGAGAGTGTCGTGGATGCGATCCAGCACGGCATCGCCAAAATCAACGTCGCCACCTACCTGAACCAGGCCTTCTGCGAGGCCCTGGGCGAAGGCATCGAAAAGATGCCCAAGAACACCGACCCGCGCAAGTACCTTTCCCTCTCCCGCGATGCGGTGAAGGAGCGGGTGCGCGAAAAGATCCGCCTCTTTGGCAGCTCGGGCGTCATCAGCGCCGGCGGCGGCTTCGTCAGCCCCAAGCGCAGCTTCCGCAGCGCCGAGCTGGGCGGCTCCGAGGCCTAAGCCAGCCGCCTGGCAGGATTCACATGAAAAAGCTCCGGGTTCTACGCGAACCCGGAGCTTTTTGTTTCATTCTCCCCGGCTCTAGACGCCCCATACCTGGGTCACCAGCCCGGGCTCGTAGCGGTCGGCGGCCCGCGCCCGCGCCCAATCGCGGAGCTCCCACGCCGCCTCCGTGCAGATGAGCCGCCGCTTCAGCTCGATATTCACCCGCGGCAGGTCCAGCCGGTCCGCGTCCCAGCAAGCTTGCACGGTGGGGTCGCCCTCGGTCAGCCCATCGGTGTGCAGGCGGCAGGCCTCGGACAGCAAGTCGAACTGGGCGCTGCTCAGGCGCACCAGCGAGCCGCGCAACAACTCGGCGCGCTCGGCTCCGCGCCGACCGTGGTCCGGGTCGCGGCCATCGTTGGCCCGGCGACAATCGTGGAACAGGGCGAAAAGCGTCACCACCTCGATATCGGCCCCCGTGACCTCGGCGATGCGCAGCCCATTCTCCAGCACCCGCGCCCAGTGGGACACGCCGTGGATGCCGCGGATCGGCAGCACATAGGTCGGCAAGAGCTCCTTCAGGATCGCCGTCGTATCCATCGTCCTCCCCATTGGCCAGGTCCCCTGCTTGGCGCTACCCTTGCTTACTCTGCCGCCAATTGCCCCTCGACATGGCTGACCACTTCGCCGGGCGCCTTGACCTCATCGGCCACGATCTGCCCGTCGCGCATGTGGATCACCCGCCCCGCCCGCGCGCTGACCGACGAATCGTGGGTCACCAGGACGATGGTCAGGCCGGTCTCGCGGTTCAGCTTTTCCAGCAGGTTCATCAGCTCGTGGCTCGACGCCGAGTCCAGGTTGCCCGTCGGCTCGTCGCCTAGCAGCAGAAAGGGGTCGTTCATCAGGGCGCGCGCCACGGCGACGCGCTGCTGCTCGCCGCCGGAGAGCTCCAGCGGCTTGTGCTTGGCCCGCTTGCCGAGCCCCACCTGTTCCAGGAGCGCCATGGCCCGCTTGCGATTGCCGCGCCCCTCGGAATAGTAGTGCGGCATCTGCACGTTGCGCAACGCGGTGAAAGCGGGCAGCAGCGAATAGTTCTGAAAGACAAAGCCGATCCCCTCGCCGCGCAAGCGCGAGATGCGCGCATCGCTCAACGTGTTGACGTCCTTGCCTTGCAGCTTGTACGTCCCCTCGTCGGGCAGGTCCAGGCAGCCGATGAGGTTCATCAGCGTCGTCTTGCCCGATCCCGAGGGCCCCATGATCGCCACGAACTCGCCCTGGCGCACGATGAGGTTCGCCCCCACCAGCGCCGGCACCTCCACGCGCCCCATCTGGTAGATGCGGCTCACGCCTTCCATCTCGATGACCGGCTCGCCGATACTCGCCTTGTCCAGCATGTCGCAATCCTCTCTTATGTCCCGTGTCGCAGCGCGCGGGTGGGCTGCAGCCGCGAGGCTCGCCAGGCCGGGTAGAGGCCGGAAGCGATGCCCACCACCGCCGAGATGCCCACCGCAATGCCCACCACATCCGGCGTCACGGTGACCAGGCCCTTGATCTGCTCGATGAATTGGCTGGCGGCATAAGAGCCGGCGATGCCAATGCCCAGGCCGATGGCCCCGCCCACCAAGGACAGCAACGCCGCCTCGGCGAGAAACTGGCTCATCACGTCGATCTGCCGCGCGCCCATGGCCCGCCGCAGGCCGATCTCCCAGGTCCGCTCGCTGACCATCACCAGCATGATGTTCATCAAGCCGATGCTGCCCACCACCAGCGAGATGCCCGCGATGAGCGAGAGGATCAGGGTCATCAGGTTGGTGATGCGGGCGCTCTCGTCGCTGTATTCCAGCGAATCATAGATCATATAGTCTTCCGGCGTGCCCTGGGCCAGACCCCGGCTGGCGCGCAGGATGGTGTTGATCTGGGCCACGGCGTACTCGCGCTCATTGGACTTGCGCGCATCCACCCGCACGGCGATCAGCGACAGGTTTTGGCTGCGTCCCTGCTGGTTCAGGCGCAACTGCGCCGTGCGCAGCGGCACCAGGATCGAGCGCGAGCTGTAGCCATACATCCCCTGCCGGGACTTGAGCACGCCGATCACGGCATAGTTCTGGGGCGTCTCGCCCATCGCCATGCGCAAGAGCTCGCCCACGGGGTTGGCATCCTCGCCCCACACTTCTTTGACGAAACTCTCGTCCAGCACGATCACCGGCGCGGCGGACTCTTGCTCAGCTTCGGTGAAGAAGCGGCCGTATTTGAGGTCCTGGCGATATACCTGCATATAGCGGTTGCTCACGCCCAGCGCCATGCCCATGGGCAAGCTGCGCCCCTTATAGATCACCTGGCCGTACACCTCGACCTGGCCAAGGGCCCCGTTGGTCGCCGTGGCCAGCCGCTCCAGGGCCTCCACGTCGCGCAAGGTCAGGCCGGCGGGCTGGGGCGGCTCGAACGGCACCTCGCCGCCAGCCGCTATGATGCCTTCTTTGTAAGCTGCCTCCGGCTGAACCATCATGACGGGACCGCCCCACATGCCGCCCGGCCGAATCTCGACGGTGCCCGCGGACCACGCCTCCATCTGGATCTCGGTGGAGCGGCGCAGGCCGTTGCCCAACGAGACGATGATGATCACCGCGGCCACGCCGATGATGACGCCCAGGGTAGTCAGCGCCGAGCGCAGCTTGTTCGAGCCCAGCCCCAAGAGGGCAAACCACAAGTTAATGAGTCGTATCATCTTGCATCACCCATAATAGACGCCATAGTTGGGGCCGACGGGGCCCTGCAAGGGCACGCGCACCACATCGCCCTCGTTCAGGCCCTCGAGCACCTCGACGTTGACGCCATCCTCAATGCCCAGCCTGACCGATTGGCGCTCCGCCTTGTCACCGCGCACCACCATCACGTAGGGGCCTTCCATGTCGTACCGCACCGCCATCAGCGGGACCAGCAGGACGCCCTGCTTTTCCGCCAAGGGGATGCGCAGGTTGACGGACATGCCCGCCCAGACCGGCATCTCGGGCGAGAACTCGATCTCTACCGGCACGTCAAAGACCGTCACGCCGTTCTCATACTTGCCATAGAGCGGGATCTCCCCCAGGATCCCCACCAGCGGCTCCTGGCCTTGCCCCTGGAAGGCATCCAGCATCACCTTGACCTCCCGGCCCGGCGCCAGGTGGGCGATGTCGATGTCATTGACCTTGGCCACCACGTACATGGCGGCGTTATCCATCATGTGCACGATCGGCGCGGAAGAGCCGATCACCATATCCTGCGTCACGTTCACCTGGTCGGCCACGCCGCTAAAGGGGGCCACCAGCTTGGCGTCGGCCAGCGCGGCGTTGGCGTCGTCCACCAGCCACTGCTTCTTGAGCACGTCGGCCTGCGCCTTGGCGATATCCACGGGGCTGGCCGCCTTGTCCAGCGCCGCCAGGTTGACCTCCAACTGGCGCACCCGCGCCTCGGCCAGTGTGATGGCGGCTGTGTATCTCTGCCGCTCCATCTCGGCCTTGCCCGCGGCGATCTCCAGGTCCAGCGCGGCCACCTTTTGCGCCGCCTGGGTCACCTTGCGCTGGGCCGCGCGCAGGTCCACCTCGTATTGGAGCTTGGCCACCTTTAGGGCATCCAGCTTGTCCAGCATCTGCAGGCGGTCGAGCCACTCCTTGTCCTGGTCTTGCTCGCTGGGGTTGGGGACGAGCACCATCGGCCCATGCTCCACCTCGGCGATGTTATAGATCCACTGCAGATAGTCGAGTTGCTCTTTGCGTTCCTTGCTATTGCGCAGCGCGTCCAACTCGGCCCGAGCAGCGGCCAGCGCTTCAGCGGCCCGCTTGCGCAGCGCCTCCGGCGTATCCTTGCCCTTCTCATAGGTCTCCAGGTCCTGGCGCGCTTTTTCCAGCGCCAATTGGGCCTGCAAGAGGTCGCTCTCCAGCTTGAGCCGGTCCACCAGGCTCACCGGCTTGGAGAGATCCTCCAGCTTGGTCTGGGCTTCCAACAGGTCCGCCTCGGCCTCGGCCAGGGTCCGCCCCAGCGCCTCCGCGTCCAGCTCCACCAGCACATCGCCCGCGCTGACGGTCTGGCCCGGGCCCACGAGCACGCTGGTCACCCGGCCGCGCGCCGTCTGAAAGCCCAGCGAGGCCTCCTTGCGCGGTGTGGTCCAGCCGTAGATCTGCAACTGCTCGGTAATGCTGCCGCGCTCCACGACGCGGTCTTCCGTGGCGACCACATCGCCGCCGGGGTCCTGATAGGAAGGCCGGAGCAGCGGGCTGATCCGCTGATAGGCGAACCAGACGCCCACGCCCAGCAAAGCAAGCACAGTCAGGCACCCCAGGCCGCCAAAGATCCGGCTCAGCCAACGGCGATTGCGATTCCTCGATTTGCGCTTGACCATATCCTACTCCTTAAGGCAGCTATCTGCCGTAGTAGTATTGGGGTTCGGTGGGAGCCACCAGCGGCATGAGCACGGTCTCACCCTCGCTCAGGCCGGACAGCACCTCGGCCATGATCCCATCGTTCATGCCGATCTCCACCGAGCGTTGCTCCGTGGTTCCATCGGCGCCGGGCAGCACCACATAGGTATCGATGCCCTGATAGCGGATAGCCGCCGTGGGGACCATCAGCACGTCGAGCTTTTCCCCGATCACCACGCGCAGGTTGGCGACCATCCCAGGACGGATATCGCTCTCGCCCGGGTCCAGCGACGTCACGATTGGGAAGGCGCTTATGCCCTGGCTCTGGGCGCCGCGCAGCGGCAGCTCCAGCATCTCGCCATCGAACATCAGCCCCGGATAGGTGTCAAAGGTGATGCGCACCGGCTGGCCCAACTGCAGGCGGACCACGTCCATCTCGCTGGCCTGGGCGCGCACGCGCAAGGTCTTGGCATCCACCAGATAGATGATATTGTCGCTCGGCCCCACCGTCTGGTCCGGCGTCACGAACGTGGCAAAGACGATGCCGCTAAAGGGCGCGCGCAGCGTGGTGGCGGCGATGAGGTCCTCGATATCCTTGACGCGCGCCTCGGCGGCCTGAAAAGCGGTCCGGGCCGCCTTGATCGCGTCCGTGTCCAACCCGGCGCGCAAATCCTCCAGCTTTTTGCGGGCGGCCTCGGCCTGCGCCGTCGCCTGCTCCTGCGCCAGGCGCAGCGTCTTGGTGGGATCCTCTTGCCCGGAGCGCACGCGCTCCAGCTTGGCCTCGGCCTGAGCCTGGGCCTCTTTCATGTCGGCGATGCGGTCGCGCATCTCTTGCATGCTGTTGGCGCGAGAGGTGCGGGCCTGCAACATCTTGCGCTCCACGTCGGCCAGCGCCTCCTGGTTGTCCTTGCGCTCGGCATCGGTCTGCGCATCGCGGATGGCGCGCTGGAAAAAGGCCTGCTGGTATTCCAGCGTGCGGATGCTGGAGAGGTTCAGTTGGATCTCCATCATGGCGAGCTGGTCCTGGGCCTCTTGCACGGCGGCCTTGGCGTTGGCCACGGCCTCTTCCAGAGGAGCCAGGCCCGCCTTGGTGGCGAGCTCCAGGTCGTATTTAGCCTGGCTCAGCGCATACTCGGCGCTGGCCAGCTCGGCCTCCGCTTGGGCGATATCGGTCTGGCTGGCCGCGCGCTGCGCCTCCGCCAGGATCGCCTCGGCCACCTTCAAGTCGGCCTGGGACTCGTACAGCCGGCGCTCCAGATCCGAGGTGTCCAGCTTGACCAGCTCCTGGTCCTTCTCCACCTCTTGGCCCTGACGAACCAGCACCTCGCGAACCGCGCCGCCAACGGTGCCAAAGGTCAACTGGCGCGAATCCAGGGGGATCACCTGCCCGGCCAGGCGCACCACCTCGGCCATGTCGCCGCGCGTCACCTGGGCGGTTGAGGTCAAGTCCTCGGCCCCAGACTGGGCAGGGGTCTGTTGGCAGCCCGTGGCAAAGACCAAGAGGGCGGCGAGGAGCAGCGCCGACAGGGCCTGCGCTCCCTTGGTTGGCCAGCCTCGGGCGCTGCTGGCTAGTTGCTCTGGATGCGACATAAGAGACGACCTCCTGAGACGATCTCCGAAATCACGCACAACTCGAGATAGCGGCCCTCGGCATCAGCCGCGGCCGTAATATACTCCAAAGACCCTGCCGGAGCCCATTTGGTTCCCTGAAAAGCGTCAGCATCTACACCAAAAGATGCAGATTCGCCTACGCAAAGAGGTGTATCTTTCGGGGAGCCACCGCCGAGCGCGGATCAGTCCACGATCTCAAAGACGAAGCGGCAGGGCTTCTGGCCCTGGCTGGCCAGCGCCGACGAGAGGACCTCTTTGGTGGCGAGCTTGACGCCCAGCGCAATCTGGTAGTGGTGGCGAAAGTGCCCCGCGCAGCAATAGCAGTACGTCAGCGAGACCGGCTCGGTCCAGCCCACGCTGCTAAACACGGGGCAAGGGCAGGCAAAACCGCCGCGGTCGCCGATGCCGGTGGAGATGGTGCCATCCGGATTGAGCACGGGCTTGCCCATGTAGGTCACGTCCCAGAGGGCCCGGACCTTGTCCTCCAGGCTGCGGCCGGCGTACTCTTGGGCCAGCTTGTGCACCGCCTCCTGCCGCCATCCCCCTTTGGAACAGGCGCAAGCATCCCGGACCGCCTGGCGAGTCGGGGGATCCAGCAGCTCATCCATGCGTTGGATCGCCTGGGCGAAGAAAGCAGCTCTCCTCGCCTTGGCCGAGCTGTCGCTGATCCGCTCATAGCCAGCCATGATCTGCGCCACCACCGGCTCGGCCACCTGCTGCTCGCGCAACGCGCTTCTGAACCGCTCCACCGCGCCCATGGGACCTCCTTGCCGCAATGATGCACCATTATTCCCAGACGTCCCTGTAGTATAGCGCCATTTTCTTGCCGGGGCAATCCGCGGCCAGGCAGCAACGCCCGCGCGGAAAGGGGGAGATAACCAGGGGCGGTTCAGGCGTGACGAGGCTCGCGCACCCGCCAGCGCAGCGCCGCCCAGGCACAGACCGTCAGCAGCGCCGAGATCACAAAGAGGGGGCGAAACCCCGCCAGGCTGGCGATCCACCCGCCGAGCACGGGGGCCGCGGCGTTAAAGATGCCGGTGACCGTGTTGCCCAGCCCGACATAGGTGGGGCGATCGTCCGGCCCGGCAAACTCGAGCAGGATCAACTGCCCGCTCACCATCTCGGCGGCGATGGCCATGCCCCAGGCCAGAAACACCAGGTAGAACCACTGTGGCGACGGCGCCAAGAGGGCCACCAATGCAGCCCCGATCCAGGCCCATAGACCCCAGACCAGCGAGCGCTTGTGGCCGCGGCGGTCGCCCAAGTGGCCGAAAATCAGGTTAAAGAGCGTCTGCGAGACCAGCAGGATCGTGGTATAGATGCCCGCCTGGCTATCCGGCAGGTCCCAGCGCTGCACCGCGTACACGGTGACAAAGCCCATGGACATGCGCCCCAGGCCCATCAGCGCGCGGCTGAACAAATAGTTGCCGAAATTGCGGTCGCGGCGCAGCAGCCCCGGCAGCCTCCGCCAGTACTCCGCGGTCGAGATATGCTCCTTGCCCGAGGGCCGCGCCGGCTCGCGATTCAGCGCCAAAAAGACCCAGGAGAGGAACATTCCCCCAAAGGCCAGAGCCATGCACAGGGCAAAGCTATCGGGAAAGGCCAAACGGGCCAACACCACCGCCGTCACTTGCGCGCCGGCCACGCCCAAGAGCGAGCCGCCGAAATTGGCGATCCCGAAAAAGCGCCCGCGCCGGTCCAGCGGGATCACCTTGGCGACCATGTCCTCCCAGGCGGGAGCGATGGACCCCGACCCCAACTTGTGCCAGGCATAGAAAAGGAAGAAGGCAACCAGCGCCAGCCCAGGCCGCGAGGCTGCGAGCAGAAACGACGAAGTCGCCATCAGGAGGACCGGCAAACGCTCAGCCAGGAAGCCGTACTTGACCAAGGCGGGCTTTTTGCGGGCCAGTCGCTCGGTGGCGTTGGCCATGAGCAGTTGCGGCAAGAACCAGGCCGAGCCAGCGATGGCCGAGGCCAGCCCGATCAGCACCCGGCTATCCGTCAGGTGCGAAACGTACAAGGGGATCACCGTGCTGTCGGCGACGAAACTCACGCCAAAGAAAAAGAAGGTGCTATCCAGCACATTGACCCAAAAGTTCCAGCGGTAATGGTGCTCGACCTCGGCGTCATAAGCCCTGGGGTCAAAATCCGCGGCGCTCACGGCTGCCTATCCGCGCCCGCGCTGGCGGCGACCCAGGCCTCCCGCAGGGCAGGCAGATCGTCGAAAACCCAATCCGGCGTCAGTCCGGAGGCGGCCAGGTCCGCCCGGTTAGCGACGCCCGTCAACACGTGGATGGTCATCAGCCCGGCCTGTTGCCCGCCCAGCACGTCGGTCTCGGGGCGGTCGCCGATCATGGCAGTGTTCTCCGCCAGGGCCCCCAGCCGGGCCAGCGCGATCTCGAAAATCGCCCTCTCGGGCTTGCCGACCATGATCGGCTTGACCCCGGTGGCGGTCTCGATGGCGGCCAAGGCCGCCCCGTTGCCGGGGATGATCCCCCGCTCGGAAGGGAAGGTGACATCGGGGTTGGTCGCCACAAAGAGCGCCCCGGCGCGGATGGCCAGCGTGGCGAGGCAGAGCTTTTCGTAGGTCAGTTGCGTGTCCATCCCCACCACCACCGCCGACACGTCACTATCGGCGAAGCGGTAGCCAGCCTCGGTCAGCGCGACGCGCAGGCCGTCTTGCCCGATGACATAGAGCGCCGCGCCCGGCGGCACCAGCCGAGGCAAATACATCGCCGTGGCCTGCGCCGAAGTAAAGATGTGCTCGGGCGTCACCATGATCCCCATCTTGGCGATCTTGAGCACATACTGCTCCGGCGTCAGCGTCGAGTTGTTGGTAAAGAGCAGGAACCCCAGACCGCGCTCCTCGGCCCAGGCAACGAACTCGCGCGCCCCGGGCACCGGCGCATTGCCGTGATAGAGCACGCCATCCATGTCGATCAGCAAGTTGCGGATATCGGTCAGCGATTTGGTCTGCACTCGTCCGGTCACTCCTCTGGCTTGAAATCGCCCGCGCCCACAACGCGAGCGTAATCGTCAGGCTCATCGATATCGGCCAAGGCGCCAGCCCCCACCTCGACCAGCGCCAGCTCGTCCTGGTGCGCGGCGACCACGGCGCGCCCGCCCTGGTCGCCCGTGACGGCCAGCAACTCGGAAAAGAGCGAGCGGTCGAACAGCACCGGGTTGCCCCGCCGCCCCTGGCAGCTTGGGGCCACCAGGCGCGGGCGGCCATCCGCGCGCGCCGCCAGCAGCCGCTCGACGAGCGCCGCATCCACCCCCGGCTGGTCCGCCAGCAGGATCAACGCCGCGCCCACCTCGGGCTCCAACGCCGCCAGGCCCGCGCGCAGCGAGGTGCTCATCCCCTGCGCCCAATCCGGGTTGCGCACGACGCGGATCCCCTGGCGCGCGCCGACGCAGCCCAACACGGCCTCGGCCTGCGCGCCCACCACCAGGACCACAGGGGCCAGCCCAGCGCCTTGCGCCGCGTCCAGCGCCCGCTCCACCAGCGCGCGCCCGCCCACTCGCAGCAGTTGCTTGGGCTGCCCGTAGCGGCGCGCCCCGCCCGCGGCCAGCACGATCCCCGCCACGCGCTCGCGCCCGGCCACGGGCTATCCTCCTCCCAGCGAGACCCGCAGGCCACGCGCCGTGAACCAACCGGCGGCGCGCTCCTTGTCCTCCGCCGTCAGCTCGTCCAGGTTGAGCGGGGACTGCGGGCTATCCAGGCGGGCCAGCTTGCTCTCCCCCAGCCGGTGGTAGGGCATCAGGTGCGCCACGCGAAAGCCCAACTCCGCCAGCAGGTCGGCGATGGCGCGCAGGTTATCGTCGGTGGCGTTCAGGGTCGGGATCAGCGGGACCCGCGGGATCACCGCCACGCCCGTTTCCGTCAGCCGGCGCAGGTTGGCCAGGATCTCGGCGTTGTCGCGCCCGGTGAGCCGCCGGTGCAGCCCAGGGTCCACCGCCTTGACGTCGTACAGCACCAGGTCCAGGTCCGGCAGCAAGCTGCTCAACACCGCCCAAGAGGTGAACCCGCAGGTCTCCAGGGCCGTATGCAGGCCACTCCCCTTGCACAGCCGCAGAAAAGCCCGCAGCGGCTCCGGCTGCAGGGTCGGCTCGCCGCCCGAGACGGTGATCCCGCCGCCGGAGGTCTTGTAGAACGGCTCATCCTTGAGCGCCTCGGCCAAGAGCTCCTCAGGGGTATACTCGCGCCCCACCACCCGCAACGCCTCGGCGTAGCAGACCTCCGCGCAGGCCCCGCACCGGGTGCAGCGCGCGCGGATGATGCGCTCCGCGCCCTCGTAGGTGATGGCGTCCTCCGGGCAGGCCTGGCGACATTCGCCGCAGCCGATGCAGAACTGGCCGTAATAGGCCATCTCCCGGTAGGGAAACAGCCCCTCGGGGTTTTGGCACCACTGGCAGCGCAGCGGGCAGCCCTTGAAAAAGAAGAGCGTGCGGATGCCCGGCCCATCATGGAGCGAAAAACGCTGAATATCGAAAACGAGAGCCTTATCTGTCACGCAAACCCCTCTATGGCCTGCTGGCGCGGCGCGCTGATGGGCGTGGTCGCCGGAAAGGGACCGACATACGGCAAGGTGGCCTTGGTCTGCAACGCGTAAAAGCGCGCATCGCGGAGGGCGCGAAAGTGGGGATACCTGCCGCAGATGATGGTCACGGCGTCCCCCAGCGCCACCTGCGCCGCCGATGGCTCGTAGGGGCCGGGGGTCATGCCGTGCCAGGGCAGCGAGTATTCGTGGACCAGGCGCAGTATCTGCATCGGCGCATCTCGCTCAGGCGGCTCGGGACCGAAACCAGGCGATGGTGCGGCGCATGCCCTCCTCGAGGTCGATGCGCGGCTCGTAGCCCAGGGCCCGCAGCTTGGCGATATCGGCCACCCACTTTTGCGGATCGCCGGGGCGCACGCTGCCGGTAAAGGTATACGCCGGCGAGATGCCCATCTGCCGGGCGATCATCTGCGCCAGGCCCAGGATGGAGAGGCTGTGCCCCGCGGCGACGTTATAGACCTCGCCCTGCAGCGGCGCGTTCTCGGCGATGCAGAGCGCGGCGTCCACCGCGTTCTCCACATAGTTCAAGTCTCGCACCTGCGAGCCGTCGCCGAACATGAGCATCTGGTGCGGGTTATCGTGCAGCTTGCGGATGAAATCGAACACCACCTGTTTTTCCTGGCGCGGGCCAAAGAGCGAGAAGAAACGCATGGAAGCGCCGCGCAGCCCGTAGAGCTGGGCATAGACATCCAGGTAGCGCTCCCCGGCCAGCTTGCTCACGCCATAGGGCGATACGGGGATGCAGAGGTCGCCCTCGGAGAGGGGCACCTTGTTCAGGTCGCCATAGACCGCCGCCGACGAGGTGTTGATCACGGCGGTGGAGAGCTTGTTGGCGCGGATCGTCTCCACCAGGCGGAAGGTGGCCAGCAGGTTGGTTTCCAGGTCGCGCTGGGGGTCGCGCACCGAGTCGGGCACGTAGGAGACCGCCGCCAGGTGAAAAACGAGATCGTAGCGCCCCGCCACCAACAGGTCCAGAAAGGCGTCCTGCCGCGTATCCAGCTCCTCGAACCGGATGCGCTCCCAGACCGCCGCCAGGTTCTCGCGCTTGCCCCGGGCGAGGTTGTCCACCACGGTCACCTGCGCGCCGCGGGCCACCAACTGTTCCACCAGGCAAGAGCCCGCAAAGCCAGCCCCGCCCGTCACCAGAATGCTCGCGCCTTTCAGGTTCATGCTCCCCTCCTTGGGCCCCTGCCGCCGCACAACTCGTCGCATTTGGCCATTGCCTTGAGCGCGCTGGCTCCATGCTCGCCGAAGCGGATCTCAGCGGCGCGCATATGAGCCGCTCAGCTTCGCGCGACGAGCGCGACCCCGCCTATGATGACCAGCACGCCGAGCACCCGCGTAAGGGTGATCACTTCATTGAAGAAGAGGCCCCCCACGAACAGGGTGATCACGTAGGTGAGGCTCACCAGGGGGAAGGCCAGACTGATATCCAGTTTGGACAGCACATCCAGCCAAAGCAGCGAGCTAGCGCCGTAGCAGAGAAACCCCAGGATAATGGTGGGGGTGGTCACGATCGTGCGGAAGCCCTTGAGCAGCTCCCCGCCCCCAAAGTTCACGCCGCCCGCGCGCATCAGCCCGTATTTCAGCAACGCTTGCCCGGTGGCCAATAGCGCGATGCTGATAGCCGCCGAGATCAGAGTCTTGGTCATCGCTTGCCTTTCCATATCCGTATTTCCACCCCGAGTAAGTCATGATACCATCATTTGGCCCGTCGGCCAAACTTTTCGCCCCTAACGGCAAGGGAGCGGGAGATGCTCTCCCGCTCCCTGCAGAACGTGCCTGGACCTATGGAACTCGGGCCGGATGGGCCCGCGCTGGCCTGCCGCTATCGGTCATCGTCATCGCCGAGGACGAAATCCTCCACATCATCGTCGTCGTCATCCTCGGTGGTCTCGGCATCCTCGTCCTCGACAAAATCCGCGGTCTCCTCGTCCCAATCCGAGGCATACATCCGCTTTTCCACGCGCTCGCGACAGCGCACGCAGACGGTGGTCTCGGGCAGGATCAGCAATCGATCGGGGTCGATCTCCTCGCCGCAGATCTCGCACTGGCCATAGCCGCCCTCATCCATGCGCTGCAGCGCGTGGTCGATTTCGTACAACCTCTGCTGCCAGCCATCCTTGGCCCACAACTCTTGGGCGCGCGTTTGGATGTTGACGATGATATCGGCCTCGTCCGTGTCCCGCTCATCTGCCGGATTCAGCACCGAGCTGGGGGACTGGGCGCGCGCCAGCAGTTGTTTTCTTTCCTTTTCCAGGGACTTGCGAGCTTGGCGAAGTTGTTTTTCGGTTATCATGAGCATAACTCCTGTGTTGTGCCCCAAAAGGCGGCGGGATCCAACCGGGCCAACATGGATTAGAAAAATCCCGCCCGCAGAAAAGCGGGCAGGACTTGGCGCTTGTAGATCACGTTGGTACGTTATCATAGCTGAAACTGCAGAAATGTCAAATCCCAGGCGCATCGCGCTATCCGGCGCCCCGGCATTGACAGGCCCCCGCCAGGGCATATAATGCGCGCATCAGCCCACAAGGAGCGCCATATGGGAGACAGCCCGGCACGCGCCATCCCCGTCACCAAGATCAGCGAAGAGTATGCCTACTTGGCCCAGCAGCGCTGCGCCTGTGGCGGGCGCTATCAGCTCGGCTCCCAGGCGCTGGTGCGGCGCGAGGGCCGCTACCTCGACCTGCTGACGGCGCGCTGCCGGCAGTGCGGCGCCCGCGCCAGTTGGGCCTTCGACGTAACCGAGCGGTTCCGGCCGCGCCCTCACCACGCCGCATGACAAGGAGGATCCACATGGAGATCATGCCCGGCCTGCACAGAATCAGCCTGGGGAAGGCAGGGCAGGCCGTCAATGCCTATCTGTCCCTCGATCCTGAGCCGCTGCTGGTGGACACGGGGATGCCCGGCCACGCGTCCCGGATCGTCAGTTACATGGAGAGCCAGGGGCTGGCGCCCGAGGCGCTGCGCCACATCGTGCTCACCCACCACGACGTGGACCACATCGGCAGCGCGCCGGAGCTGCGCCGGCTGACGGGGGCCCGGGTCTATGCCCACCGCCTGGACGCGCCCTGCATCGCCGGAACGGAGCCGCGCCGTCCCTGGCTTAAGCGATTGACCTCCGGGGTGCTAGGCCGTGTCGACCTGGCCGTGGACGAGCTGCTGGAAGGCGGGGAGACCCTCGCCGGCTGGCAGGTGCTCCACACCCCCGGCCACTCCCTGGGCAGCATCAGTCTCTATCGGCCCCCGGTGCTGCTCGTGGGCGACCTGCTGCTCTCGGACCACGGGCGCTGCCGGGAGATGTGGCGGTTCACCATGCAAGACGCGGCGCTGGCCCGCGAAACCATTCGGCGATTGGCTGGGTTGGACGCGCAGGTGCTGCTAACGGGTCACGGCGAGCCGCTGCGTGGCCCGCGCTTGCTGGGGGGGCTGATCGCCTCGTGGGAAGCCTAGCGCAGAGCGGCTACTTGCTGGCCTTTTCGTACGTGGAGAGGCGGACTTCTGGCGGGACGGTATCCGAGGTCGCCATATAGACAAAGAGCTTGCTGCCGGGCAACATCTGGCGGAGGCGGATGGTGGCGAAGCGGTGCTGCTCCCCGCCGCCGCGCAGGACATACGCTTCGTCGCTGACCACCTGCATGTGGTGGATCATCGCCACCTGGGTGCCCTCATAACTGATGTTGATCCGCACGTTATGAGCGGCATCTGGGCCGCGGTTTTCCACCAGCAGGCCCGTCACGACGATGAGGCCGGGGATCTCGTA
>JAAYEA010000382.1 GCA_012689325.1 Chloroflexota bacterium
CCATCCTCAGCTACCCGCACATCTGCGGCTTTTGCTACACCCAGCTCACCGACGTGGAGCAAGAGCAGAACGGCGTCTACAACTATGACCGGACCGACAAGTTCGACATGAAGCGAATCGCCGCCATCTTTGGCAAGCCGCGCAAATAGGGGTCTCTTGGTTGCGGGCCGGCAGGGGCAATTCATGAATTGCCCCCGCCAGATTGCCCCCACCAAATCACCCCTACCGAATCGCCCCTGCCAGAGCGGCGCAAGAGAGACCTCTAAGGAGTTGCCACCTTGACTCTGGGCCCGCCCATCGCCGAAGGACGCACCGCCGAGATCTATGCCTGGGGCGAGGGGCGGGTGCTCAAGCTCTACCGCCCCGAGTTCCCGCCCGTCCTCGCGGAGCGCGAGGCCCTGCTCGGGGCGGCGCTGCAAGCCGCCGGGCTCCCGGTCCCCGCCCTGGGCGAGCGGGTCGAGGTTGCCGGGCGGCAAGGCCTGGTCTTTGAGCGGGTGGATGGCCCGGACCTGCTCGATGCGCTGGCCCGCCGCCCCTGGCTGGCCTGGCGCTACGCCCGCCAGCTCGCCGACCTGCACCTCGCCGTCCACGCCGTGCGCGGCATGCCCGGCCTGCCGCGCCAGCGCGAGCGGCTCCGGTTCACCCTCGGCGCCGCCCCGGCCCTCCCGCCCGCCGTGCGCGAGGCGGCCCTGCGGGCGCTGGACACGCTGCCCGATGGCGACCAGCTCTGCCACGGCGACCTGCACCCCAAGAACGTCCTGCTCTGCGGGCGCCGCGCCGTGATCATCGACTGGCTCGACGCCACCGCCGGCCACCCCCTGTGCGACCTGGCGCGCACCACCTGCATCCTGCAGGGGCTGGCTGCTTCGGCGCTGGTCAGCCGCGCGCAGGGCGTCGTGGTGCGCTGGTTCGACCGCTGGTTCCGCGCCCGCTACCTGCGCCGGATGCCCAAAGAGCGGGAGCGCCTCGTCATCTGGGTGCAGGTCAACGCCGCCGCGCGTCTCCGGGAGGGGATCCCCGCTTTCCAGAGCTGGCTGCTGGCCGAGGCGGGCAAGCTACTGGCCGGCCAGCCGGGGCTCGGCCGCCAAGATCGGGAGACGACATGACCGTCATGGACTCCAGGACCAGGCTCCTCACCGCCTGGTCCTTCCGCGAGCCGGACCGGGTGCCCATCGAGATCGGCCTGGCCGAGGCGGCTCGCGCCTTTCCCGAGGCCCAGCGCCTCGTCGAGTTCGTGGATACCCAGGCCGACCACTTTCGGAACGTCTCGGGCTTTGACTCGGGCTTTTGCGGCCTCCGCACCGCCTATACCGAAGAGGTGATCGAGAACGTCCCAGGCGATTACTATCGCCTGCGCCGGGTCCACCGCACCGCGGCCGGCGAGTTCCATGCCCTCACCAAGCACCAGCACGTCACCCTCGCCCCCAGCGACTACCTCTGGGAGCGCCGCTACATCGAGACCCCGGACGAGATGATCCGCCTCGCTGACGCGCCGCGCGAGCCCATCCCGCTCAACCTTGCTAACCTGGACCGCTGCACCGCCGAGCTGGGCAACCGCGGCCTGCCGCTGGTGTACACGCTGCACCCCCTGGGCTGGCTGGTCCGCAACGCCAACCTCACCGAGGTCTATAGCTGGTTCCTCGCCATGCCCGAGGTCATCCACCGCTTCTTGGAGGCGAGCAATCGCCAGGTGGCCGAGGCGGTCGCCGCCATGGGCGCCCTCGGGACGGGCCGCTACTTTGGCGTCACCGCCCACGAGATGCTCACCCCGCCCTGGATGGGCCCGCGCCTCTTTGACGAGTTCGTCTTCCCCTATGACCAGCACGTCAACGACGCGGTGCATCGCATCGGCGGCAGGATGCGCGCCCACTGCCACGGCAATTGCATGAGGTATCTGCGCCAGTTCGCCGAGATGGGCATCGACTCGCTGGAGCCGCTCGAGCATGCACCTTTCGGCGACGTGGACCTGGCCGCGGCCAAGCGGCTGGTGGGCGACCGGATGCTCCTTTCCGGCAATGTCGCCTCGCAGAACTTTCTGTTCATGTCCCGCGCCGAGGTCCGCCGCGAGGTCCGGGAGGCGATCCGCGCCGCGGCCCCAGGGGGCGGCTTTACCCTCCGCCCCGGCGGGTTGCACGGCGGCACCGACTCGGCGCAGAACGCGGACCAAATGCTCAAATTCCTGGACAACATCGATGCCTACGTTCAGGCCGCGCTGGACTATGGCGCCTATCCCATCCACATTCGAGACTGAGGAGGCGACCCGATGGCCGAGCGTCCCAACATCCTTTTCCTGATGAGCGACGAGCACCGCGCCGACGTCGCAGGCTATGAGGGCAACGCGGTGATCCGCACCCCGACGCTGGACGAGCTGGCGCGCACCGGCGTGGTGTTCTCCAGCGCCTACGCGCCCTCGCCCATTTGCATCCCCGGCCGGCAATGCATGATGGCGGGCCAGCTCCCGCGGACCTGCCGTTGCGAGCACTTTGGGCAAGACTTGGCCCCGGGCGCCATGACCTTCGCCCGGCGCTTTGCCCAGTACGCCTATGCCACCGTCTGCTGCGGCAAACTGCACCATGTGGGCACCGACCAGATGCAGGGTTGGACCGACCGCATCGCCGGGGATTGCCATGTGGATGCGCGCTACCTCGAGGGCCGCGAGCCCGCCGAGTTCGCCCGCTACACCCGCGAGACGCGCGAGGTCAAGTGGTCGGACGCCAAAGAGATTCAGCGCGCCGGGGTCGCCCACGGCCCCTACCAGAAACGCGACGACCTGGCGCTGGCCGGCGCGCTGGAGGCGATCGAGCGGCACTTTCTCGACCCCTACTATGATCGCGAGCAGCCGCAGCAGCCGCTCCTGCTCAAGCTGAGCCTGCTGCAGCCGCACTATCCTTTCTTCACCGACGAACGGCGCTTCAAGTATTATCTGAGCCGGGTGCAGCCGTTCTTGGGCCAGACCCCCTCCGACCACCCCTTCCTGGGCCAGCGGCAGGTCCGCCCCGGCATCGACGCCTCCGCGCGCGATATCCGCCGCGCCACGGCCGCCTATTACGGCATGATCGAAGCGGTGGACGACGCCTTTGGCCGTGTGCTGGAGGCCCTGGACGATGCCGGGCAGGACCTGGACGACTGGATCATCGTCTACACCAGCGACCATGGCGACATGCTGGGCGAGCACGGCATCTGGGAAAAGCAAAAGTTCTACGAAGCCAGCGCCCGCGTGCCGCTGATCATCCGCTGGCCCCGGCGCCTTCCCAGCGGCGCGGCGGTGACGCAGAACGTCAGCCAGTGCGACCTCTTTGCCACCCTCTGCGACCTGGCCGGGTTGCCCACCCCGCCCGGGCTGGATAGCCGCAGCCTGGTGCCGCTCATGGAAGGCCGCGCCGCCGGCTGGTCCGACGAGGCCGTCTCCCAGTTCGGCGCCCGCAACCTGATGATCAAGCAGGGCGGGCTCAAGTACCAATACTATGGCCCCGACATGCCCGAGGTCCTCTTCGACCTGGCCCGCGATCCCGGCGAGTTGACCAACGTCATCGACGCGCCCGAGTACGCCGGCGCCGTCGCCGACTTTCGGCGGCGGCTGGCTGAATTGGGCCACGGGCCGGACGCGGATAGCAACTATGTGAATGCGGGATATGGGCAGTAACATCGGCCTCGAGAACGAAAGCGCCCTCCACGCCGGGCTCAAGGCCTACCTGGCCCAGCCCGGCGACCTGCTCGAGTCCCCCGTGGGCGGCTATGTCGTGGATATCGTCCGCGGCGACCTCCTGATCGAGGTGCAGACGCGGCATTTCGGCCTCATCCGCGCCAAGCTCCAGGCGCTGCTCGCCGACCACCCCGTCGAGCTGGTCTATCCCGTCGCCGCCGTCAAGTGGATCGTCCAGCTCGACCCCGCCGATGGCCACGAGCTGGGGCGCCGCCGCTCGCCCAAGCGCGGCCAGCCCGCCGACCTCTTTGACGAGCTGGTGCGCCTGCCAACCCTGCTCGACCACCCCAACCTGACCATCGTCGTGGCGATGACGCAGGAGGAGGACGTGCGCTGCGCCGACGGGCAGGGGAGCTGGCGGCGCCGCGGTGTCAGCCTGGTGGAGCGCCGCTTGCTGGGCGTGGATAGGCTGGTCCGCTTCCGCGGCCGCGCCGACCTGCTGGCGCTCCTCCCGACCGACCTGGAGCAGCCCTTCACCGCTCGCTCCCTGGCCCGCCAGATGGGCGTCCGGCTGCCCCAGGCGCAGCGCGCCGCCTATTGCCTGCGCAAGCTCGGCCTCGCCACGCGCGCGGGCATGGCGGGCCGCGCGCCGCTCTATCGGCTGGTCCAGGCCGCCGAAGGAGAGGAGCCGTGACCATCGCCGTGCGCGAGATCGGCCCCGAGGAACTGGACCGCTACGGCCAGGTCTCCATCGCCTTCGACGTGCGGGAGATGCTGGAGGTGGAGGGGCGCGACGGCGGCCTGGGCGGCCTGTCGCTGCGCCTGCGGCCCGTGGAGCCGCCCTACCGCAAGGATTACGACGATCCCGCCACGGGCGAGCTCCCCAGCGCCTGGCCGCGCCAATTCGACGTGCGCAACTGGGCCTTCTTTCTCGCCGAACGCGACGGGCAGCCCGTGGGCGCCGCCGCCGTGGCCTTTGATACGCCCGGCGTCCACATGCTGGCGGGACGCCGCGACTTGGCGGTGCTGTGGGACATCCGCGTGAGCCCCGATTGCCGGCGGGAGGGGGTGGGCCGGATGCTCTTTCGCCGCGCTGGCGAATGGGCCCGCGCCCGCGGCTGCGCCCAGCTCAAGATCGAGACCCAGAACATCAACGTGGCGGCCTGCCGCTTCTATCGCGCCCAGGGCTGCCACCTCGGCGAGATCAACCGCTACGCCTACTGGCTGCACCCCCCGGTCGCCCACGAGGTGATGCTGGTCTGGTACCTGGCCCTGTAGGCGCCCCGCGCGCTTGCGCCCGTCGCGAATCCGCCTAGAATCTACCCATCCCATGCTGGAGCCTGCCATGACCGAATACACCCACCAACACCGCCTCGCCGAGGACATGCTGGCCCTGGGCGTGCGACCGGGGAGCGCGCTCCTCGTCCATTCCTCCCTTAGCGCCCTGGGCTATGTCCCCGGCGGCCCCGAGACCGTCATCCTCGGCCTGCTCGAGGCGCTGGGGCCCGAGGGGACGCTGCTCCTCCCCGCCCTGAGCTATGCCACCGTCCACGCCGCCAACCCGGTCTTTGACGTGGCCCGCACGCCCAGTTGCATCGGCGTCATCCCGGAGCATTTCCGCACCCGCCCCGGCACGCTGCGCAGCGTCAACCCCACCCACTCCATGGGCGGCGTCGGCCCCCAGGCTGCGGCTCTCCTGGGCGAGCACCACCTGGACGACACGCCCTGCGGCCCCCATTCTCCCTGGCGCAAGCTCCCCGCCGTGGATGGGAGCATCCTCTTCCTCGGCTGCGGGCTGCGTCCCAACACCTCCATGCACGCCGTGGAAGAGGTCGCCCAGCCGCCCTACCTCTTTGGCCCGACCCTCACCTACCGCATCATCCACGCCGACGGGCGCGAGACGACCATGAGCGTGCGGCGGCACAACTTTTCCGGCTATCGCCAGCGCTACGACCGGATCGCGCTGGTCCACGAGGGCGGCTGGATTCGCCAGGGGCAGGCGTTGCAGGCGGAGGCCCATCTGGTCCGCGCCGCGCCCATGTGGGAGGCAGCGCTGGCAGCGTATGCGCGGGACCCGCTGTTCTTTGTGGAACGAAGCGTGTAGAGAAGGGCCCCTGCCGTGTGGACGATCGCGTTTCTCGTCTATCTCGCCCTCTTGGTCAGCATCATCGCCCTGGCGTATCTCGGCCACATTCCCGCCGAGATCGCCTACATCCCCGCCTACGACACCATCGGGCATGTCGTCCTGCTGGGGATCGCCGCCTACCTGCTGCACCGGGCGCTGAACCGCCGGACGGTGCGGGTGCTCGGGGTGGCGCTGCCCTTGGGGCCGCTTTTGGTGGCCCTCGTCGCCCTGCTGGAGGAACTGGCCCAGGGCTGGTCGCCGCGGCGCACCGCCAGCCCCTTCGACCTTGCGGCGGATTTTGCAGGGATCGCGCTGGCCTGGGCGGCCGACCGGTGGAGGA
>JAAYEA010000383.1 GCA_012689325.1 Chloroflexota bacterium
CTCGCTCGTGGCGATCAATGCGGCGCGGACCTCCCCGAAGGACGGGCGCAGCAGCAGCTCCGCCGCCTCCTGGTCGATCTGCCCATCGGTCAAGCGACTGATCACGTCCTGCAACAGCCGCCGCTCCGTGTCCACGACGTCCTTGACCTGCTCGTAGCTGTAATCGGCGGCCCACTTGGCGGCGTCGATCATGGCCTTGTCGTAGTCGATCCCGACGCCCGTCTCCGTCGCCAGCTCCAAGAGCAGGTCCAGGGCGATCAGCAGCAGCCCCTCGGTCAGGGTGGAGGTCAGGGAGACGCTCAGGTTGCCCAGCGCCGCCTCCGGCATCGCCCCGCCCAGCGCCCCGGCGATCACGTCGTCGGCGTGGGAGGACAGCGCGGCGGCGACCTTCTTGGTCAGCTTCTTCCGCGCCCCCTCCGCGTCGAACCGGCGCAGGGCGGGCTCGATGGCGTGGTCGGCCAAGAGCGGGTGCAGCAGCCGCGCCCGGACCGCCGCGCGCAGCCAGTCGGGGATGGCCGCGCTGACGAAATGCCCCTCGCCCCGCGCCAGCTTTTTGCGCCAACGGGCCAGGTCCTGATAGGCTGCCTTGCTGACCGGCGCGATCTCCGGCTCCTCCCCCACAACGGGTGCAGGCTCCGCGGCCCCTTCCTCCCCCGGCAGCGGGCCGTACCCCAACTGCTCCCGCGCCTCCGACAGGGTGATGATCCCCTTGGCGTACAAGCTCGTGATCGCCGCCGCCTTGGTCGCCTCGTCCTGCTGCACCGCCTCCACCTGCTCCGTGGCCCACTCGAAGGCCAGCCCCAGCGGCTCGAAGAGCTGCCGGTTCAGCCCCTTGGCGATCAGGTCCGCCTCCGGGAAGATGGTCCCGTAGTAGAATTCCAGCTTGTGTTCTCGGGCCGTGGCGAAATTCGCCGCGTCGGCCAGCAGCGTCTGCGGCACGCCGAAGGCCACGCAGATCTGGTCGCGCATCTCCTGGTACAGCGCCGAGAGGGCCAGGTCCTTCACCGGCGACCCGATGACCACCGGCTTGAGGCCGCGCCCCACGATCAAGGTCTCCCAGGCCCGGCGCACCCCGCCGAAGGTCTTTTGCCACCACCGCTGCACTTCCTCCCGCTCGCCCGGCAGCACGTCCTGCTCGGTGGAGAGCACCAGGGCGGGGATGGCCCCGTACTCGAAGAACCGCTCGGCGAAGACGTTGGCGTTGCGGGCCAGCCCCGCCGCCGAGAGCGCCACCTGCAGCGGCGACACCCCCGGCCCCAGGTCGTCGGCCGGGTTCTCCAGCCGGTGGTAGATCACCTGGCCGGGCCGGAACGAGCGCACCACCTCGATGGCGCCCTTGCTCCGCAGCCGCTGCTCGAAGGCGGTGATCCCCGTCAGCGCGTCCGCCACCGGCCGCATGGTCAGCGGGTTCAGCCACTGGAAGCCCCGCAGCGTCCCCCCGTCGCCCGCCTTGAGCAGGTAGGCGGCGCCCCACACGCTTAGGGCGAACTCGATCCGCGCCAGGTGGTCGTCCAGCGCCTCCGCCAGCGGCCACGCCACCTCGTTCCCCGCCCGGTCCACCACCCGCCAGGGCAGGGCCCCGATGGTCAACGCCCGCAGGTTGACGCAGCGGTAGGCCCAGACCACCGAGGCGTAGGCGCCCGCGGGGGTGGTGGCGTCGCCCCCCGACTTGAGCTGCGCGAACAGCTCCTCGGCGCTGATGAACTGCGCCTCCGTGACCATGCGCGCGGCCCGTTCCAGGCCGCCGCCCAGCACCCACGCCACCTGTCGCCTAGCCATCTCCGCCTCGTATCGGGATCACCGCCGGGCTGGCGCCCCCCGCCAGCTCGGTCATCGCCCACACCAACGCGTCCAGCCGGTCGGGGCTGGGATCGCCGGGCACCCACTGGCACAACTGGTCCTCCAGCGCGGGGAAGCTCCCCACGTGGTGGACCTTGCCCTGCTCGTACAGCGCCACGATGGGCTCCGCCCGGACCTGCTTGCCGCGGCTGGCGTGGACCGCCCTGTACGGGACGGCCGGGTCCACCGTCCGCAGCGTGTGCTCCACCATCTCGCCGCCGTTGTTGGCCTCCGCCACCAGCCGGTCCGCCTGGAGGCGGCGGCACGCCGCGATGGCCTGGGTCGCCCAGCCGTGGGGGCTGGCCCGCAGCGAGTCGTCGGCCAGGACGTAATAGTGCCGGTCCGCCCCCAGCCCCGCCGCGACGATCCCGGTCTCGGCACTGCCGGGCCCGCTGGTCGCCTCCGGGTCCACCGCCACCACGACCCGCAGCAACGGCGGCGCCTGGAGGACCCGGAACTGCTCCAGCAGGTCCCGCTTCCACAGCGCCCCCGGCGCGTCCTCGATGTCCTCCGCCATGATCTCTTGCAGGTAGGCCAGGCGGGTCATGTCCCGGCTGATCTCGTCCAGCGCCTCCCGGCTGATGAACGGGTTGTCGTGGCTGGTGAAATGGAACGCCGCCCACCGCCCCGTCGCGTCCGCCTGGGCCCGCTGGAACAGCTTGGCCGCGTGGCGGGGGTCCCTGGCCTTGCTCCCCCCCGCCGAGCGGAGGCTGGGCGGGGTGTAGATGAAGACCGCGTCGCCGTTGTTGTCCAGCAGCATCGGCGCCCCCACCAGCTCCCAGGCGTCCTCGTTCATCAGCTGGAACTCGTCCAGGATCAGCAGGTCCGCATAGTCGCCCCGCAAGGTGTCCGCGTTCCAGGCGGTCTTGGCCCGGATGCGCGCGTTGGTGTCCGGCCATTCGATGACGTGCTCGGTCTCGTCCTTGCGCAGGATCCCCCGGGCCACCGCCTGGCGAAAGGCCCGCTTGACCTCGTACCAGAAGCGCCCCACCTGGTCCTGCGTGGGGGTGGCGTACAGGACGCGGCGGCCGCGCTCCGCGAACGCAGATGCCGCCAGATCAGCCACGCCCACGGTCTTGCCCGAACGGCGCCCGGCGCGGACCACCTTTCGTTTCGCCGGATGCGCCACGAACTCCTGCTGGCGCTCATGCAGCCTCCGGCGGCGATAGCGGAACTCCACCGTCGTCTCCATCGTCATCCCATTCGGGCACGAACCTGACCGTCACCCGCTCCCGCGCGCTGGTCTTGAGCGGCGCGTCCAGCCCCCACAGGCGGGCGCGGCGCTCCTCGATCCGCAGCGCCGTCTCGATGGCCTTCAGCTGGCCGTCCATCACCCCCGGCCAGACGGCCTTGAGCATGACGTTCAGCCGCTCGGACTGCACCAGCCGCTCCTCCTCCGCGGTCTTGGCGATGGACTTGTGCAGGGCGCTCTTGACCGCCTTCCAGGCCGCTTGCTTGGAGCGGTAGCCCACCCGCTCCGCGATGGTCTGGTAGCTGACGCCCGCCAGCGCCAGGCTCAGCGCCTGCTTCTGCTTCTCGAACGCCCGGAGGGCGTCTCGCTGCGCCACGGCGTCAACCCGCCTGGTCAACCTGCGCCGCGTACCACCGGCGCAGGCTCTCGCTCTTGATCTCCGCCACCTGAGCCAGCCGCAGCCCGTAGTCGTCCACCGGCGGCAATTGGGCCAGGTCCACCCCCGGCTTGAGCCGCAGCGGCGTGTCGAAGCGCCGCCAGGCGTCGTAGACCACGTGCTGCGGCCGCTGGAACCGCCGCGACGTCTTGACCACCCCCGGCCAGAGCCGCTCCAGGGAGCGGGCCATCTTGAGCCGCCCGTCGCCCTGGTAGAGCGCCGCCGTGTTGCCCCCCTTGATGGTCATGGTCCGCGCCTTTTGGGTCAGGAAGGCGTTGACCAGCACGGTGCACCAGCCGTCGGCCAGGACCTGCAGGCAGAGGTCGGTGTCCTCGTTGTAGCGCCCCCGCCAGCGGTGGGGGAGGCGGTTCAGCACCAGGGTGCAGGAGTAGACCCGGCTGTTCAGGTAGAAGGGCGGCAATTCCTCCCCGATGGCGAAGAACTCGTAGTTCAGCCCGGCCAGGGCCACGTTCTCGTAGCGGTCGGCGAAATCCTCCACCACCCGCAGGGCGACCCCGGCGGCGCAGGGGATCCTTTTGCCCCGGTACAGCCGCCGGATGCGCCGGATGTTGTCGTCCAGCTGCCAGTGCCGTTCGTATCCCGCCGCCGTGGCGTGCTCCTTGATCCAGTTGCGCGCCGGGATCACCGAGCCGGGGTTGTCCCACGGCAGCGTCAGCACCCGCTCCGGGCCGAAGGCCGCGGCGTAGCGGTCCCGCTCCCCCGGCTCCACCACCAGGCGGAAGGGCACCCCGTCCTGGATCAGGAACCGCGCGGTGTAGCAGGCGTCGTGGCGCCCCTTGGAGGGGACGTAGATCGGGTAGCGCGGGAGCAGGCGCTCAGGCATCGTCGCCCTCCACGAACTTGAGCGAGAGCTTGTCCTCCCGCTCCCGCGGCGGCCACCAGATGGAGTCGGTCTTGTCGGTGAAGGCGACCCCCAGCCGCCGGAAAAAGTCGGCGCGGTCCTCCCCGTTGGCAAAGTTGACCGTCACCTTGAGCGGGTCGGGGGCGGCCTCGTA
The DNA here is from genome assembly GCA_012689325.1 of Chloroflexota bacterium. Taxonomy (GTDB): domain Bacteria; phylum Chloroflexota; class Anaerolineae; order JAAYEA01; family JAAYEA01; genus JAAYEA01. The sequence goes on from JAAYEA010000383.1 coordinate 4,484, forward strand.
CCCCGGCAGCCCCACCCACTGGGCGGCCTCGTCGAAGTCCTGGATCTCGCTCTCCGGGCGGGTGACGAAGACCAGGTTCGCTAGCATCATCTCGTCGTAGCCGGTGCCCAGCAGCCCCGCGGCGTCCTGGTCCTTGATCTCCCGCAGGAGCTCGGTGAGCAGCCGGTCGTCCTGCTCGGCCAGGTGCTCGATCTCGTTGTCGCCGGCCAGCACCTTCAGCGCCCGCGGGTCGTCCGGGGCCAGGGGAAGCCGGTGGACGGGGACCCGCGGCAGCCCCAGGCGGCGGCAGGCCTCCACCACGCCGTGCCCCGCCAGGATCGTCCCGTCCTGGGCGGTCACCACGTTGCGGTAGACCCCGTGGGCCTGGATGCTCGCCACGATGTGGGCGATCTGGTCGTCGGGGTGGCCGCGATAGTTGCGCGGGTGGGGCTTCAGCGCCTCCACCGGCGCGAGCTCCACCGCAAAGGTCGCTTCCGACATGGCCCCTCCTGCTGCGTGCAACAAAAAACGGCGCGAGGGATCGGCGGCATGATGCCGTCTTCCCTAGCGCCGTGTCTCTGGCCTCGTCCACCGACGAGGCTGGCGGTCCTGGTGCTGTCCCCGGCTATGGTGGGCCGGGCGGTTTGACTATGTGGGACGGCCTCCGCCGCCCCTTATCGCTGGCCTCGCTCGATCTTGCCCTTGTAGGTGATGGTCCAGTCGCGCCGCTCCCCGTCCACGGTGAAGGTGATCTCGTAGCGGCCGTCCGGCAGCTGCAGGAGCCGCCGCCCGAACCGCACCAGCCAGTCAGGAAAGGGGAGCGCCGACCGAGCAAGGCCGTTGCGCGATTCCATTATACCCCACCGTGCGTGTATTGTCAAGGGAACGCTTTTGCACCGTTCGCGCCCACGTCTCCACCGGGATGCCGTTGTACTCCACCACCGCGTCGGCGTCCAGGTCGCCCAGGTCGCACCAGAACTGGAAGAGCGGGTCGGCGAAGAAGGCCAGCAGCGCCTGCCGCTCGGGGGAGCCCGGCCGGTGGCGGAGCGCGCGCCAGCGGACCACCGCCTCGCAGACCACGGCCAGGGCCAGGAAGCGGGGCGGGTCCTCCGGGTAGAAGCCCCCCTTGCTGCGGGTGTGCCGCAGCAGATGGTACTCGTGCAGCAGGTCGCGCACCAACTGGGTCGGCAGGCCGAAGCGCCGGGCCGCGGCCCGCAGGGTCAGGCCGCCCTGCGCGTAGGCCTCGCGGACCCTCCCCGCCAAGGCGGGGTGCTGCTTCGTCCAGGCGATCTTGCGGCGTCGTCGCGTCACGGCCATCCCCTTACCTTTCCGGCCTCTCCGGCGCCGCCTGTCTGTCAGGCGCCGCCTGTCTGTCAGGCGCGTTCACCACGATCACGGCGATCTGGTCCTTGGCGACGACGAGCATCGTCCCCAGCGTGGTGGCCCAGGCGACGAAAGGCTTGCCGTCGTTCAGGGCCTCCAGGGTGTACTCCGCCGCCATCGTCGGCGGGGCGTCCATGGCGAACGCGCTCCCCTTGCCGTCCTTCAAGACCACCTCGAAACGGGTCATGGCTCCGCCTCCCGGCTCGACAGCTCGACGATCGCCTGCACGTCAGCCGTCTGGCCGGCCGCCAGCGCCTCGGCGATGGCTCGGTACGCCTCGGCCTGGTAGCGCAGCACGCACAGGCGGAGGAGCGCGCGCAGCAGGCGCTCCTGCTCCCGCGCGGCCAAGCCCTCCTGCTTCGCCGCCAGGCCCCTGAACGTCTCCGGGCGGTCGTGGTCGGCCCAGCGGATCGGCGGCAGGGCGATGCCGGTGTCGGCCTCGGTGCAGGCGATCCAGTTGATCCCGTTCTCGTCGCGCCCTTGCGTCCAGTGTCGCGGCATCTAGCCCTCCTCGTCATTCCATGACGCCCGTCATTCCATGACGCCCGTCATTCCATGACGCCCTTGCTCCTGACCAGCGCGTGCCAGGTGCGCCCAGCGGTCTGCCAGGAGTGGTCGACGAACACCGTCCACTCCTCTCCCTCCGGCGGCGGCTGCGCGGGCTCCGGCTCGATCACCGGCTTGGCCAGGGGGAGCTCCCGGTAGGTCAGGCCCAGGGGCTTCGGCGCCCCGTTGTCGTGGCAGAGCGCCATGTCGGCGAAGGCGGAGACGAAGCGGTTGGGCGCGGCGATGTACCACGCCGCGGCGTAGCAGTCGCGGGAGAGGAGCGCGTCCCAGGTGCGCCGCATGTACTCCTCCAGCGCGGGGACGTCCCGGCCGCTGTAGCCGCAGTGGAGGACGCCCCATTCGGTGACGGCGAAGAGCGGCCAGTCCTTCGCGATGCCCTCCACCTGCCGACGAAACCACTCCGCCAGCGGCGCCACCTCGTCCATCCGCGGGCTCTCGTTCAGGTACAGGTGGAAGGCGATCACGTCGCCCCCCGCGCCGATCCCCTGCACGAGCTCGCGCGCCCGGCCCCGGATCGCCGGGTACAGCACCGGATACTGCACCAGGAAGCCGCCGACCACCCGCCGCGCCTGGGGGCAGCACTGATTCACCGCCGGGAGGATCTCCTCGTTCACCCGCCGCGCCGCCTGCGCGGGGGTCAGGTTCTTTTGCGCGAACGGCTCGTTCTCGATCATCACATGCGAGATGGGGTGTTCCCGCGCCCAGGCCAGGAAGCGGTCCCGCGAGCCGTCGGTCAACTGCACCAGCGGCCACACGTCGATCCCCGCGGCGGGGGCGCCGGACAAGGCCGCGGGATAATCCCAATTGTACGCGGCGGAGCAGCCCAGGTTGGCCACCGAGACGGCCCTCCCGCCCGGCTTGCCCTCGCCCGCATAGAGCTTGATGATCACGGTCAACCTCCCTTCGTTTCCATCGCCGGCCCGCCCGCCTTGGGCTCCCAGGCCCCGCAAGCGGGCCAGCCGACGCGCCAGTCCGTCGCCGCGCCGTGGGACATGGCGCTTTTCCTGCACTTGTAGTAGTTGCGGCTGTAGGCCAGCCGGAACAGGTGGGCGCAGGTGGCGCAATGGCAGTCGTCGCGCCGTCCGTGCAGCGCCCACATCGCCTTGAGCCGCGCCGGGTAGACCGGCCGTGGCGCGGGCAGCTCCAGCAGCCCCCGTTGATTCATGGTCGCCTCCTCACGGGTCCGGCCCCGCCGCCGGGGGCGATCCCGACGGCGGGGCGCCCTCTCACGCGGCTCGCCTGGCCGGTTGGGTGAGGTCCCTCACCCCGGCGCCGGAGAGCAGGCCGCACATCTCCTCCGAGCTCAGCTCGTCGATCCCCACCGGCTGCCCGACCCGCACGGTGACGGCGTAGCCGTGGTTGGCGTCGTCCACCGCCACGTACTCGCCCCGCGCCACCTGCGCGATGATCCGCAACCCCACCAGTTTCGGCCTCATGGCCCCCATCGCTCGTTGCCTCCTTTCGCGATCCACACGAACCCCCACCCCGCCATGGCCATGTAGAGCAGGCCGCAGGCGAACGCCTCCGGGTCGCTGACGCCGGGGGCGCCCCGGATCGCCCAGGCGCTCGCCGCGGCCAGGGCCACCACGGCGACGGCGGCGGGGATCCTACGCTGGTCGATCCGCATCGGCCTCCTCCTCCGCCTCCAGCTCTTCCAGCAGCCGGGCAAAGTCGTCGCCTTCGGGCCCCGCGCCCAGTTGCACCAGCGACCGCAGCGCGCCGACCTTGGCCTCCGCCGCCCGCACCGCCGCCTTCGCCTCCTCCGCGCTGGCCTTGACCATGGCAGCCCATCGCTCTTTCCCTTCGCGCATCATGCCTCCTTTCGCGCCGTCTGGATCCCGTGCGCCCGCAGCGCCTCCTCCAGGCTGTCCACCCGGACGATCTCGCCGGGGCAGCTCCGCATGAACCGCAGCTGTTTGTCGGTGAACGATCCGCCAGGCCGCTTGATCTCCAGGAGGCGAAACCGGCCGCCGTGCCAGGTCACCGCGTCGGGGAAGCCGTCGCCCACGCCGGAGGTGATGCAGACCCAGACCCCGGCGCGGCGCAGCCCCTTGACGATGGCGTGCTGGTTGGCGTCGATCCGCCTCGCCCGGCTCATGGCGTGGCTCCCCACTTCGCCCAGCAGGTGGGGCAGCGCACCAGGGCCCCAAACAGCGGGTGTCCCGGCATCGCCCGCACGGTCAGCCAGCCGCCCCGCGCCGACAGGGGGAAGCCGCAGGTCGCGCAGCAGCCCCTGCCGCCGAAATGCTCGTAACGGTGTTGCTCCCCGGCCATCAGGTAGCGCAGCTCCTCCTCGCTCAGCCGGGCGTTGCGGATGTACTCCTGCGCCTCCTGCCACGCGATGACCCGATTAGCCACGTCTCGCCTCCCGGCGCGGCGCGTCGAGCCGCCGCCGATCCGCCGCCGCCTCCAGCCGTTGCCGCAGGGACGGTGGCAACAGGGCCAGCTCCCGTTCCCGCGCCGCGCGGGCCTCCCAGGCCAGCCGAAACCGGGCGCGCTCGTTGCCGAGCTCCCCCGCGTCCAGCAGCCCCAGCTCGCGCAGCGCCACGGGCGAGCCCACCGCCCGCTGCACCTGGGGGGGCAGGGCGGCGAACTCCGCCGCCGCCCCGTAGGCGCTGTTGCCCGCCGCCCGGCGGACCAACTGCCAGGCCTCGTCATGGGTCAGGGCGGGGGCCGCGCCGGACAGCCGCGCCGCCGCCTCCCGCAGCTCGGCCACCGTGGGGAAGAAGCGGCTGGTGGCGAGGTGCAGGCTCAGCGCCGCCTCCAGCTGCTCGTAGCTCAGGTCCGCCAGCGTCTGCCGCCAGATCGCCGCGATGGGCCCCGCCTCCCGCTCCTGCATCTGCGGGTACGCGGCCAAGGCCAGCGCCACCAGGCTGCTGATCTGATCACGCGAAAGCATGGTCGTCCTCCTCCTCCCCCCGCTCGGACCACTCTTTCAGGCTGGCAAAGGCGCGGGGCAATCGTTGCCTGTGCCCGTTTCCCCCCGGCCTCTTGGGGATGCCCTCCCGGTACCACTCCAGCAGCCAGCCCCACCCCTGCGGGTTGTAGCCCCGCGCCACCCACTCTCGGCGGCAACCGGCCAGCCGCCCGTCGTCGGGCGTCTCCCCCACCGCCGCGATGATCTCGTCCCAGAGCTCCCGCGGCGGGTACTTGCCGCCCAGGGCCGCACGCACGGCGCAGATGGCCGGCCGCTTGTGGCGCGGGTCGCTGTTGGCGCGGGGTCGCGGGCGGTTTTCGCTCGGCGGATCGTCCGCAATGGGGGGCGCTGGGGGCGGTTCCGGCTCCGGGTCCGGCGTGTCGTCCAGGTCAGCGGGTTCCACGGGGTCGGGCGCGTCAGCGCCCGGCGCGCTAGCGCCGGGAACATCCCCACCCAACCCTACACTACCCTTCACAACACTACCCAACCCTACACTACCTAAAGGCGAAAACGGAAATGTCGCCACGGTTTCCGAAATCCCGGCGGGTTTTGGAGAAATCGGCGCGGTTTTGGAAGAATCGGCCGAGCCGCGCCAAAGACGGCCGTCCTCCGGCGCGGGCAACAGGCTCTTGGCCTTGTACTTGATCGCCTGATACTTTTCCCAGTTCGCGAAGCAAGCATACAACTCCCCGCCTGCCTCGTAGAGCTGCACGTTCTTGCAGCTCGACCCGAGGTGGCGGATCATCGCCTCCACCTCGGCGATCCCGATGTCGGCGTCGAAGGCGAAGGCCAGCCTCTTGAGGTAGGCGGGGTTGGCCTTGAGCCTGCCGTGGTCATCGGCCCCGGCGGTGATCATCGCCACCATCAGCAGCCGCTCGTCCCGCGACAACTGGATCACGTCCAGGTCCTCCCAAAACGACGGGGCGATCGTGCGCGGTTTCATTTGCTATTTCCTCCTCTCCGCCCGCCATGCGGCGGGATGGACGCCGGCGCTGGCCTGCCCCTGGGCAGTTGCACCCTCATGCGCCAGCACCGGCGCGTTCACCTTCCTCAGCCCACCGCCCCGGCGTCTAGCCGGGGAACGCGCCCCAGGCCGTTCGTCGCGCGCGGGGCAGTGGGCCGGGTCGCTCCCAAGGATGCCCTGGCTCCGGCCCAGCCCTTCTTGTCCGAAACAACTGCCCCCAGTTGCCACAGATCGGGCCGGAGCCAGGGCCATCGTCACGGCGTGTAGGCCGACAGGTCGGCGGAGACGGTCACCTGCGGCGTGGTGTGGATCCGCACGAAGTCGGGCGCGCCCAGGTCCTTGACCGCCTTCTCGAACTTTTTGTAGTCCAGCACCAGCGCGGCCCGCAGGTTCGTCTCCGCCCACTGGCGCGCCAGCTTCTGGTCGTAGTCCAGCACGGTCAGCTCCCGGATGGCGACCGCCGGATGGGGGTGCTTGTCCCCATGGGCGGCGTAGGCCATCTGGGCCAGCTCGTCCAGCAGGGCGCGGGCGTCGGCCTCGGCGTCGCGGGCCAAAAGCAGTCGCGATTCGGCCTCGGTCAATTGCTGGCCCAGGGCGCTCGCGGCGATCTCTTGCCGGAGCGTTTCCCGCGCAACCGCCGCCTCGCTGACCGCCCGTCTCGCCGCGGCCAGGGCTCGCACCGCCTGGTGCAACTCGGGGTCGATGCCGCTCATGGCACCATCCCCCTGGCCCGCTCGCTGGCCTCCCCGTCGCGGTAGCCCAGGCGGTAGATCCGCTCCACCACCGCCCGCAGGCAGGGGACCAGCGCCTCCGGCCGGAGCAGGAACTCCTGGAGGCTGATCATGATCCCCGCCGTCAGGGCCATCAGCTGGTCGTCGCGGTCCGCCGTGCTCACCTCGTCGTCGGGCTCCGCCACCAACAGGCGGAACGCCTCCTCCCGCAACTGCCCCGACGTCTCCATCATCGGACGAGATGCGCTCATCTCGCCGCCTCCCCGCGCGCCGCCAGCCGGGCGCACTCGTTCAGGACGGCGATCACCAGGTCGGGGGCGTCGGCGTTGACGTCGTAGACCTTGGCCTCGGCGTCGCTCCGCTCCCGGTCGATCAGGGCGTTGATGGTGGCCTTGGTCTCGCCGTAGTCCAGCTCCGCGCTGGACCCCTTGCCCCAGACGAACCGCAGGAAGGCGTGGCGGTCCTCGTCGGCCTCCTTGCCCTCGGTCCCCGCGGCCTTGGCGATCAGCAGGCGCACCAGGGCCTGCTGGGCCGCGCTGGGCTTGTAGGTGGGGTAGCGACGGGCCAGGTCTTTCGCCGCTTCCCGCAGCAGCTCCCGATGGGCGTAAGGGTCCGCCCGGCTCGGCGCGGGATCGGCGGGGGTCTCCGCTGCCGCAGCGGCGACTTCCGCCTCGGCCTCGGTCGTCTCCTCCGCCGTTTGCTCGGCGCGCCCTTCCTCCTCGTCGTACTCCTCCATCTCCATGTCGTCGCCGTCGGCGATCCCCTCCTCCGCGTCGGGCTCGGGGAGCGCCGGGGGCTCCGGCGGCTCGCCCAGGGCCTGCCGCTCGGCGGAGGCGATCTGCGCCTGCACCCAGCGCACCGAGGGGGTCAACTTCACCAGCCACTTCTTCCGGCGGACTCGCTTCTTCAGGTTGTCGTCCCACATGCTGATGGCCTGCTGGACGCGGTACAGCCGGAACTCGATCCCCTGCAAGCCGTGGCCGTTGCCCTTGGCCTCGGCGTCCTCCAGGCAGGCCTGCAAGGCGCGGATGTCGTGCTTGCTGGTGGTCACGAAGGTGACGTACCCCACGTAGCCGGCTTGCAGCAGCTCGGGGATCAGCGCTTGCAGGCGGCCGACGGGCTTGCACTTGCCCGGGCACGGCGCGGGGTCGGTGCTGTAGCCGCCGTCTGGCTTCTGCCAGAGGACGCAGGTCTCGCCGTCGCAGCGGTGCTTCAGGGAGCCGGCGACCCATTCCTCCTGCCAGGCCTCCCAGTTGTCGGCCACCCGCTTGTTGGGCAAGAAGACTGCCAGGGAAGCGGGGCGCGTCCCGTAGGCGGCGGCGAAGGCCTCGGCGATCTTGGGGTCGTCCGAGGTGAAACGGAACGTGCCGGGGAGGTCCGCGCCAGGGCGGTTGCGTTTGATGTCCTCCTCCGTCCGGGCTTCTCCCTTGCGCAACGTCCCCAGGCTGGGGAACTGCGGCCGCACGTTGGTGGTCAAGTTCTTGATGGGCATCTCAAGCCTCCTGTGTCTGCAAAGCGGCCAGGGCAACCAGGGCCGCCTCTATTCCGTCGTTCGTCTCGTTGCGCCCGTAAGCGGCGAGGGCGGGGGCGACCTCCGCGGGATCGATTTCCATGATCCCCGCCGCTCGTTGAAGCAGGCGTTCGGTCCGTTCCACCGATTCGCCGCGTTGGGCAAACCAGAGCGCCAACAGTTCCAGGGGCGTCATGCTGTGCAACGGGGCATCCACCCGGAGCGGGCGGGCAACCCGTTCTAGGTCGAAGTGGAGGTAAGCGGCTGTCGCGCCGTCCAGGCGCTTCAGGATCTCCTGCTGCCGGATCGCGCCCTTCTGCGATTCGTAGCACGAGATGATCACCCGCACGATCTCGCCGGGGAAGGCCCCCCCGCGCAAGGCTTGCTTTATCACGCCTTGCGGGTCAACGACTGGGCGCACGTCGATCCGGATGGTGCGGAAATCCGTGGCGGGGAGGGAGCAAGCTTGCCAACCCGCCCCGCCCTCCCCGATCTCCACCACGATGCAGCACTTTGGCTCGCCCTCCTCGCCGAAATCCATTCGTTCCACGCTTCCCGCGTAGACGATGGGGCGGCTCCCCGCGATCACTTGGTGCTTGTGGATGTGGCCCAGCGCCACGTAGTGGAAGGCCGGATGATCCAGCGCCTCCGGGGGCAGTGCCGCATCTTGCTCCAGCGTGACCGTCTGCCCAGCGCCCATGATCGCGCCGCCGACCGAACAATGAGCCAACAGGACTGCGGGGGCGTCGTGGCGCACCTGCGCCGCCAAGTTGGTCACTACCTCGGCCATCCCCGCGCGTTGGTACGGCGCCCCCGCGACTTGCAGCGGGCCGCTTTTGGTCTCGATCCGCAACACCTGCGGCTCGCTGATCACATGGACATTGTCGACCGCCAGGGCGTCGAAGACGCTCATGGCGTGGGCCTTGACCATGTTGGCGGCGCGATCATGATTGCCCACCAGCAACACCACCGGGGCAAGACCAGCCATCCGGCGCACCCGTTTGGCGAACTCCCGTTGGCTGGTCATATCCGGCGAGGCGTTGCGATAGGCGTCGCCAGCGAACAGGATGGCGTCCACGTCGCGCCGCTCGGCGCATTGGGCGACCTTGTCCAGGCTGTGCAGCACCGCTTCTATCCGGGTATTGAGCCCGGTGGCCGTGTTGGTTTTGCCGTGAGCGGTGATCCCCACGTGAGCATCCGCGAAGTGCAGGATCTTCATAGCCGCCTCCTCCAGCCGCACTGTTGGCACTCCCAGGCCACCGCCGGGCCGTCGAAGACCATCTCGGCGCCGCAGCCGTCGCAGAAGGGCGTCTCCATCATCCGGAGGTCCGCTTGCAGCGAGGCCTCCTCCTCGTCGTAGCCCTGGCGGCGGAACAGCCCGAAAAGCTCGCGAAACCCTTGACGGGTCGGCCTGGCCATGGTATAATAGGTGTCGGTGGGATCCATAGGTGTCGATTCCTCCTTTCCGTGTGGGCGGTTGGCGTTACGAGCGCCAGCCGCCTGTCCTTTCTCCAACCCAACCTGCCATCATCAACCCATGCGCTTCTCCCTCCTTTCCCTACAGCGACAAGGCCAGCTGCTGGGCCCGGGGCTCCGGGCTCAACGCTGGCGTCTCCCATTCCAGCCGCAGGACCTCCTCGGTGAACTTGGAGCGGGCGGCGCCCGCGGCCCGCTGCCAGTAGGCGACGGGGCAATGCCAGTAGATGGGCCGGTAGCTGTAGCCCACCAGCCGCCCCAGGGCGGTCAGCCGCTCCGTGGTGATCCAGAAGGTGGCGGAACGGGCCTTGTCGAAGTAACCGATGGCCCCGACGCCCCAAGCCCGCATCAGGGTGATCACGCAGGGGGCGACGGCGTACTCCTCGTGCTTGCGCATCTCCGCCGAGATGTTGTTGAGGTAGGCCCAGAAGCGGTAGGGGTAGACCA
>JAAYEA010000384.1 GCA_012689325.1 Chloroflexota bacterium
GCGTGTTGTGGCCGGTGTGAAGCTTGAAGGCGCGGAAGCCTTTCGTATCTCGCAGCCGCGCCAGCCGTTCGGCCTCCTCCTTGGGGGTGATGTCGCGCCGCATGCTGGAGCCGTAGGCCGGCACGGCCCGCTTGACGCCGCCAAGCATCTGATAGACGGGCTGGCCCGCCAGCTTGCCCCGCAGGTCCCAGAGGGCCGTGTCCAGGCCCACCAGCGCCCGGCAGACGTAGGTGCCGGGGAACTTGTAGGTGCGGGTGATTACGCGGTTCGAGAGCGCCTCGTGCTCCTCGAGGCTGACGCCGAGCACCAGCGGCGCCACCTGCCGGTGAAACACCTGCGCCGAGATGTCCGCGTTGAACGGCGAGAGCTGCCCCCAACCCACGTGACCGCTGTCCGTCTCTAGCCGCACCACCGAGATCTGCTGTCCGCGGGTAAAGGTCTCCAGTCTCTTGATGATCATGCTTCCTCCTCATGTCCTGGTGTTAGCCCTATGATAAGCACAAGTGCGCAGTTGCCAACCGCGAGGGGTATTTCGGCAGACAGAGGAATCGTCCTATAATGGGGCCGATCGAGCTGCACAGAGGTGGGCATGGCAGAGCAGAGCATTTCCGAGCTACAGGCCGCGCTGCGGGCCGGCGAGCTGAGCGCCGCCCAACTGGTCACCAGCTATCTCCAGCGCATTCGCGAACTGGACCAGGCTGGGCCCGGGCTGAACGCCGTCATCGAACTGAACCCGGACGCGCTGGCCGCCGCCCAGGCCCTTGACGCCGAGCGTCAGGTGGGCCGCCTGCGCGGGCCGCTGCACGGTATCCCGGTCCTGCTCAAGGACAACATCGACACCGGCGACCGCATGGCCACCACCGCTGGCTCGCTGGCGTTGGAGGGCTCTCGCGCGCCGCGCGATGCGGGCCTGGTGGAACGGCTTCGCGCTGCCGGCGCCATCATCCTAGGCAAGACCAACCTAAGCGAGTGGGCCAGCTTTCGCTCCACCCACTCCACCAGCGGCTGGAGCAGCCGCGGCGGGCTGACCCGCAATCCTTACGCGCTGGACCGAAACCCGTGCGGCTCCAGCTCGGGGTCCGCGGTGGCTGTGGCCGCCGACCTCTGCGCCGCCGCGGTTGGCACCGAGACCGACGGCTCGATCATCTGCCCAAGCTCCGTCAACGGCATCGTCGGTCTCAAGCCCACCCTCGGCCTGATCAGCCGATCGGGCATCATCCCCATCGCCCACAGCCAGGACACCGCCGGGCCCATGGGGCGCACCGTGCGCGATGTGGCCATCCTGCTGGGCGCGCTGGCGGGGCCCGACCCGCGCGATCCGGCGACGCGGGAGACCGCGAGCTGGGCCGGCGCGGACTATGAGCGGTACCTCGATCCTGACGGGCTGCGAGGCGCGCGCATCGGCGTGGTGCGGGGCTATTGGGGCCGGCACCCGGCGGTCGACCGCGTCATGGAGGAGGCCCTCGCGGCCCTGCGCGGCCTGGGTGCCGTGCTGATCGACCCGGTGGAGATCGCCACGGTCAAGCAACTGGGCGCGCACGAGCACACTGTCCTGCTGCACGAGTTCAGAGCCGACCTCAACGACTACCTGTCCACGCGAGGCCCAGGCGTCCCTGTCCGCAGCCTGCGAGAGGTCATCGCCTTCAATGAGCAACACCGAGCCCGAACCATGCCGTACTTTGGCCAGGAGCTGCTGCTTCAGGCGGAAAGCCAGGGCCCCCTCACGACACCCCAATACCTGGAAGCGCTAACGGCTGCCCGCCGTCTTGCACGCGATGAAGGGCTCGATGCCGCCCTGCGCAGCCACCGCCTGGATGCTCTCGTCGCGCCCAGTAACCACCCCGCCCACCTGACCGACCTGGTGAACGGCGATTGCGGGTCAGGCGGCAGCTCATCCCCGGCGGCGGTGGCCGGTTACCCCTCCATCACCGTCCCGGCGGGCTATGTCTTTGGGCTGCCGGTGGGCCTCTCCCTCATGGCTGGCGCCTACGCCGAGCCGACGCTGCTCCGGCTGACCTATGCCTATGAACAGGCCACCCATGTGCGCATCCCACCCGCCTTTCGCCCCAGCGCGCCCCTGGAGGCTTGACCATGCCGAACGACATCCCCCTGCTCGGTTATGTAGAGTACCCCGCCACGGAGATGGGCGAGCGCGCGTGCGCTTTCCGCGCCGAGATGGAGCGACGGCGATCCGTGCGCCACTTTTCCACGCGCCCGATCTCGCGCCAGGTGATCGAGGAGGCCCTGCGGAGCGCGGGCACGGCTCCCAGCGGCGCGCACATGCAACCCTGGCACTTTGTCGCCATCTCGAACCCCGAGATCAAGCGCCGCATCCGCGCCGCCGCCGAGGAGGTGGAGCGCGCCTTTTACGAGGCCCGCGCCCCGCAAGAGTGGAAGGATGCGTTGGTCCCCCTGTCCACCACCTGGCGCAAGCCCTTCCTGGAGGACGCACCATACCTGATCGCCGTCTTGGCCCAACGTCACCATCTTGACGCCGCCGGGTGTCCCGTCAAGCACTACTACGTGCCCGAGTCGGTGGGAATCGCCGTTGGCCTGCTCATCGCCGCGCTGCACCATGCGGGGTTGGCCATGTTGACCTACACGCCAAGCCCCATGGGCTTCCTGAACGAGATCCTGGGCAGGCCCAGC
>JAAYEA010000385.1 GCA_012689325.1 Chloroflexota bacterium
CGGAGCACGGCATCGCCTCCGAGCGGGCGCTCAAGATGCACGAGGGGAGGCCGCACATCGCCGACGAGATCATGAACGGCGAGATCCACCTGGTGATCAACACGCCCATCGGCCGCAAGAGCCACCACGACGACTCGTACATCCGCAAGACGGCGATCAAGCACAAGGTGCCCTACATCACCACCATCGCGGCGGCGCTGGCCTCGGTGCGCGGGATCGCCGCCAGCCGCAACGGCCGCGGCGAGGCCAAGTCGCTGCAGAGCTATCACGCCGATATCACGCCAGAGGCATGACTCCCAGACCCGAAGGGTTTTCCTGAACCCTTCGGGTCTCAACTCGCACCAGAAGGAGAAACCGATGACCAACGAGATCACCGCGCAGGCGCTGGACCCGGAGCGCTTCATCCAGGAGCAGGTGGCGGAGATCCGCCGCGCCGTGGGCCAGGGGCTGGCGATCAACGCCCTCTCCGGCGGGGTGGATTCCTCCACCGTGACCATGCTGGGCCATCGCGCCCTGGGCGTGCAGCTCCGCACCGTCTTTGTGGAGAACGGCCTGATGCGCCAGGGCGAGGCGGAGCGGGTGGTGGGGCTCTTTCGGGAGCTGGGCGTCCCCGTGGAGGTGATCGACGCCCGTGCCGAGTTCTTTGCCGCGCTCAAGGGCGTCACCGACCCGGAGAAGAAGCGCGAGGCCATCACCCAGACCTTTTACCGGCAGGTCTTTGGGCGCATCGTCCGCGAGAGCGGGGCCAAATACTTGCTGCAGGGGACCATCCTCACCGATATCGACGAGACCGTGGCGGGGATCAAGCGGCAGCACAACGTCTTTGCCCAGCTCGGCATCGACCCGCAGGCGGCCTTTGGCTACCAGATCATCGAGCCGCTGGTGCGGCTGCGCAAGGACGGCGTGCGCAAGCTGGGCCAGGCGCTGGGGCTCCCTGAGGAGCTCTTCCGGCGCATCCCCTTTCCCGGCCCGGCGCTGGCGGCGCGGGTGATCGGCGAGGCGACGCCGGAGCGGGTCGAGACGGTGCGGCAGGCCACCGCCGTGGTGGAGCGGCTGCTCCAGGGGTGCGGGGCGTTCCAGTACCTGGCCATCCTGCACGAGGACCGCGTCACGGGGATGCGCGATGGCAAGCGGGATTTCGGCTTGCAGATCGAGGTGCGCTGCTGGGATAGCGCCGACGCGCGCACGGCGCGGCCCACGCGGCTCCCCTTCGAGCTGCTGGAGCGGCTCGCCGCCGAGATCGTCCGCGACGTGGCCGGCGTCGTCAGCGTGACCTACAATATCACCACCAAGCCGCCGTCGACCATCGAGGCAATCTAGCACCGAAGCGATAAACCACCGCTGAGGCGCAGAGGACGCAGAGGTTTTCAGGATTATTCCTACCCTCTGCGTTCTCTGTGTCACTGCGGTAGAGTTTTCAGTTCCGCAAGCTGTGCAGCGGCGCGGGGATGCGCCCGCCATAGGCGATCAGCCGCGCCGACTGGCCCACGTTGCGCACCGGCAGGATGGCGCTCTCGCCAAAGAGCCCCCCGAACGCCACGAAATCCCCCGCCTCCTTGCCCGGCACCGGGATCAGCCGCGCGGCGGTGGTCTTGTCGTTGATCATGCCGATGGCCATCTCGTCGGCGATGATGGCGGCCAGGGTGCCCGCGTCCACCGAGCCGGGCAGCGCGATCATGTCCAGCCCCACCGAGCAGACGCAGGTCATCGCCTCCAGCTTTTCCAGCACCAGGCTCCCCTGGCGCACCGCCTCGGCCAGCTCGCGATCCTCGCAGACGGGGATAAAGGCGCCGCTCAGCCCGCCGACGCTCTGGCTGGCAAAGAGGCCGCCCTTTTTCACCGCGTCGTTCAGGAGCGCCAGGATGGCGGTGGAGCCGGGCGCGCCGATGGCGTCCACGCCCAGGATTTTCAATATCTCGCCGATGCTGTCGCCCACGTCCGGGGTGGGGGCCAGCGAGAGGTCCACCACGCCGAAGGGGATGCCCAGCTCGGCGGCCACCTGGCGGCCCACCAGCTCGCCGCAGCGGGTGACGCGGAAGGCGGCCCGCTTGATCACGTCGGCCAGGTCGTGCAGCCCCAGCTCGTCTCGCTGGGCCTGCGCCAGGTGGCGCTTCAGGGCGTTGGCGATCACGCCGGGCCCGCTGACCCCCACGTTGATCACCACCTCGGGCTGGTTGGAGCCGTGGATGGCCCCGGCCATGAAGGGGATATCCGTGGGCTGGTTGGTAAAGACGACGAACTTGGCCGCCGCAAAGCCGTCTTGCTCCTTGCTCCCCTCGGCCAGCGCCTTGATGGTGTGCCCCAGCTTGCCGATGGCGTCCAGGTTGATGCCATAGCGCGTGGAGCCGACGTTCACCGAGCCGCAGAGGCGCCGCGTGGCGCAGAGCGCCTCCGGGATCGCCTCGATCAGCGCCTGGTCCGCCAGGGTGATGCCGCGCTCCACGTTGGCGGAAAAGCCGCCCAGCAGGTCCACCCCCACCTCGGCGGCCACCTCGTCCAGCGCACGGGCGATCCGCACCAGCCCGGCGCTGTCGAACCCGGCCCCCACGTCCGAGATCGGGGTGACGGCCAGCCGCTTGTTCACCACGGGGATGCCGTAGCGGCTGCCCACCGCGTCGCAGGTGGCCACCAGCCGGGAGGCGTACCGGCGGATCTTGGCCTGGATGCCCCGGCTCGTCTGGGACGCATCGGCGCCACGGCAGTCCAAGAGGTCGATGCCCATGGTGACGGCGCGCACGTCCAGGTGCTCATCCTGGATCATGGAAACGGTGCTCAAGATCTGCTCGGGTTGGATCATCGGATGCCCACCTCGTTCGTGGCGCGAAAGACGTCATAGTGTTGGAGGACCAGGGTCAGCTCGTGCTCGGCGCCAAAGCGCTCCAGCTTGTGATGGAGCTGCCCGATGTCGCCGGCGAGGGGGCCCGGGTCCACGATGAGGATCATGATGTAGCGCCCTTGCGCCACCGCCGTGGAGAGGTCGAGGATGTTGATGCCGTTCTCCGCGCAGAGGGCCGACACCTTGGCCACCAGGCCGGCCTGCTGCGCGCCGCTGGCGGTGAGCACGTAGGCGTTGGCCAGCGGGTTAGCCTCCTCCTTCGCCGCATCCTCAGCCGCCGCAATCACCGAGACCTCCAGCGGCGGGATGCCCGGCACGCGGACCCGCGCCAGCCTCTCCCGGATCGCTGGCGCCGTCGTGGAACTGTCGAAGGCGGCCAGCAGGATCATGGTGAAATAGCCGCGCAACACGCTCTGCCGCAGATCGGCGATCTCGCCGCCCAGCGCGTTGATGGCATGGGAAACGGCCTGGACGATGCCAATGCCGTCGTGGGACATGATCGAGATGACGTACTGCTCTTTCAAGGCTGTGGCTCTCCTTTGGCGGGGCGGGTCTCCGGCCAGTCGCCGTGCTGCATCTGGGCGCGCCAGGAGGCGGCATAGCGCCCGCCCAGCTCCATCAGCTCGCGGTGGCTGCCCGATTCGACGATGCGCCCCTCGCTCATGACGTGGATGATATCGGCGCGCATGGCCGTGGTGAAGCGGTGGGTGATCAACAGCACCGTGCGGCCCCGGGCCAGCTCGGCAAAGCGCTCCAGCCAGGCCTGCTCCGCCCAGGAATCCATGGCGCTGGTCGGCTCGTCCAGGATGATGAGGGGCGCCTGGCGGAGAAACGCCCGGGCCAGCGCCAGCCGCTGCCACTCCCCGCCGCTCAGGTCGGTGCCGCCGCTGAACCAGGTGCTCAGCAGCGTGCCATAGCCCTCCGGCAGCCGCCCCACGATCTCGTCGGCGCCGGCGGCCTGAGCGGCCTGGGGCACGGCCCCCGGTCGCTGGCTGGCGGCCAGGTCGCCCACGGAAATGTTCTCGGCGACGGTGCCATGATAGCGCACCGGTTCCTGCATGAGCACCGTGACCATCCGGCGCAGCTCATCCAGGGGCAGGGCCCGCAGGTCCACCCCATCCATCTCGATGGCGCCGGCGGTGGGGTCATACAGGCGGCAGAGGAGCTTGATCAGCGTGGATTTCCCCGCGCCGTTGGCGCCGACGATGGCCACCGTCCGCCCGGCGGGCAAGGTCAGGTCCAGCTCGCGCAGCGCCAGGCTACGGCCGTGGGGATACTGAAAGCTGACCTGGCGGAAGCGCACGCCCTCGCGGAGGCCAACCCCGCCTGCCTCCTCAGAGGACTCCCGGGGGGTAGGGGGGCGTGTTGGCGATGTGATGGCCGGCTGCAGGGCCAGGAAATCGAACAGGTCGCCCAGAAAGAGGCTGTTGCTGTAGACCTGCCCCAGGCTGTCCAAAAAGGCGCGAATGAGTCCTTGGCCCTGGTTGAAGGCCTGGTAGAGCATCGCCAGATCGCCCAGGGAGTAGCGCCCCTGCGTGGCCCGCCAGACCATCCAGCCTAGCGCCAGCCCGGGGAGCAACAGCGCTGCCGCCCCTGCCCCCAGCGCCAGCAGCACTTGGTCGCGGGCCAGGGCGATGCGCTCCTCGCGCAGCCGGGCGCGCAGGGCTTGGTAGGACCCCTGAAAGTGCGCGCCCAGCCCAAAGAGGCGCACCTCCGCGGCGGGGGCGGCGGAGGTGAGCAGCCAGTCGTAATAGATGGCGCGGCGCTGGTCGGGGGTGGTGCGGACTGTCCACTGGTGTTCGCGTTGGCTGTGGTGGAGCGCAGCGTACAGGGCGGGGATGGCGCTAATCAGCATGGCCGCCGGCAAGAGCAGCCCAAAGCGGAGCAGCACGGCGGCCATGGCCACCAGCGTGATGCCGTTTTGCACCAGGCTGCCGGCGTTATCCAGCAGCGCCAGCGGGCGATAACGCGCGTCGTTGCGGGCGCGGTGCAGCCGGTCGTAATAGTCGGGGGATTCGTAAAAGGCCAGGTCCAGCGCCAGGGATTGGCCCTGGATCAGCTCGCTGATGCGGTCGCGAACCAGCTCGGATTGCGCGGCGCGGACCCAGACGGAGAGGCTGCCGAGGATGCGCGCCAGCAGGGTCAACGCGGCCAGCAGGGCCAGCGTGGGGAGCAACGCTCCCCAGCCCTGGCCCGGGGCGCCGAGGGCGACGGCCAGGCCATCCACCACCTGGCGGGTCAGGTAAACGGTGGCCACGGGCAACAGCCCCTGGACCACCAGCAAGGCGGCCCAGGCCAGCGTCCAATAGCGGGCCGCGCCCCACACCAGCCTCCAGGCGCGGGGCAGGTAGTGGAGTTGGGCCAGGGCGCGGCGCAATTTCGAGCGGAGGGTGGCGGGCGCTTCGGCCATGGCGTTTCTATCCTCATCTAGCGTGCCCAGCATTGTAGCACCGCGCAGCGCCGGGACCAAATACAAAGGGGCGGCTGCGCGCAACGTCCCTGCTCGCAATCGCCCCGAGTTTGCGCTGCCTGCCTGCGCGGCCTCCGCGCCGCGATCAGGCCGGGGGCAGCGGGTTCTCTCCCAAATAGATCTCTTTCACCCGGGGGTTCTCCAAGAGCTCGGAGGCGGGCCCTTCCAGGGCGATGTTGCCGGTCTCGATGACATAGCCGCGGTGCGCCACGGCCAGCGCCATGCGCGCGTTCTGCTCCACCAAGAGCACGGTGGTGCCGCGCTGGTTGATCTCGCGGACGATGTCAAAGATCGTCTCCACCAGCAT
This sequence comes from Chloroflexota bacterium, assembly GCA_012689325.1. Classification (GTDB taxonomy): domain Bacteria; phylum Chloroflexota; class Anaerolineae; order JAAYEA01; family JAAYEA01; genus JAAYEA01. The sequence goes on from JAAYEA010000385.1 coordinate 5,614, forward strand.
GGGGGCGAGGCCCATGGAGGGCTCGTCCA
>JAAYEA010000386.1 GCA_012689325.1 Chloroflexota bacterium
AGGGCGTCGTGATCAAGGGCTGGTCGGCGGGGGTGCGCGGCTACGAATTCGTCTCCTCCAACAGCTTGAGCTATGCCCTGCGCCCCAGGTTGGAGCTGACCTGGCGCTATCCGCCGCCGACGCCCACGCCGACGCCTTCCATCACGCCGACGCCCACCGCGACGGCCACCGTCACGCGGACGCCGACCGCCACCGCCACGCCCACCCATACGGCGTCGCCCACCCCCTCCACGGGGTCCATCAGCGGCTATGTCTTTGAGGACCAAAACCGCAGCGGCGCGCGGGATCCAGGCGAGCTGGGCGTGGCTGGCGTGCCCATCCTGCTCTATAGCGAGTTCGGGGAAGAAGAGCTCGCGCAAAAGATGACCGATGCCAACGGCTATTACGTCTTTAGCGGGCTGACGCCGGACCTCTACATGGTGCATGAGGTGGCGCCGGGCGGCTACGAGCCGACCACGCTGGAGGAGTGGACCGTGGGCGTCGCGGCGGGCGAGGTGCTGCAGATCGATTTCGGCGTGTACCGCCTAGCGACGGCCACGCCGTCGCCCACATCCACATCGTCGCCGACGCCGACGCTGACCCACACGGCCACGGCGACGCCGACGGACACGCCGTCGCCCACCGCCACCGCCACGGCGACGTCGACGCCGACGCCGACGGCCACGCGCACGCCCACCCACACGGCGACGCCCTCGCCGACCGATACGCGCGTCCCGACGCTCACCAGGACGCCGACGCCCTCGCCCACGCCGGCGTCGGTGATCAGCCTGCCGCTGCTGCTCAAGAGCTAGCGGTAGGGGCGAGGGCCTTGCACAGCGTTTTGACTCGTGGTATACTGAGCTAGTCGTCGAGCCTGACGCGATGCGCGGTCATATTTCCCCGCGCGCGCCGGACAGAGTCACCAATAGGGAGGGCTTTCGAGATTAGCGATGCTGGGGTTAGCTGGCGCGGCGCGCCCCACCCGCGGCAGCACGAGCCGATGACCAACCAGGCGCAGCTCCCGCCGGCGGCGCGCGCCATGGGCCTGAGCCGGGAACCGGCAGACGTTTTGCTGGAAGCGCTGGGCGACCCGAGCGCCCTGGTGCGCTGGGCCGCCGCCGAGGCGCTGGCTCGCCGGCGCGACGGCCAGGTCGGCGCCAAGCTGCTGGCCCTGGCGCGCGAAGGCGACCCATCTGCCCGCGCGGCGGCGCTGGACGCCCTGTCTCGACGGGCGGACGCCCCCGTCGAGCTGGCCGACCTGCTGACGCGAGGCCTGGGCGATGAGCAGGCCGCCGAGCTGAGGCAGGCCGCCGTGCAAGCCCTGGCGCGCCGTCCCGACCCCGCACTGGCCGGCCGGCTGGCGGCGCTGGCTCAGGGCGCCGAGGCCGACGTGGCGTTGCGCAATGCCGCCCTGGAGGCGCTGGGCGCGCTTCCTGCCGCCACGCCCGAAGTCGCCGAGGCGCTGCTGGCGGCGCTGGCCGACCCCTGCGCGCCGCTCCGGGCGAGCGCGGCCCGCGCGATGAACCGGCTACGCTGGCCGGAAGGGCGCGATGCGCTGGCGCTGGCGCTGCGAGACCCCGAGCCCCAAGTGCGCGGGGAAGCGGCGTGCGCGCTGGCCCTGGTGGGCGACCGCTCCTCCCAGCCCGCCCTCCAGGACTTGCTGGCCGACCGGCAGGCCCTCTTTGGCCGCGAGGTTCGCCACTTGGCGCGGCAAGCCCTGCGACGCATCGCCCTCCGCGAGACAGTCCGCGAGGTCAAGGGCTGGCTGGCGGCGCAGGCCGCCTCGCTCCGGCGACGGCTCGCCCAGCTCGCCACGCGCCCGACGCCTCCCGCGGAGCCGCTGCCCGGGCCGGAGCAGCCCTCAGAGATCGAGCCAGGCGCCGAGCCACAGCCGGCGGAACAGGGGCCCGATGAGCGCGCTGAGTGAGCAGCGCCGCGACGAGCTGATCGACAAGCTGGCCCAGGCGGTGCTGCGCCACGGCATGCAGACGCCTGCCGTCTGGTTCCTGGAGATGCACAAGCCGTTGGGCTTTATCGGCGCGCAAGCGCTGCTCTTTCTGGAGCCGGTCCTGGGCGCCTTTTCCGGCGACGCCGCCATCCACGAGGTGGCCGCGCTCCTGGAAGAGCGCGAAAACGTGGAACGGCTGCTGGCGCGGCTGGAACGAGGCCAGGAGCCGCCCTCCGCCAAGCCCTGACGAGGAGAGCTGACATGAACGCAGTGAGCAGCCTGTTTACCGGATGGACCATCACCGACCCGACCGCCCTGGTCGTCCTGCTGGCCTCCCTGGTCCTGCTGATTGCCCTCGCCGCCCGCGCGCGCGCCGGCCATGGCGCCAAGCTGCGGCGCATCCCCGCCTTTGACGCCATCAAGCAGGCCGTCGGCCAGGCCGCCGAGCTGGGCCGCCCCCTGCACGTCGCCCTGGGCGTCGGCGGGATCGGCAAGCAGGCCACCCTGGAGACCCTGGCGGGGGTCGAGGTGCTGGAATACCTGGCCTACCAGGCGGCCCTCTGCGACGCGCCCCTCTCCGTCAGCGTGGCCGACCCCACCGTGCTCCCCACCGCGCAAGAGACGCTCTACCGGGGCTACGAACAGGCGGGCTATCCCGACGAGTACGATAGCCGCCGCGTGCAGCTCCTGGCCCCCGATAACGTGGCCTACGCCGCCGGGGTCATGACCACGCTGCACCAGCAGAACCTGGCCGCCAACGTCATGGTGGGGACCTTTGGCGACGAGTTCCTGCTCATGGGCGAGACCGGGGCGCGCCGGGGCATCCCGCAGATCGGCGGGACCACCAACCCGCAGACGCTGCCCTTTGTTTACGCTTCCACGGACCACGCCCTGCTGGGGGAAGAGATCTTTGCCGCGGGGGCCTATCTCCGCCAGGACCGCAACCACGTGGGCGGGCTCATGGCCGCGGATGTCGCGCGCCTGGGCATCTTGGGCGCGGCCATCGTCGTCATCATCTTGCGCACGCTGGGCATTCTGTAAGGGAGCTGAGCCAGATGAAAAAGATACTGCTTTCGGTGGTCGCGGTGGCCGCGGCGGTCCTGATCCTGCTCGACTTCTTTTTTGACAGCCCTGTCTTGGATCAGGCCAGCGCCATCTTGACCGAGGGGGCCATCGTGCTGGC
>JAAYEA010000387.1 GCA_012689325.1 Chloroflexota bacterium
CGATCTCGGCCAGGTGGCCCACCGCGCCGGAGGACCAGCCCAAGGCGCCTTGCTTCATCAGCTCCTGCAAGCCAGCCAGGTATTCGTTGTGCTTGTACAGCTGCGCGGCCACCCACAGCCCCACCTTGTTCGGCTTCTCCTCGGCGCTCTCGCCGACGACCTCCTTGCGCAGGGCGTGATCGAAGCCGTGATCGTACAGCACCACATGGCGGGTACCCAGCTTGTCCAGCCACAGGTCGGTCTTGGGGGTGAAGAAGGTCTTGTAAAGGTCCCTGCCGCCCCACACCAGCCCGTAGCCGGCCACGGTGACCGTGTCCTCGTCCTCGCTCACAGCCCGGACGGTTTGCAGGGAGCGCACGACCTCCTCCCGCTCCTCCGGCTCGGTCTCCTCCAGCAGCTTTTGCAGGGCCAGCACGGCCTCCTTGCTCTGTTTCACCGCGTCGGCGATGAGCTGTCGATTCCTGGCCGACAGCACCCGCCCCTCCCGCACCTGAATGACCGCGCTGGGCAAGGTGACGATCACCTTGGGCGGCTCCTGCTCCGGCGGCTGCTCTTGCTCCGGCTCGGGCGCGGCGGCCTTCTCGGCCTCGTTGGTTTCGATGGCGGCGATCTGGTCCTGGGCCTCCTCCTGGGTGTCGTGACAGCCCAGGGTCTCGCCCTCCGGCCCCCCGTCCTCGCCCTTCTTGTACACGCACCATTTCCCGGCGTCGTTCTCCACGATGGTGTACGGCATCCTCATGCTCCTTCCGCAGGCGTCTCCGGGCCTGCTGCTTGTGCGATCAACTTGTCCAGCTCCTCCCGCGCCACCGCCGCCAGGCGATCTCCCATCACCTCCGCGGCGATGTCCTTCAATTTCCGCCAGCCGTGGGCGGCGTGGAACTCGGCCTGCTCCTCGCCCATCACGTAGGGGGCGTAGGAGGCCCGGTTGGCCACGACCACCTGGGCCGCCCCGCGCTGCTCCACCAGCCACTGCTTTTGCATCTGCTCGCTGGTGTTGGATCCGCCGACCGAGCCGTCCACCCTGGCCCAGCGCGGCCCGAAATGACGCTGATACCAGCGGGCGGGATAGGGCCCCGGCGCGTTCCAGGGCCCTTCGGCGGGGTACGGCGTGGCGACGACCTTGATCTCCTCGGCCAATCGCTTCAGCACGGCCAGCGCCCAGCGCTCCAGGCCGTCCTTGCCCAGCAGGCGCCCCACCTGCTCCCAGCCTTCCAGCCGCGCCTCGAGGACCTCGCTCATCGTTTCAGCTCCACCACCGTGCGGCAGCGACAGCCCGGATGGGCCGGAGGGCCGTCGGGGTACTGGTCGCGCCACTTCTCCTCGGGCAGGTGATCCAGCGGCCCGCAGAGGTCGCACACTTTCTCGTCCTCCTCGGTGAGCCAGCGCACCACCGGCGACAGCCCCCGCTCCCGCAACTCCTCCTTGTACTGGTCGGTGGCGTGGGACATGGCCCTGGTCGCCTCGCTCGTGGCGATCAATGCGGCGCGGACCTCCCCGAAGGACGGGCGCAGCAGCAGCTCCGCCGCCTCCTGGTCGATCTGCCCATCGGTCAAGCGACTGATCACGTCCTGCAACAACCGCCGCTCCGTGTCCACGACATCCTTGACCTGCTCGTAGCTGTAATCTGCCGCCCACTTGGCGGCGTCGATCATCTCCTTGTCGTAGTCGATCCCCACCCCCGTCTCCGTCGCCAGCTCCAAGAGCAGGTCCAGGGCGATCATCAGCAGCCCCTCGGTCAGGGTGGAGGTCAGGGAGACGCCCAGTTTGCCCAACGCCGCCTCCGGCATCGCCCCGCCCAACGCCCCCAAGATCACGTCGTCGGCGTGGGAGGACAGCGCGGCGGCGACCTTCTTGGTCAGCTTCTTCCGCGCCCCCTCCGCGTCGAACCGGCGCAGGGCGGGCTCGATGGCGTGATCCCGCAGCAACGGGTGCAGCAGCCGCGCCCGGATCGCCGAGCGCAGCCACGCGGGGATGACGTCGCTGACGAAATGCCCCTCGCCCCGCGCCGCCTTGCGACGCCAGCGAGCCAATTCCTGGTAAGCGGCCTTGGGGAGCGGCGCCGCGTCCGCTTCCTCCTCAACTGACTCCTCCTCCGCTGGCGGCGGCTCCTCCTTCGCCTCCTGCTCCTCCTCCGCCAACGGCTCGTAGCCCAACTGCTCCCGCGCCTCGTTGAGGGTGATGATCCCCTTGTCGTACAAGCCCATGATCGCCGTCGCCTTGGTCGCCTCGTCCTGCTGCACCGCCTCCACCTGCTCCTCGGCGAACTCGAAGGTCAGCCCCAAGGCGTCGAACAGCTGCCGGTTGAGCCCCTTAGCGATCAGCCGCCCCTCCGGGAAGATGGTCTCCTGATAGAGCTCCAGCTTGTGCTCCCTGGCCGTGGCGAAGTTCGCCGCGTCCTCCAACAAGGTCTGCGGGATGCCGAAGGCGACGCAGATCTGGCTGCGCATCTCCTGGTACAGCGACGAAAGCACCAGGTCCTTGACCGGGCTGCCCACCACCATCGGCTTGAGCCCGCGCCCGAAGATGCCGGTCTCCCAGGACTTCTTCACCCCGCCGAAGGTGCGCCGCCACCAATTGCGCGCCTCCTCCCGGTCGCCTTCCAGCAGGTCCTCCTCGGTGGTCAGCACCACCGCGGGGATCGCGCCATGCTCGAAGAACTTTTCCGCGTAGACGTTGGCGTTGCGAGCCAGCCCCGCCGCCGAGAGGGCCACCTGCAACGGCGACACCCCCGGCCCCAGGTCGTCGGCCGGGTTCTCCAGGCGGTGGTAGATCACCTGCCCGGGCCGGAAACGGGCCACGGTCTCCGCGCCGCCCTCCTCCCGCAGCCGCTGCTCGAAGCCGATGAGGCCGCCCCGCGCCTCGATGAGCGGGCGCATGGTCAAGGGGTTCTGCCAACGCAAGCCCTTGAGCGCCAGCCCGTCGTTTTGCTTCAGCAGGTAGGAGGCCCCCCACAGGCACAGGGCGAACTCGACCCGCCCCAGCAGGTCGTCCAGCTCCTGGGCCAGCGGCCACCCCTCCACCTCGTTCCCCCGCTGGTCCACGATCCGCCAGGGGAGGTTGCCGATGATCAGGGCCCGCAAATTGACGCAGCGATAGGCCCAGACCACCGCGGCGTAGGCGCTGGCGGGGTCGCGCACCTCGCCCCCCGACTTGAGTTGCGCGAACAACTCCTCGGCAGAGATGTACTGCGCTTCGGTGATCATGCGCACCGCCCGCTTCAACCCTCCGCCCAGCAACCAAGCCGTTTGCTTCTTGCTCATCTTCGCCTCGTCAGATCGGCCAGATGGCCGGGCCGGTTTGCCCGGACAACTCCGTCAACGCCCACACCAGCGCGTCCAGCCGGTCGGGGGACGGGTCGCCCGGCGTCCATTGGCACAACTGGTCCTCCAACGCGGGGAAGCTCCCCACGTGATGGACCTTGCCCTGCTCGTACAGCGCGGCGATGGGCTCCGCCCTGGCCTGCTTCCCCCGGCTGGCCCGGACCGCCTTGTACGGCACCCCCGCCTCCACGGTCCGCAGGGTGTGCTCCACCATGTCGCCGCCCTGGTTGACCTCCCCGACGATGCGGTCCGCCCGGTAACGGTGGTAGCCCACGATGGCCCGGGAGGCCCAGCCGTGGGGGCTGGCCCGCAGCGAGAGGTCGTCCAGGACGTAGTACTGCTTGTCTTTGCCGTACCCCGCCGCGACGATGCCGGTCTCCGCGTTCCCCTCGGCCAGCACCGCCTCCGGGTCCACCGCGATGACGATGCGCAGGAGCTCCGGCGCTTGCAGCACCCGGCATTGCTCGATCTGCGCCCGTTTCCAGAGGGCGTCGGGGTTGTCCTCCAAGAGCTCGGCCAGCAGCTCCTGCCGCCCCAGCCGCGTCCCCTCGTAGCGCTTGATGATCTCCTGCCAGAAGCCGGCCGCCAGGTTCTCGCGGTTCTCGTAGGTCGTCCCGCCGGTGACCACCGTCAGCCGATCGGCCAGCAGGTCGCGCAGCACCTGGATCGGCCGCGGCGTGGTGGTGACCACCACCTGCGGGTTGTCGCCCAGGCGCAGCCCCAGCATCGCCTGATCCCAGGCCTCCTTCGGGTAACGCCAGGAGGCCAGCTCGTCGGCCCACAGCTTCTCGTGCTGCTTGCCCCGCAGCCGGTCCGGCTCGTCGGCGGTGAAGATCAGCGACTTGGCCCCGGACGGCCAGACCAGTTGCCGGTCCGACTTCCGGTACGTCGGGCGCTCGCCCGCGGGACAGATCGCCAAGAGGCCGCTCTCGCCCTCGATCATGATGTCGCGGGCGTCGTCGGCGGTGGCCCCGATCAAGTTCACCAGCTTGTAGTCCTTCGCCCATTCCCGCACCGTCTCCGCGCCGGTCCGCGTCTTGCCCCAACCGCGGCCCGCCTTGATCAGCCAATAGCGCCAGGCGCCGGGGGGCAGCAGCTGCTCAGGCCGCGCCCAAGTCCTCCAACGGTAGGCCTCCCGCGCCAGGGCCGTCGGGGGCAGCTCCCCCCGGCGACACGCCTCCTTCAGCGCCAAGAGCTCGTCTAGCCCTAATGAGACGATCGAGTAGTTCATGAAACCTCTGGACGCCCTCCGCCACCTCGTCGCCCAGGTCGTGCTGTAGCTTGATCGGCCCGTCCAGGCCCAGCAGCTTGGCTCGTCGTTCCTCCACCCGGATCGCCGCCAGGATGGCCTTGACGTTGCCCTGCAAGACCTCCGGCCAGAGGGCTTTCAACATCCGATCCAGCCGGCGCATCTGCATCAGCTTGACCTGCTCGGCGTCCTCCGTGACCGTCTTGTTCAGGGCGCTTTTGACCGCTTTCCAGGCGGCTTGCCTGGAGTTGTAGCCCACCTTGTCGGCGATGGACTGGTACTCCTCCCCCGCCAGGGCCAACTGCAAGGCGAGCTTCTGCTTCTCGTAGGCTTTCAGGGCGTGTCGTTGGGCCATGTTGTCAACCCATTTCGTCAACCCGGGCCTCGTACCATGCGCGGAGGCGCGGGCTGCGGATCGGCGCGACCTGCACGAGCGCCATGCCCCTTTCGTCCACCGGCGGCAATTGGGCCAGGTCCACCCCCGGCTTGGGCCGCAGCGGCGTGTCGAAACGCCGCCACGCATCGCGCACGACGTGCTGCGGCCGCTGGAACCGCCGCGACGTCTTCACCACCCCCGGCCAGAGCCGTTCCAGGGAGCGGGCCATTTTGAGCCGCCCGTCGCCCTGGTACAGGTCCGCCGTGTTGCCGCCCTTGACCGTCATCGTGCGGCATTTCTGCGTGACGAAGGCGTTCATCAGGACCGTACACCAGCCGTCGGCCAACACCTGCAAGCAGATGTCCGTGTCGTCGTTGTAGCGGATGCGCCAACGGTGCGGGATGCGGTTGAGGACCAGGGTGCAGGAATAGACCCGGCCGTTCAGGTAGAAGGGGGGCAATTCCTCCCCGATGGCGAAGAACTCGTAGTTCAGCCCGGCCAGGGCGACGTTCTCGTAGCGGTCCACGAAATCCTCGGTCAGGCGCAGGGCGATCCCGGCCGCGCAGGGGATCCGTTTGCCCTGGTACACCCGCCGGATGCGCCGGATGTTGTCGTCCAACTGCCAGTGCCGCTCCCAGCCCGCGGCGATGGAGTGCTCTTTGATCCAGTTGCGGACGGCGATCAGCCCGCCGTTCTCGATCCCACGCTCCGCGCAAAAGGCTTGCCGCGTCGCGTCGTCCCCCGACCACGGCAGCACCAACAGGCGCTCCCGCCCGAAGGCCGCGGCGTAGTGATCCTGCTCCTGCGGCTCCACCACCAGGCGGAAGGGCACCCCATCCTTGATCAGAAAGCGCGCGGTGTAGCAGGTGTCGTAGCGCCCCTTCGAGGGGACGTAGACCGGGTAACGCGGCAGCATCCGCTCAGGCATCGCCGCCCTCCTCGAACCGCAAGGAGCTCTTGTCCTCGATCTCCCGCAGCGGCCACCAAATCGAATCGGTCTGGTCGGTGTAGCGGGCCCCCAGCCGTTGAAAGAAGTCGGCGCGATCCTCCGCGTTGGCGAAGTTGACCGTCACCTTGAGCGGGTCGGGCTCCGTGGCCCATTCGGGCATCCCCACCCACTGGGCGGCCTCGCCGTGGTCCCTGATCTCGCTCTCCGGGCGGGTGACGAAAACCAGGTTCGCCAGCATCATCTCGTCGTAGCCGGTGCCCAACAGCCCGGCGGCGTCCTGGTCCTTGATCTCCCGCAAAAGCTCGGTGAGCAGCCGATCGTCCTGCTCGGCCAGGTGCTCGATCTCGTTGTCGCCGGCCAGCACCTTGAGCGCCCGCGGGTCGTCCGGGGCCAGGGGCAAGCGGTGGACGGGGACCTGGTTCAGCCCCAGGCGGCGGCAGGCCTCCACCACGCCGTGCCCCGCCAGGATCGTCCCCTCTTGGGCGATCACCACGTTGCGATAGACCCCGTGGGCCTGGATGCTCGCCATGATGTGGGCGATCTGGTCGTCGGGATGGCCGCGATAGTTGCGCGGGTGCGGCTTCAGCGCCTCAAGTGGCGCGAGCTCCACGGCGAAACTCTCCTCGGGCATGGCCCCTCCTGCTGCGTCCAATAAAAAACGGCGCGAGGGATCGGGCATGATCTGCCGTTCCCTAGCGCCGTGTTTCCCGCCCCGCCGCTCGGCGAGGCTTCGGTCCTGGTGCTGTCCCCGGTTATGGTGGGCCGGGCTGTGTCTCGGTTTGTAGCGCGGTGACTGCCGCGCTTTGTTCGCGAACGGTGGCCTCCACCTTGCCCAGGTAGACGATGGTCCAGTCGGCCCGCTGCCCGTCCACGGTCAGCAGGAGGTTGTATCGCCCGTTGGGCAAGCAGGCGACCCTCCGGCCAAGGCGGATCGTCCACCCGGGCAGGATCACCTCGGCCTCAGCGTGATCCTTCGCTGATTCCATGATACACCCTCTGCGGCGAATTCTCCAAGGCCCTGCGTTGTTCCCGCGTCTCCATCCGCGGCCCCAGGGGGATGTCGTTGCGCTCGATCACCGCGTCGGAATCCAGGTCGGCCAGATCGCACCAGAACTGGAAGAGCTCGGAGGCGAAGAACCGCAGCAGGTAGTGATGGTCCTTGGCGGCTTGCAGGCTGCGGGCGCGTTCCGGCGTGACGTTGACCCTGTGCCAGAGGCCCAACGCCCGCGCGATCACCGCCTCGGCCAAGTAGGCGGGCGGGTTGGTGGGGTACTCCACCCGCGAGCCCACTTGAAAGCGCCAGGCCCCGCGCCGGATCAGGATCTCCCGCGCCTTCGTGCGGCCGACGTTGTGCCGCCGCGCCAGTTCGTCGAGCGACCGCCCGGCCAGGTAGTCGGCGCAGACCGCCCGCTCCCGCGCCAGCTCCGTTGGGCTCAACCTAGCGTCCATGGCCCGTCACTCCGCGCCGCGAGGCGGGGCGTTGAGGACCATCACCGCCACCTGATCCTTGGCCACCATGAAGGTGGTCCCCAAGGTGGTGTCCCAGGTGATGAAAGGCTGCCCCTTGCTCGCCAGTTGCGCCAACGTCTTTCTGATGGTGTCCGTTGGCCCTGAATCCACGCAAAAACTGCTGCATTTCCCGTCCTTGAGCATCACTTCGATGCGCGTCATCGCCCCTCCTTGTCGTTTTTCAGGGAGGACGTCGCTCCCCTGGGCTGCCCTAGTAGCGTCAGCCCTTGGGGGGTTCGGCCCCCTCCTCGCGGCCCTTAGTAGAGGGCAGCCTAGCGGAGTTGCCCCGCTGCATAGCGGGGTCGCCCCGCTGCATAGCGGGGTCGTCCTCCAGCCCCTTGATGATCACCTCGAACGGCTGGCCCGTCGCCAACGCCTCGGCGATGGCTTGATAGGCCTCGGCCTGCAGCCGATGCGACCGCTCCTGCATCGTCCATCGCCTGATCTGCTCGGCCTCCTGTTTCGCCATGTCCGCGGCTTGCTCGGCGAGATAACGGAACCGCTCCGGCGGATCGCCGTCCCGCCAATAGATGCTCGGCATGGCGGCCCCGTCGCCGTAGCAGGCCAGCCAATGATAGCCCGCGTCGTCGGTGCCCATCTCCCACAGGATCCCCACGTCAGGCCTCCTTGCTGCGCAGCAGCACGTTCCAGGCCCGCCCGCCGGAGATCACCGTCTCGTCCAGGTGGACGAGCCACTCCGCGGACGGCTCCGGCGGCTCCGGCTCGATCACCGGGAGGGCGGGGGGCAGCTCGCGATAGGTCAGGCCCAACGGCTTGGGCGCGCCGTTCTCCCAGCAGAGCACCATGTCGGAGTAGGCGGAATGCTCGGAGTTGGGCGCGCACAGGAACCACCCCGCCGCGTAGCAATCGCGGGCCAGCAGCGCATCCCAGGTCCGCCGCATGTACTCGCCCAGCGCCGCCACGTCGCGGCCGCTGTAGCTGGCCCGCCCCACGCCGAACTCGGTGACGGCGAAGAGCGGCCAGTCCTGCTCGATCCCGACGACCTGCTGGCGGAACCACTCCGCCGCGGCCGTCACCTCGCTCATCTGTGGCGCCTCGGGCAGGTACAGGTGGAAGGCCACCACGTCGTCGTCGCGGCCGATCGCCTTCATCAGCTCCGCGACCTGGCTGCGGATCGCCGGATAAAGCATCGGGTATTCGATCAGGAACCCGCCCATCACCCGCTGCGCCTTCGGGCAGAACTGCGCCGCGTAGGGCAAGACCTCCTCGGTCAGCCGCCGCGCCGCCGCCTGGGGCGTCAGGTTCTTTTGGGTGAACGGCTCGTTCTCGATCATGATGTGGCTGATGGGCTGCGCCCGCGCCCAATCGGTCAGCCGGTCCACCGAACCCCCCGTCAGATGCACCAACGGCCAGACGTCCACCCCGGCCTCCGGCGCGCCGGAGAGCAGCCGCATCCAGTCCCAGTTCATCGCCGCCTTGCAGCCCAGGTTGGCAACGGAAACCGCTTTGCCAGCCGGCCGCCCCTCGCCCAGGTACAGTTTGATGGTCACGTCATGCCTCCTCTCTCGCTATTCCCGCCTTGGGCTTCCAGGCGCCGCAGGCGGGCCAGCCCACGCGCAATTGGTGGCGGCGCCGTGGGTCATCGCGCTCTTGCTGCACTTGTAGTAGGCGCGGCTGTACTGCAGCCGGAACAGGTGGGCGCAGGTCGCGCAACGGCATCCTTCGAGCCGGCCGTGCAGGGCCCACATGGCCTTGAGCCGAGGGGGATAGACGGGCTTGGGCGCGGGCAGGCCGAACAGGGCCCTCGGCTCCCCCTGCTCCCCCCCGTCGCTCCCCCCTTGTCCCGCGCCGGGCGTCCGTACAGCTACAGCCTCCCCCGTACACGAAATACAGGCTTCGCTCGTCCGCTTTTCACTTGCCATGCTTCAGCCACTCCTTCACCCGCGCCAGCTCCCAGGTCGTCCCCAACTGCGGGATCCTCTCGTTGCGCCAGCGCAGGAAGCCGTTGCCGATCAGCCAGTCGCGGGTGGCGGTCCAGCGCTCCTGCGTCCAGCCCATCCGCCGCATCGCCCGCCAAGTCCCCCCGCCCAGGTCGCTCCACTCCCCGTTCAGCTGCACCAGGGCGTCGCGAGCGAACTTGCGCCCGTCCGGCGGGCCGGGGCGCCAGGGCCCCAACCCAGCCAACTCGGGGGCGGGCGCTGGCCGGGGAGGATACTCCCGCTGGATCTCCTGGGTCTGCGCCGTGCGCAGCCAGGCGACGTTCCAGAGCAGCACCATCAGCACGAACAGGGCCGCAGCGGCCATCCCGCCGCGCCAACGGTCGAACCCGGCGCGGGTCCAGCCGACCAGGATCCCGCCGCCCAGGCCGATGCTCACCGCGCTCAGAAACATGCGCGCGAGATCGCCTTCCCGCGGCGCCGCCTGTCGCGTCTCCGTCTCCCGCGCCGGGACCGCCAAAACCGTTGCGTGATAGCGCTTCTTCACCGACACTCCCCCACGATCCGCATCAACTCGTACCCCGCCGCCCGCAGCTCCCAGTACAGGGCCGGGGCGTGATAGGCGGTCAGGAACGCGCCCCCCAAGGTGGTCCAGATGCCGTAACGAAAGGCGCCGTTCCCGACGACGTGCAACACCCGATTGCGCTCGATGCAACGATAGGTGCGGACGCAGCCGCCGCTCTCAGCTTGCCACAACGCGTTCAGCGCCTCGGTGCCGTGGCCCAGCAGCGCGTGGGCCAACCCCGCCTCCCCCAGCACGATCGGGGGGACGTTGAGCGCGAACACGATCGCCAGCAGCCAGATCAAGGGCTTGATCAAAGGGTTACTCTGTTTCGCTGTCGCGGTGGACGTCACCATCGGCCTCCTCCACCAGCGCGATCTCCTCGCGCAACAGGGCGAGGACCCCGCCGCGCCGTTCCGCGCTGAACTGATGCGCCATGCGCACGGCCCGCAGGGTGGTCGCGATCAGCTCCTCGATCCGGCCCAACCCCTCCTCGAAACGAGCCACGCGCTCCAGTTCCAACAGTCGCTCGTGTTCGCCCGCCGGGATCAGCGCCTGCGCCCCCGTCCGCGCCGGGTACTCAGGCAACGTCTCCGGCGCCGGTTGTCTCTCCGCTTGCGGTCCTTCCACCTTTCCCTCCTGTGCGATCCCATGAGCCCGCAGGGCCTCCTCCAACGTCTCCACCCGCCAGATCGCGCCGGGGCAGCGCTCCCGGAAACGGATCTGCGCGTCGGTGTAGGTCCCGCCGGGCCGCTTGATCTCGACGAGGCGGAAGATGCCGCGATGGCAGGTCGTCAGGTCGGGGGCCCCGTCGCCGACGCCGGAGGTGATCCAGACCCACACCCCGGCGCGGCGCAGCCCCCGCACGATGACCCGTTGCTTGGCATCCGTCCGCCTCGCCCGTCCCATGATCACCGCCTCGTTCGCGTCGCCTGTCGCTCTCGACAGATCGGGCATAGCCGCGGAGCATTGTGCCTCGCTTTCAGCCGCCTTTCCTCGGCGCGGCCTCCGGGCCATGTCCGGGCCAGTTCCCAGTTCACGCCCTGCTCGGCCAACACCTGCATGATCCGCGCCCCGTTGCCGTCGCGATGCTCGGCCAATCGGCGCTTGACGCTTTTGGCGCTGCCCAGGTAGTGGCGCGCCATCCCGCGAGGGTTGTTCGGATTGCCGATGGGCCGCTCGAAATGCAGCAGATACACCGTCATCACCAGCTCCTTCCAAAAGCTCGCTCCGGCTCCCGCCGCACTTGCCCCAGCCCCTTGACCAGCAGGCGGGCCCGCGCCGCCTCGGCCTGATCCTCCTCCCCCACGCTGATCATCCGCGCCTGGGGATTGCGTCCCAACGGCGGGGGCCAGCAGCGGGGGCAGGCGAAGAGCTTGCCGTAGGCCCACTCCCAGGGCAGGGCCCTGGCGCGGAGGAAGCCCTTGCGGCCGGCGGGCCAGCCGCAGACGGGGCAGTCCCCTGGCCCCCGCCGGGGCTCATGCTGCGGCGCGGCCTCGTGGTTTTGCAGATGTTGGTGGTCCTCCTCCGTGCGGGCGTAAGAGGCGGCCCAATCGGCCCATTCGTCGTAGCTGTAGATCACCGTTCGCCGATCGTCCCAAGGCATCAGTACCCCTCCCCGATCTCTTGGCGGATCGCCGCCTCGATCTTCTCCGCTGGGATCCCCTCGGCGCGCAACTGCTTGCGCACCCACTCCGCCGTGTCCCGCTTGCGCGTCGCCTTCGCCGCCTTGCTATCGGGCGAAGGCGCATCCCGGGGAGCTTTATAACCCTCCTTGCCCCACCGTTCCAGGATGGCGCGCACGAAATTGAGCGAGATCAGCTTGCCGTTGCGGCCGGCGTTGGCCTCGTGGATGGCGGAGATGCACCAATCCTCGCTGAACTCCTGGGCGAGGTCGGCCAATTGCTCCACGTCCAGGGGATTGATCAAGCCGCCCCGCGCCGCCTCCCAGGCCTTGTACACCGCGCTCAGGTTCTTGCGGATGGCGTCCGGGTCGAGCTCCGGCGGGGGTTTTTCCTGCGCTTCCGGTTCTGGTTCCGGGGGGTCGTCGTCGCCGTCGCCGATTTTTTCCGGCGCTGCATCTACATCTACTTCTTTTCTTTTCTCTTCTAACTCTGGTTCTACACAACGATTCGTTACACTTTTCGTTACATCACTCGTTACAGTAACGTTACTGGTGTACTGCCCACGGTGTAGTCGCTCCCTGTAACGGCGTATGCGCTCGCTGCCCGTCGCGGCCGCTTGTCGCTCCGCAAAGTGTGTGACGAAGTATCCGTCCTCGTCCTTGGTGATGATCCCTTGCTCTGCCAACGCATCCACATCTGCGCGCAACTCCTCTACCCCAAGCCGCAGCATCCAAGCCATCTCGTCAAGTTTGGGGAGCGAGCCATCCTCATCATGCTTGCCAGCCAGCAGAAACATCTCGATGCAACGACGGAATAACCGATCGGAGAGACGGCCCATCTTGGGATCGTCGAGGATCTCGTGATAAAGCTTGATCCAGTACTTCATCCGTCCCTCCCATTCGTCGCTTGTGACTGCCAGGACGGTTCCTCTGGCAGCTCCCAGCGGTTGTTCAGCTCGAAGATCATCTCCCCAAGGTCTTGAGCGATCCCTCGGAACGTATCGACGTCTTTCGGGGTGAGCTTGAACCACTCGCCGTCAGGGGTCACCGGCCATTCGTCCCAAGTCGTGGCTCGCTTGCTGGCAAAGGCGGCGTGAAAGGTGGATTCCGCCTTGATCTGATCGGGGACTTTCACCGCCAGCAGCGGGATGTAATGTCGTCGCTGTTCGTGAAAAGCAGATCGCCACCAGTGCAGCCTTCGCGTCAGGTTCGCGGTTCGTCCGATTTTGCTGTACCTGCCCGGACGATAGATCAGGTATATATATCCGCTCTCGCTCATTCGTTCCTCCCTCACCCCGCCATGCGGCGGGATGGACGCCGGTGCTGGCTGCCCCAGGGGGCTGCACCCTCATGCACCAGCACCGGCGCGTCCCCGCGGTATCGCGAGGCGTCCCCGCGGTATCGCGGGGCGTTCACTCCGCCCACCGCCCCGGCGTCTAGCCGGGGAGCGAGGTCGCTCCCCAAGCCGTTCGTCGCGCGCGGGGCAGCGGGCGGGGTGACCCCGCGGTATCGCGGGGTGATCACCTGTCGCCCCGCCGTACGGCGGGGTCGCCCCTTCGCGAAGGCCGCAGGATCGTCGCCAAGCCGAACGCCCGCCGGGCATGGTTCAGCGCGTTGGCGTAGCCGGCCTGGTAGGCCTCCGAGACGCGATCCTCGATGGGGCTGTGCTGCAAGGCGTCTTGCGTCGCCTGCTCGATGGCGTCGAACTCCAAGGCCAATTCCTCGGTGCTCCACACTTTTCGTCTCATCGGATCCCTCTCTGTCCTTTCCAAAGGCGCCCTGGCTCCGGCCCGTTCGATCTCCTGTCACCGTCCCAGCGCTTCCTATGCGGTTGTGCGGGCCAGAGCCAGGGGCGTCGGTCATAGGGTGTAAGGCTCCAGGTCGGCGGCGACGGTGACCTG
Source organism: Chloroflexota bacterium (assembly GCA_012689325.1). Classification (GTDB taxonomy): domain Bacteria; phylum Chloroflexota; class Anaerolineae; order JAAYEA01; family JAAYEA01; genus JAAYEA01. The sequence continues at coordinate 13,389 of JAAYEA010000387.1, forward strand.
AGGCGTGGTGTGGATCCGCACGAAGTCGGGCGCGCCCAGGTCCTTGACCGCCTTCTCGAACTTTTTGTAGTCCAGCACCAGCGCGGCCCGCAGGTTCGTCTCGGCCCACTGACGCGCCAGTTTCTGGTCGTAGTCCAGCACGGTCAGCTCCCGGATGGCGATGGCCGGATGGGGGTGCTTGTCCCCATGAGCGGCGTAGGCCATCTGGGCCAGCTCGTCCAGCAGGGCGCGGGCGTCGGCCTCGGCGTCGCGGGCCAAAAGCACCCGCGCTTCGGCCTCGGTCAATTGCTGGCCCAGGGCGCTCGCGGCGATCTCTCGCCGGAGCGCCTCGCGGGCGCTGGCCGCCTCGTTGACCGCTCGTCTCGCCGCGGCCAGGGCTCGGACGGCGTGGTGCAACTCGGGGTCGATGCCGTTCATGAACACATCTCCTTGGCCCGTTCGCTGGCCTCCCCGTCGCGGTAGCCCAGGCGATAGACCCGCTCCACCACCATCCTCAGGCAGGGGACCATGATCGCCGGGCAACGCAGGTATTCCTCGGCGCTGACCATGATGCTGGCGGACAGGGCCATCAGCTGGTCCTCGCGGTCCGCCATGGGGACCCCTAGGTCGGGGTCCTCCACCAGCAGGCGCAGCGCCTCCATCCTCAGCTGCTCCATCGTCTCGAATGCGCTCATCTCGCCGCCTCCCCTCGCGCCGCGAGACGGGCGCATTCGTTCAGGACGGCGATCACCAGGTCGGGGGCGTCAGCGTTGACCTCGTAGACCTTGGCTTCGCTGTCGCTCCGCTCCCGATCGATCAGGGCGTTGATGGTGGCCTTGGTCTCGCCGTAGTCCAGCTCGGCGCTGGACTCCTTGCCCCACACGAACCGCAGGAAGGCGTGGCGGTCGTCGTCGGCCTCCTTGCCCTCGGTCCCCGCGGCCTTGGCGATCAGCAGGCGCACCAAGCTCTGTTGGGGCTTGCTGGGCTTGTAGGTGGGGTAGCGACGGGCGAGGTCCTTCGCGGCCTCCCGCAACAGCTCCCGATGGGCGTAAGGGTCCGCCCGGCTCGGCGCGGGATCGGCGGGGGTCTCCGCTGCCGCAGCGGCGACTTCCGCCTCGGCCTCGGTCGTCTCCTCCGCCGTCTCCTCGGCGTTGGCCTCCTCCTCGTCCCAGTCCTCCGCGTCGGGCTCGTCGTCCAGGATGATCCCCTCCTCCGCGTCGGGCTCGGGGAGCGCTTTCAGCGGCTCCGGTTCGCCCAGGGCCTGCCGCTCGGCGCTGGCGATCTGCGCCTGCACCCAGCGCACCGAGGGGGTCAGCTTCACCAGCCACTTCTTCCGGCGGACCCGCTTCTTCAGGTTGTCGTCCCACATGCTGATGGCCTGCTGGACGCGGTAGAGCCGGAACTCGATCCCCTGCAGGCCGTGGCCGTTCCCCTTGGCCTCGGCGTCCTCCAGGCAGGCCTGCAAGGCGCGGATGTCGTGCTTGCTGGTGGTCACGAAGGTGACGTACCCCACGTAGCCGGCTTGCAGCAGCTCGGGGATCAGCGCCTGCAAGCGGCCGACGGGCTTGCACTTGCCCGGGCACGGCGCGGGGTCGGTGCTGTAGCCGCCATCTGGCTTCTGCCAGAGGACGCAGGTCTCGCCGTCGCAGCGGTGCTTCAGGGATCCGGCGACCCATTCCTCCTGCCAGGCCTCCCAATTGTCGGCCACCCGCTTGTTGGGCAAGAAGACCGCCAAGGAAGCGGGGCGCGTCCCATAGGCGGCGGCGAAGGCCTCGGCGATCTTGGGGTCGTCCGAGGTGAAACGGAACGTGCCGGGGAGGTCCGCGCCGGGGCGGTTGCGTTTGATGTCCTCCTCCGTCCGGGCTTCTCCCTTGCGCAGCGTCCCCAGGCTGGGGAACTGCGGCCGCACGTTGGTGGTCAAGTTCTTAATGGGCATCTCAAGCCTCCTGTGGCTGCAAAGCGGCCAGGGCAACCAGGGCCGCCTCTATCCCGTCCAGGGCGTCCCGTTCCTTGGCGAAGGCCGCCAGGGCCTCCTCCACGGAAAGGAAGGGCCGGACGTGGTGGTGGGTCCCTTGAATCAGCTCGGCGGGCGCCTTGGCGTTGGCCTTGGCGAGCCGGGCGTAGCGGGTCCCCGCGTTGCGGGGGTCGGCGATCACTTCGTAGCGGCGGACGAACGACTGCGGCCCGCAGGGGGTGCAGGCCAGCCACCAGACGTTGGCGGCGCCCTGGGCGGCGGCGCCTTCGTCCTTGCGGTAGATCACCCGCAGGGGATGGCCTTGGGGGCAGCGCATCCGGGCGGCGGTGTCGAGGGACATGATCTCGTCGCCGATCAGGACGTCGCGCCCGTCCCGCAGGTAGGTCACCTGATAGACCTTGGTCTCCGCGCTCATAGCCGCCTCCTCCAACCGCACTGGGGACAGTCCCAGGCCACGGCCAGCCCGTTGAAGGCCATCTCCGCGCCGCACTCGTCGCAGAAGGGCGTTTCCATCATCCGGAGGTCCGCTTGCAGCGAGGCCTCCTCCTCGTCGTAGCCCTGGCGGCGGAACAGCCCGAAAAGTTCGCGAAACCCTTGACGCGTCGGCCCGGCCATGGTATAATAGGTGTCGGTGGGATCCATACGGTCCTCCTTTCCGCGGCGGTTGGCGTTCCGAGCGCCAGCCGCCTGTCCTTTTTCCCAAAACCAACTTGCGCGATCATCAGCTCATGCCCCTATTCCTCCTTTCCCTAAAACGACAAGGCCAGCTGCTGGGCCCGGGGCTCCGGGCTCAACGCTGGCGTCTCCCATTCCAGCTGCAGGAACTCCTCGGTGAACTTGGAGCGGACGGAGCCCGCGGCCCGTTGCCAGTAGGCGACGGGGCAGTGCCAGTAGACGGGGCGGTAGCTGTAGCCCACCAGCCGCCCCAGGACGGTCAGCCGCTCCGTGGTGATCCAGAAGGTGGCGGCGCGGGCCTTGTCGAAGTAGCCGATGGCCCCGACGCCCCAAGCCCGCATCAGGGTGATCACGCAGGGGGCGACGGCGTACTCCTCGTGCTTGCGCATCTCCGCCGAGATGTTGTTGAGGTAGGCCCAGAAGCGGTAGGGGTAGACCA
>JAAYEA010000049.1 GCA_012689325.1 Chloroflexota bacterium
GCCCGGCCCGAGGCGGTGCAGCGCCGCGGCGCCTCCGAGGTGACGCGGCTGATCCGCTCCGGCTGCGGGGCGGTGGGCGTCGAGTTGGGCGATCTGGACCTGCCCGTGATCGCCAGCGAGGCCCGGGCCAGCGCGGCGGTGATCTTGACCCTGAACGCGGCGATGCGCGGGGGACAAGACCTCTTTCGCGACGTGGGCGCGGTGCATGCCGCCGCCCTGTTCGACTTGCAGGGCAACCTGGTCGCGCTGTACGAGGACATCGGGCGGCACAACGCCATGGACAAGGCCTTTGGCCATTGCCTGCTGCGCGGCATCCCCCTGCAGGACAAGATCATCGCCACTACCGGCCGCGCCAGCTACGAGATGGTGAGCAAGGCGGCGCGGGTGGGGCTGCCCATCGTCGCCTCCGTCTCCAGCCCCACCTCGCTGGCGGCGCAGGTCGCCGAGGCGCAGCGCTGCACGCTGATCGGCTATATGCGCGGGAATCGCTTCAGCGTGTACACCCACGGGTGGAGGATTAGCAGCTAGACCTGCTCATTTGCGCCCCCGCGCGGGGCGGCTACAATGTCAGGCCAGAGAGCGGGCAGGTCCTGAAACCCATAGGAGCGCCCATGGACCACGCAGATTCGATCCGCACCTACCTTTCGGCGCTGCGCGACAAACTGAACACCGGAGCCGCCACCGAGCACACCCACCGGGCCGCCTTGGAGGCGCTGCTGCAAGGGCTGGCCCCCGGCCTCCGCGCCATCAACGAGCCGAGCCACGTGGCCTGCGGCGCGCCCGATTTCGTTGTCACCCACCAGGGCGCCACTGTCGGCTATGTGGAGACCAAGGACGTCGGCCTCTCGCTGGACGCCGCCGAGCGCTCCGACCAGTTGAAGCGCTATCGCGAGGGGCTCCATAACCTGATCCTCACCGACTATTTGGAGTTCCGCCACTTTGTGGATGGCGAACCGCGCGCCACGGCGCGGCTGGCCCGCTGGGACGGCCGCAAGCTGAGCCGCGACGCGGACGGCGCGGAAAAGGTCGCCAGCCTGCTGGCCGACTTCCTGGCCCAGGCCCCCGCCGAGATCAACACGCCCCAAGACCTGGCCGAGCGCATGGCCCGCCTGGCCCACCTCATCCGCGAGATCATCGTGGAGACCTTCCGGCAGGGGCACGAATCATCTTTCCTCAAACACTGGCGGCTGGACCTGGCCGGGCGGCTCATCGCTGGCCTGGACGACCCCGAGCGGACGCCCGAATTCGCCGACATGATCGCGCAGACCCTGGCTTACGGCCTCTTTTCCGCTCGGCTCATGGACACCACGCCCGGCTTTGAAGTCCGCGAGGCCGCCGACCTCATCTCGGAGACCACGCCGCTCTTGCGCGACTTTTTCTACCAGATCACCGCGCCGCAGCTCAAGAAGGAGCCCTTCGCCCCGTTCGTGGACGATCTGGTGACCTTGCTCCGGCACACGGACATGGGCGCGGTGCTGGCCGATTTCGGCAAGCGCACCCGCCAGCAGGACCCCACCGTCCACTTTTACGAGACCTTCCTGGCCGCCTATGACCCCCGCTTGCGCGAGACGCGGGGCGTCTACTACACCCCCTATCCCGTGGTGGACTATATCGTGCGCGCGGTGGACCACCTGCTGAAGGAGCGCTTCGGCTGCCCCGAGGGGCTGGCCGACGGCAGCACGATCTCGATCCCCAACTGGGACTCTGGCAAGACCACCCGCGACGGCCGGCAGATGCGCAAGACCCGCGACGAGCCCAAGGTCACGGTGCTGGATCCCGCTTGCGGCACGGGGACTTTTCTCTATGCGGTGGTGGACCACATCCGCCAGCGCTACATGGACAGCGGCAACGCCGGCATGTGGCCCAGCTATGTGCGCCAGCGCCTCTTGCCGCGGCTTTTCGGCTTTGAGCTGCTGATGGCCCCCTACGCCGTCGCCCACCTGAAGCTGGCCCTGCAATTGATGGGCCAGGACCTGGACGAGGGGTTGCGCCAGACCTGGGCCTACTCCTTCGCCGACCCCGACCGCATCGGCGTCTATCTCTGCAACACTCTGGAAGAGCCTGGCAAGGAGCCCGACCACCCGCTCTTTAACGATACCCTGGCCGCCGAGACGCACAAAGCCAACGAGATCAAGAGCCTGCTGCCGATCATGGTGGTGCTGGGCAACCCGCCCTATTCGGGACATTCGGCCAACAAGGGCGACTGGATCAACGGCCTGCTCAAGGGCAAGCTCCCCGACGGCTCCAAGGCCCCCAGCTATTACCACATCGACGGCAAGCCCCTGGGGGAGCGCAACCCCAAATGGCTGCAAGATGATTACGTCAAGTTTATCCGCTGGAGCCAGTGGCGCATCGAGCGGAGCGGCGGCGGCATCCTCGCCATGATCACCAACCACGGCTACCTGGATAACCCCACCTTTCGCGGCATGAGGCGCGCCCTGATGGACGCCTTTGACGAGATTCGCGTGCTGGACCTGCACGGCAACGTGAAAAAGAAAGAGGTCGCGCCGGACGGCGGCAAGGACGAGAACGTCTTTGACATCCAGCAGGGCACGGCCATCTTGCTGGCGATCAAGCATCCACCGCGCCAGAGCAAGCTGGCCCAGGTCCACCACGCCGAGCTATGGGGGCCGCGCGAGGAGAAATACCGGCGCCTGGCCGAGATGGACGTGGAGACCACGCCCTGGCAGCTCGTCCAGCCCCGCGCGCCCTTTTACCTCTTTACCCCCCGCGATACCGACCTGCTGGCCGAGTACGATAGGGGCTGGAAGATCACAGATGTGTTTCCGGTGAACTCCGTGGGGGTGGTGACCGCGCGAGACAAGTTCGTTTTAGACTTCGATGAGACTGCGCTCAGGTCTCGCATAGCCGACTTCACTGATCCGGCCAATACTGACGAATTTGTTCGCCAGAAATACCTCTCAACGAGGGATGGATTGCCAGTCTCGGAAGTGCGCCGCTTGCTCTGCAAGGATTCGCAACTCGATAGGGCTTTTGTGAGAAGCGCGTACCGACCGTTTGACAGGAGATCGCTCTTTTACCATCCCTCGGTGTTGGAGCGCAGCCGCCTTGAGATCATGCGACACATGGCGTCGGGCCAAAACAGGGGTCTTCACCTATGCCGCCAGATTGTCAGTGAGGAATGGCGGCATGTCCTCGCCACCGATGCGGTGACTGACGACTGTTATGTCTCAAACAAGACGCGAGAAAGAGGATACACGTTGCCTCTCTATGTGTATCATTTCGCCACCGCCGACCAACAGAAGCAGCTTCTGGACGCCAGCCCCTGGCCCGCCGGCGAGGGCGGGCGCGTCCCCAACCTGAGCCCCGCCTTTGTGGCCGAGCTGGAGACGCGGCTGGGGCTACGCTTCGCGCCGGCCGGGGCGACGGAAGCGGGCGAGTTCGGCCCGGAGGACGTGCTGCATTACGCCTATGCCGTCTTTCATTCCCCCGCCTACCGCGCGCGCTATGCCGAGTTCTTAAAGATCGACTTTCCGCGCCTGCCGCTGACCGCGGACGCGGCGCTCTTTCGCGCGCTCTGCGCCAAGGGCGGGGAGCTCGTGGCGCTGCACCTGATGGAGTCGCCCGCGCTAAACCGGCTGGTCACGCGCTTTCCGGTCCCCGGCGATAACGTGGTGGGCAAGGTGCGCTACGACGACAACCACCGGCGCGTCCATATCAACGCGGCGCAGTATTTCGAGGGGGTGGAGCCGGAGGTCTGGGCCTTTCAGGTGGGCGGCTACCAGGTGCTGGACAAGTGGCTCAAGGACCGCCAGGGGCGCAAGCTGGAACACGACGACCTGGAACACTATCAACGGATCGTCGTCGCGCTGGGCGAGACCATGCGCCTGATGGGCGAGATAGACGAGGCCATCGAGGAACACGGCGGCTGGCCGCTGGCAGCGTGACCTGACAGGTTCTAGCGAGATATCGCTCCAAGCAGGCCTCACGTTGGCAGCAAGGCCACGCCCCCAGCGAGGCTCGACGGGAACCTGTCAGGTCGCGGCGCGCCGCGCCATGGACAAGGCCCCGCGCGCAACAAAAAGAGGCGAGCACGCGCGTGCTCGCCTCTTCATGCTTTTGTAGCGAGTGTTAGGCCTTCTTTTCCTCGCGGCCGTACACCCAGTAATAGATGCCGCCCACCAGGAGCGACCCGCCCACGATGTTGCCCAGCGTCACCGGGACCAGGTTGTTCCAGAGGAACTGCCCGATGGTGACGTTGGCGCCCTGGAACATGCCCAACGGGATAAAGAACATGTTGGCGATGCTGTGCTCCATGCCCATGGCGACAAAGGCCATGATGGGGAACC
>JAAYEA010000388.1 GCA_012689325.1 Chloroflexota bacterium
AGCCAGCGGTTCAACTCGGGCAGTGGAACCTCCGCCCGCACGATGGCTAGCTCGCCCACCGACGACGATTTGGGGCGGAACTGGTCCGGGCTGGTCATCTCCAGGGTGTAGCGTATCTTCATGCGCTGGGCCCTCCTTGGTGGATTGCTGGTCTGGGGCCATTCTACACGTTCCCTTGGCCCTGGCAACCCGGCGCGTTGCCGCTGGCGGGTTTCGGGGTATAATGAGCATTCGCAATCTGCCTGGAGGCAAAGCATGAGTGTAGCGCAAGAAGGAGACCTGGCCCTCCTCATCGGCCCGGACAAGCGGCGTTTCATCATCCGACTGGTGCCCGGACAGGAGCGCCATACCCACCGGGGCGTCATCAAGCACGATGACCTTATCGGCCAGCCCTATGGCCGCGAGGTGCAGACGCACATCGGACAGGCCTTCATGGTCCTGCGCCCCTCCCTGCACGACCTGATCATGAACGTGAAGCGGATCACGCAGATCATCTACCCCAAAGAGATCGGCCATATCCTGCTCAAGCTGAGCGTGGGGCCGGGGAGCCGCATCATCGAGGCCGGGACCGGCAGCGGCGGCCTCACCCTGGCGCTGGCCCACATGGTTCGCCCCGCGGGCCGAGTCTATTCCTACGAGGAGCGCCCCGAGATGTCCAAGGCGGCGGCGCGCAACCTGGAGCGGGTCGGGTTGGCCGAGTACGTGGAGCTCAAGGTCCGCGATATCGGCCTCGGCTTTGACGAGCGCGAGGTGGACGCCCTCTTTCTCGACGTGCGCGAGCCCTGGATGTACCTGGCGCAGGCCAAGGAGGCGCTGGCGACCGGCGGCTTTTTCGGCAGCCTGGTCCCCACCACCAACCAAGTGCAGGACCTTCTCCAACACCTGGAGTACCACCGCTTCAGCGACATCGAGGTGCTAGAGATCCTGGTCCGCGGCTACAAGCCGGTGCCGGAGCGCCTGCGCCCCACCGATCGCATGATCGCGCACACGGGCTTTTTGATCTTTGCCCGCAGCACCGACCGATCGCTGGAATGCGAGGCGCCCGCCTTGGCGGAGGAGTCGCTCCAGGAGCCGCTGCCGCTCGGGGATGCCGACGCGCCCGCCAGCGAGGCCATGGAGGCGCCGGACGCGGCGGAGGCGGGCCTGCTGGACGACCTGGAGGCGCCCGAGGGTCTGTAGCTCGCCAGATTTCCGCGCGCAGAAAAAGCGAGAGGGGACAGCCTAGCTGCCCCCTCTCTGTCCGTCCAGATCACTCGAAAAAGGGAAACAACCGGCGCAGGTCCTCCGGTGAGGCTTGCTCGCCGTACTCGCTGATCTCGAAAGCCTCCGCGTACTTGACCTGGCTGGCCCGCTGCTCCCCGTACAGCTCGGCCAGCTTGGCGCGGTAGGCCTCGGCGGATGCGCGGAAGCGCGGGTCCAGGAAGGCGCGCAGCCAGGCCCGCCGCTCCGAGGGGCTCTCCGGCACCTGGTCCTCCTCCTCGCGGTTATAGGGCAGCCACTCGTACATCTGCGAAACGTGACAGGCCAGCGCGACCACCTTCTTTTCCACGACCTCGTCAATAGCGACCACCACGTCCGGCGCGAAGGGGACCGGCTTCCGGAAGTGGTCCTCCACGTACGCCACCACCGGCATCTGGCGCATGTGATAGGCGTCCGAGACAGCGTTGGGCACGGTGAGCAAATAGACCGCATCCTGCACCAGTTGGGCCGTGGCGCGGTGATCGGGGTGATAGTCCCAAAGCCGCGGGGCCAAGATCAGGTGCGGGCGGTAGCTGCGGATCAGCCGGATCACCGCGCGGCGGTTCTCCAGCGTGGGCAGGAGCTCGCCATCGTGGTTATCCAGCACCACGTACTCGGCGCCCACGCACTGTCCGGCGGCCTGCGCCTCCATCCGCCGGCGCCAGGCCAGCGGCGCGCCGCCCATGGTCTGGTGCCCCGCGTCGCCGTTGGTCACCGAGACCATCTTGACGCTGTGCCCCAGCCCGGTATAGAGGGCGGCCACTCCCGCCGCCTTGAAATCGCAATCGTCGGGGTGCGCGCCAAAGACGAGCACCCGCAGTTTGTCAGTCGCCACCACTCCTCCTCGTCTCTGGGCGCGCCGCCGCGCCCATGATCAGTGCTAACGATAGTCATCTAGGACCAGCAGCGCCGGCGCCGCGAACCTGCCGGCCCACGCACGGTCGTTGGTGATGATGCAATCCGCGCCATGCAACTGCGCCGCCGCGATCTGTACCGCATCGGGCATCCTGAGTCGCGTCTCAGCCCGAACCCATGCAACCCTCTCCGCCAGGGCCAGGTCCAGGGGAACGATCCGCAGATTGGGGAAATTGGCAAGATACAGCCGATAGTCCGCCACCGCGTCGCGATTCCCCACCTGGGCCGGCCGCGTGAGTACTTCCGCCAGGGTCACGGTGGTGGTCAGAGCAGACACGACGTTCTGCTCCACCCGGCGTAGGATCAGCGCCGTCAGGGACGCATAGACAGGATGGTCGCCCAGATGGTAGGAAAGGACCATCGTGTCCAGGAACAGCAGCCGGTAGGGCTGCAGCGCCGCGCTCAGTTCCTCTACGCCCATGTGGCCCGCTCCTGCTCCAGCCACGTCTCCGGCTCGGCCCACATCTCTTTGTGCAGCCCGCGCAGGGCATCGGCAAAGCTGGGCGGCTGTGGGCGGATGGTCACCTGGTCTCCCTCGATGAGAAACAGAAGCGTGGAATCGGGCTCCAGCTTGAGCGCATCCCGTACCGCTTTGGGAATCACCACCTGGTATTTGGTGCTCAGACGCGCAGCGATATTCTCCATCTCGGACCTCCGTGAACTCGGTAAGATGGATTATATACTTGTATGATATCCTGTCAAGTGTAGGACGGAATTCCTACCACCTTACAGAGCCAGGCACCGACGCGTTGCGCTCAGGATGCCATGGTCGCCGCAAGCTTGATGGACTCGTACATGCTCAGCGGGTTCGCCAGCCCCTTCCAGGCGATATCAAAAGCCGTGCCGTGGTCCACCGAGGTGCGGATGATCGGCAGGCCCAGGGTGACCGTCACGCTGGCGTCAAAGCCGTAGACCTTGATGGCGATGTGGCCCTGATCGTGGTACATGGCCACCACGGCGTCGAACTCGCCCTTCATCGCCCGGAAAAAGATCGAGTCCGCCGGGTAGGGCCCGCGCGCGTCGATCCCCTCGGCCTGCGCCGCGTGAATCGCCGGCGCGATGGCGTCGATCTCCTCGCGCCCCAGGATGCCGCCCTCGCCGCCGTGCGGGTTGAGCGCCGCCACGGCCAGCCGCGGGTGCGGGATCTTGAGCGCCTTCATCCCCTCATGGGTGATCTCGATGGTGCGCAATACGTTCCCAACGGTGATGTTTGCCGCAATGTCCTTGAAGGGGATATGCCGGGTGACGTGCACCACGGCCAGTAGGTTATGGGCGCGCCCATCGTCCGGCCCGGAGGTCATCAGCATGGTGGTCTCGCCGGTGTTCTTGGTTAGGTCAGCCAGGATCTCGGTGTGCCCGATATACTGCTTATAGCCCGCCAGGTGCATCGCTTCCTTGTTCAGCGGCGCGGTGACCATGCCCTTCGCCTGGCCCGACTGGACCAGCGCAAGGGCCTTGATCACGTACTCGACCGCGGCCTTGCCCGCCATGGCGTTGACCTTGCCGATGGCCAGCTCGTCCCAGTCGATGTTGTCCAGCGACAACACGTCCATGGTGCCGACCGCATAGGCAGCCTCGCTGGCCTGCGTCACACGGCGCACCTTGAGCGGCAGCTTGAGCATCTCTGCTGCCCGCTGCATCACGCCGGCATCGCCCACCACCAGGGGACGGCACATCTCGTTGATGGCCGGCTTGGCCAGGGTCATCGCGATGATCTCCGGGCCGACGCCCGCGGCATCGCCCATGGTGATGGCCAGCACGGGGCGGGCCGAGGCGGGAGTAGATGTGTTCATGGATCCTCCGATTCTTTGACAGGCTAGTCCAAACGGCTATACTTGATGGCATTCCTGCGGTGGCCGGTCTTGCCGGCCATGAGGAGCGTGCCAACTTGAGATATCGCGTCGCCATCGTCCTGTTGCTGTTGCTGCTAACGGCCTGCCGCGTCGAGGTAGAGCTGTCCGTCACGCCTACGCCTTCGCCCGAGCCGCCGACGGCGACGTTGGTTCCGCCAACGGCCACGCGGGTTCCTCCGGTAGCCACATCCACGGCCACGCCGGCCGAACCGGCAACTGCGACCCCGACCAAGACCGCCACGACGGCCCCCACGTCCACGCCGCTGCCGACATCGACGCCCAACCCGGCCCTAGGCGCGCTGACGCTCACGATCGTTCACACCAACGATACCTTCGGCGAGACCGATCCCTGCGGCTGACAGCCCCCCAAGGGCGGGTTGGCCCGGCGGGCCACCTTCATCAAGCAAGTCCGCGGCAGCGCGGAGAACGTCCTGGCGCTGGATTCCGGCAACGTCTTGGTGGGCGTCCATGGCCTGTCCGAGCAGACCCAGGGCGAGGTGATCATCGACGCGCTGAACCTGATGGGCTATACGGCCATCACCCTGGGCGCGAACGACCTGCGCCTGGGCCCCACGGTCCTGCGCGAGCGGATGGCCCAGGCCGAGTTTCCCATCGTCTCGGCGAACATCACCATCGCCGAGACCGGCAAGCTCTTCGCCGATCCCTATGCCATCGTCGAGATCGCCGGCCACCGGCTGGGCATCATCGGCTTCACCGAGCCGGTCGGCCAGCTCCCGGCCGTGACCGGCGAGTCCGAGTCCTTTACCATCCAGGAGCCGCTCGAGTTCGGGCTGCCCTATCTGCAGGCGGCGCTCCAAGAGGCCGATATCGTCATCGTCCTCTCGCACCTGGGCCAGGCCCTGGATGAAGCGCTCGCCAAACAGGTCGCCGGGCTGGACGTCATCATCGCTGGCCGGGATGGCATGGTGCTCAATCCCGCGCGGTATGATAGCACAGGGCCGGTGATCGCGCAAGCAGGCACGCAGGGACAGCTCGTCGGCCAGCTTGAGCTCGCGCTCGACGCGCGAGGCCAGGTGGTCGCGTTCGGCGGCAAGCCGGTCCTGCTCACCGATGCCTACGCCTACGATCCCGAGATGCTGGCGCTGCTAGACCGCTATCGCCCTTAGGCGCAAGTCCGGCGGTCCTCCACCACGCGCCCGTCCTGGAGGTGGATGACACGTCCGGCCACGGCGGCCAGCTCCGGCTCGTGGGTCACCAGCACCACCGTCTTGCCCTCACCGTGCAGCGCCGCCAGCAGGGCGATGATCTGCTGGCTGGTGGCGGTGTCGAGGTTGCCGGTGGGCTCGTCGGCCAGCAAAAGCGGAGGATCGTTGGCCAGCGCGCGCGCAATGGCCACGCGCTGCTGCTCGCCGCCCGAGAGCTCAGAAGGCAGATGGTTGGCCCGGGCCGCCATGCCCACTTGCTCCAACAGGGCCCTCGCGCGCGACGGCCTCTCGCCGCTGTACGTGCCGCGAAAATGCATCGGCAGCATCACGTTCTCGATGGCCGTGAGGGTCGGCAAGAGCTGAAAGAACTGAAAGACGAGGCCCACGCTGCGACCGCGCCAGCGCGCGAGCTCGTCCTCGTTCAGCGCGCTGATGACGGCGTCGCCCACCAACACCCGCCCCTCGCTGGGCTTGTCGATGCCAGTGATGAGGTTGAGCAAGGTGGACTTGCCGCTGCCGGAGGGGCCGACGATGGCGACGAACTCGCCCGCATCGATCCGCAACGAGGTGGGGTGAAGCGCCACCAACTGGGCCTCGCCCATGTCATAGGCTTTGCTGACCTGCTCCAGTTGGACCAGCGGCGTGGCGGTCATGATCCAGTCCTTCGCGGTGGTGGCCCGCGAGATCTGCGCGGGCCCGCCTATTCTACTACGAGTCGAGGCCATAGCCAAGTATGCCAGATAACGGAGCACCCGATCAGGCCGGGTATCGCGTCCAGTTGGAGATCTATGAAGGCCCCCTGGACCTCCTGCTGCGCCTCATCGAGCGAGACGAGATGGACATCACCCAGGTCTCCCTGGCGCGCGTCACCGACCAGTACCTGGCCTACCTGGGGGCGCTGCAACAGGCCCGCGTGGACGACCTGGCCGAGTTCCTGGTGATCGCCGCCAAGCTGATCCTCATCAAGTCACGGGTGCTGCTCCCCCGGCCCGACGCGCTGGGCGAGCAGGAAGAGGACGTCGGCGAGGACCTGGTGGAGCGGCTCAAGGAGTACCGCCGCTTCAAGCAGGTGGCTGGCCTGCTGCGCGAGCGCGAGGAGCAGGGCCTGCGCTCCTACGCCCGGCTGGTTCCCGCCGCGAGGCCGGAGGCGGCGTTGCCCCCCGGCGGCGGCGACGCGGCCCTGCTGATGGAAGCCATGCTCCAGATCCTGCGCGAGCGCCGGGAAAAGCCCGTCGTCGACCGGGTGATGCCTCCGCTGCGTGTCACCATCTCGGAAAAGATCGCCCATATCGATGCCCTCTTGGCAGAGCGCTCCAGAATCGTCTTTCGGGACCTCTTGCGGGCCTGCGCCTCCCGGCTGGAGATCGTGGTGAGCTTTCTCGCCATGCTCGAGATGATCAAGCAGGTGCGGGTGCGGGTGGAGCAGGATGGGCTCTTTGGCGAGATCACCATCGTCCCGGTCGCGCCCGGGGAGGCCGAGCCCGCGCCGGCGGAGGAGAACCATGAACCCCTATGACCTCATCTCGATAGGCCGCGCTTGCCTGGACCTCTATGCCAACGAGATCGGCGTCGCGCTTCCGGAGGTCAAGAGCTTTGCGGCCTACGTCGGAGGCTGTCCGGCCAACGTCGCCGTGGGCGCCGCGCGGCTCGGGCTCAAGGTGGCGATGGTCTCCGCCGTGGGCGCCGACCCGGTGGGCGACTTTGTGCAGCGCTTCCTGGCCGCGGAGGGGATCGAGACCAAATACATCAGTCGCAAGCCGCAGCACCGCACCGGCGCCGCGGCGCTGTCCATCATGCCGCCCGACCGCTTCCCGCTGATCTATTACCGCGAGAACGCCGCCGATATCCAGCTCGACATCGACGACGTGCTGGCCGCCCCCTTCGCCCAGGCCAGGGCCGTGCTGATCTCGGGCACCGGCTTGAGCAAGGAGCCCAGCCGCAGCGCCACCCTCCTGGCGGCGGAGCAGGCGCGCGCCGCCGGCGCGACCACCTTCCTGGACCTCGACCTGCGCACCGACCAATGGCACGACCCTCGGGCGTACGGCGTGACCATGCGCGCCGCCCTGCGCAGCATCGATGTGGTGATCGGCACCGAGGACGAGCTTCGCGCCTGCAACCTGCACGACCCCTCGCAGCTTTCGGTGCGCGATTCGCAGGTCTCCTCCGCCAACGTCACCGGCGACCTGGCCGCCGCCGTCCAACGCGTGCTGGATGGCGGGCCGCGGCTGGTGGTGGTCAAGCAGGGACGGCGGGGCGCTGCCCTGGTAGAGGCGGGACGGGAGCCGGTCGAGATCCCCGGCTTCCCGGTGGAGATCCTCAACACTTTGGGCGCGGGCGATGCCTTTGCCGGTGGATTGCTCTACGGCTTTGCGCAGGGGTGGGACTGGCCCAAGGCTGCCCGGCTGGGCAACGCCTGCGGCGCCATCGTCGTCACGCGGCATGCCTGCTCCAGCGCCATGCCCACCATGGCCGAGGTCGAGGCGTTCGTCCACCAGCGCGGCGAGACGCTCTAGGCCGGATCACAGCGCGCGCATCAACGCCACGAGCACGAGAAACCCCGCCAGGAAGCCAAAGGTGGCCTGATGCTCATAGCCGTGGCTATGGCTCTCCGGGATCAACTCGTCGGAGACCACATAGAGCATGGCCCCGCCGGCAAAGGCCAGGCTGAGCGGCAAGAGCTCCGCGACGAGCGAGACAAAGACGGCGCCCACCAGCGCCGCCAGCGGCTCCGACATCCCCGAAGCCAGCGTCCAGCCCAGATAGCGCCGCGCCGGCATGCCGCAGGCGCGAAATGGCCCCGCCACCGCGATGCCCTCCGGGATATTGTGCAGGGCGATCGCCAAGGCCAGCAACAGCCCCAGCCGCGGCTGGGCGGCATAGCTGGTTCCCACGGCCAAGCCCTCCGGGATGTTGTGGAGCGCCATGGCCGTCATCAGCAGCAGCCCGCGCCGGTATTCCACGTGGTTGGTACACACAAAGGGCAGATGCTCGTGCTCGTGGGGAAGCTGCCGGTCCAGCAGGAACATCGCCGCCGCGCCAATCGCTACCCCCGCCAGCGCCACCAGGGTTCCCCCCTCGGTCAGCGCCTCGTGAATCAGGCCCATGGTCGCCACCGCCGTCATCACTCCGGCCGCAAACCCGAGCAGCGAGTCATAGACCCGCATATCGAAACGTCGAAAAGTCAGCACCAGCAGGCCGCCGAGGCCCGTGGCCAATCCGGCAACCAAGCTTAACAGGAAGGCATTGAGCACAACCGTCACTGGCTTGCCTCCTGCCAGCGCAGCTCTCGGCGCGATCTCAGGCTCGTCTCTTGCATACGTCCCCTCTGGTTCCCGGAGGGCTGGCGGCTCGCGCCGCGCGCCTCGGATTCGTTGTTGGCACGGTCAGGCGGGGCTATTATGCTCAGGTTGGCGGCGGGTGTCAAACCGGCTGTGGCGCCGGCCACACGCCCGAACCTCAGCGCAGCGCCGTCCGCACTTGCTCCACCGTGGCGCAGCGCAGACACTCCTCCGCTGCCCGGATGGCCTCGCGCGCGTCCAGAAGCGCGATCGCCTCGCGCACCGCAGGGATGGCCGCGGGCTCCATCGAGAGGACGCCCAGCCCCAGCCCGACCCACAGCTTGGCCAGCGCCGGGTCCGCGGCCAGCTCGCCGCAGATGGAGAGCGGCTTGCCCGCCGCCCGGGCAGCGGCGACGACGCGTTCCACCAGCCGCAGCAGCGCCGGCTGCGGCCCGGCCCCCAGCGCCGCCACCATCGGATCGTCCCGATCGGCGGCCATTAGGTACTGCGCCAGGTCGTTGGTCCCCAGGCTGAGCAGTTCGGCCTCCGCCGCCAACGCGTCCGCCAGCAGTGCCAGGCCAGGGACCTCGACCATGCACCCCACCGCCACCGGCGGCGCGTCCACGCCCTGCGCCGCCAGCCCGGCCCGCGCCACATCCACCAGCTCCCGCGCGGCGCGCCATTGCTCCATGGTGCTCACCAGGGGAAAGGTGATGCGGATATCTCCGCCCGAGGGCCGCGCCGCCCTCAGGATGGCGCGCAGTTGGGCGAGAAACGCCTCGGGCTGCGCCAGGCTCGCGCGGATGCCGCGCAGCCCCAGCGCCGGGTTCGCCTCCTGGCGAGTGGTAGCTCCGCCACGCTTGTCCGCGCTCTGGTCCAGCGTGCGGATCACTAGCGGTCGCCCGCCCAGCGCCTGGGCGATCTCGGCGTAGGCTGCCGCCTGCTCCAGCTCGCCCGGCAGGCGCCCCTGCCCCAGGTACAGGAACTCGGTGCGCAAGAGCCCCACGCCCTCAGCGCCCGCCCGCACGGCCCGCCGCGCACCTTCCGCCGAGGCGATATTGGCCCACAGGCTGATCGCCCGCCCATCCCGGGTGATGGCGCGCCCTGGCTTGGCCAGGGGCTGGCGCGATCGGCCCGACGGCGCGGCGCGGGGCTGCGCGTCCAGGCGTCCGCCATCGCCATCCAGAGCGACCGGCTGCCCCTCAGCCACCTGCTCGAGCGCCTCGCCCAGCCCGATGACCATCGGCAGGCCCATGCTCCGCGCGAGGATAGCCGCATGGGAGGTCGGGCTGCCGCCAGAGACGGCGAGCCCCGCCGCCCCGGCCCGCGCCAGCATCAGCACGTCGGAGGCCAGCAGCTCCCGCGCCAGCACGACCCGCCCAGACAAGTCGCCCACCACACGCCGCGGCTCCCCCGAAAGGAGGCGCACCACCCGGGCGCCAACATCGAGCAGGTCGTCGGCCCGCGAGAGCCAGGGCTCCTCGCCGATGGCGCGCACCTGCTCCGCCGCCTCTTGCGCGCCTTGCCACCAAGCCGGGGCGGCCGCTTGGCCCTCGGCGATGCGAGCGCGGGCGCTTTCAACCAGCGCAGGGTCCTGCAGG
Organism: Chloroflexota bacterium; assembly: GCA_012689325.1. Lineage (GTDB taxonomy): Bacteria > Chloroflexota > Anaerolineae > JAAYEA01 > JAAYEA01 > JAAYEA01. The sequence goes on from JAAYEA010000388.1 coordinate 10,053, forward strand.
AACTGCTCCTGCGCCTCCAGAATCCCGGCGTCGCCGGCGCCGAGCCGCGCCTCCGTCTCACCGGCCAGCTCGCGCAGCTCCCGGCGCGCCGCCTCCAGCGCCCGCTCCAGGCGCAGCCTCTCCAGGGCGGGATCGCCGCCCTCCGCCGTCGGCGCGGCGAACTCGGCGGCTCGATAGTGGAAAGCCCGCCCCCGCGCCGCGCCCGGTGATACGGCCTGCCCCGCCAGCCCCAAACGGCCCGTAATCATCTTGACTCGCTCGCCATTTCGTGGTATAAATGTATCGTGGCCCATGTGGGCTATCTGCCCGCCGCCAGGGCCACGGCAGATTCTAGCACGCAGCGCGCGGCCCGGCAAAGCGCTCGGGCGCCAGCGATGATATAGGAGAGCCAACATGGGCGACAGCAAGAAGAAATGCGTGGTGGGCGTCGACCTCGGCGGGACCAAGATCCTCACCGCTGCGGTGGATAAGCGAGGCCGCATCCTGGCCCAGCACAAGCAGGCAACGCTGGCCGAGGAAGGCCCCATGCGGGTCATCGCGCGCATGGCCGAGGCCGTCAAGCTCGTCGCCGCCGAGGCAGCGCAGAAGGACGGCGCGCCCATCGCCATCGGGATCGGCTCGCCCGGCCCGCTGAACCCGGTCACGGGGGTGGTCCTGAGCGCGCCCAACCTCGCGGGCTGGACCGATATCCCTCTGGCCAAGCTCATGGAAAAACGCGCTGGCCTGCCCGCCTACATCGAGAACGACGTGAACGCCGGCACCTATGGTGAGTTCAAGCTGGGCGCCGGCAAAGGGAAGCGGGACGTGGTGGGCATCTTTGTGGGCACCGGCATCGGCGGCGGCCTCATCCTCAATGGGCGGCTGCGCAGCGGCTTCCGGCACATGGCCGGCGAGCTCGGGCACGTGGTGATCGCCGTGGATGGGCCCCTCTGCGGCTGCGGCAAGCCGGGATGCCTGGAGGCGCTGGTCAGCCGCACCGCCATCGAGCGCGACATCCGAGCGGCCATCCAGTCCGGGCGCTCCAGCATCGTGACTGAGCTGGCTGGCCCCGAGATGCGCCTGACCAGCGGCGTGCTCGCCAAGGCGGTGGAGGCCCGTGACCCCGTCGTGAGCGAGGTGATGGACCGCGTGCCGTACTATCTCGGGATCTATGTGGCGAACATGGTCAACATCCTCGACCCCGAGATGGTCATCCTGGGGGGCGGCGTCATGGAGGCCTTTGGCGAGACCTTCCTCGGGCCCATCCGCGAGACCGCCAGGCGCTACTTTATCTCGGCGCAGGACGCCGACAAGGTCGCCATCGTGCCAGCCAAGCTGGGCGACAACGCCGGAGTCCTCGGCGCCGCCATGCTCGCCTGGGAGCGGCACAAGGCTGCCAAAGCGAAGAAATAGCGGTCCGGCTAGATGGCCGCCTTCAGCCTGTAGACCTCCAGCGCCGTCTTGAACAGCAGGCCGTCCTGCTCCGCGGGGGTGAACCCGCTGCTCCGAATCTTGGCCAGCTCGACGGGCAGGTTGTCCGCATGGTCGGTGCCCAGCATCAGGCGCGGCCCAAAGGCGCGGCACCAGCCCCGCAAGCTATGCCCGGGCGTCCAGGAGGTGTCCCCATAGATGTTGGGGCAGGCGTCCATCGCCGCGCCCGCCTCCCCGGCCAGAATGATGTGCCCGCAGTGGGCCATCACCACCTTGACCTGGGCGAACTCGCGCGCCATGGGGATCAGGGCGACCGGCGCGGCAAAGGGGACGCCGCCCCCGGTATGGACCATAAGGGGCACCTCCAGTTGGTTGGCCATCTCCCAGACTTTGCGCGCCGCCCGGGAGCCGGGCTGCACGCCGTGGGCCAACGGGTGCAGCTTGATCCCCACAAAGCCCAGTTCCCGCACGCACCGCCGCACCTCGTAGCGATAGTCGTCGTCGGACAAGTGCGGCGAGGGATTGGCCATGCCAAAAAACCGGCCCGGGAACTCGCGACAGAGCGCGGCGATGGCGTCGTGCTGCGCGCGCACATCTGCCAGGTTGTGGCAGGTCCCCGGCTGCACGATCTGGATAATGCCCTCGCACTCGGCCATCTTGCCCAGCAGGTATTGCTTCTCAAAGCTCTCATCAAAAGTGTGGTCATACCCCAGATGCACGTGGACGTCGACGATCATCGCGGTCTCCCCTTCCTCTCTCGGCTGACGCTGGCTGCATCATAGCGGCAACGCGGCGGCTTGTCAAAATCCGCGCTTGGTGTATGCTTTGCCCCAGCGTCGGTTTGGCTCCGGCGCGTCCCAGGCGTCGGCGGCCTGGCTTACACGCGCCGCGCGCACCCACAAAGGAGAGGAGAGCATGCCACAACCGCAGGCGTTCGATTGCGTGGTCATCGGCGCGGGCAACGGCGGCCTATCCGCCGCCGCCCAGCTCGCCGCCAAGGGCGTCAAGACGCTCCTGCTCGAGCAGCACAACCTGCCGGGCGGGTTCGCCACGAGCTTTCGCCGGGGGCGCTTCGAGTTTGAGGCCGCCCTGCACGAGTTCGCCGACATCGGCTCGCCGACAGAGAAGGGAGGGGTGCGCACCTACCTGGAGGACGAGCTGGGCGTCCATCTCGACTGGGTCGAGGTCCCCGAGGCCTTCCGCCTGATCCTCACCGACCCCGGCCACGAGATGGACATCACCATGCCCTATGGCGTCGAGGCGTATATCGACGCCCTGGAGCGCCACGTCCCCGGTTCGCGCGAGGCGGTCACTCGTTATGTCGAGTTATGCGACGAGGTGGGGGCCGCCTTCAACTACCTGGGGCAGTCGCGAGGCAACCCCGACCGCAAGGTGCTCACCAGCCAGTACGCCAATTTCCTCAAGACCTGCCCCTACAGCATGGAGCAGGTGGCCAATGCGCTGCGCATTCCCCAGCGGGCCAAGGACATCCTGCACGCGCAGTGGACCTACATCGGCCCCTCCGCCGACCGGCTGAACTTTACCATCTATGCCGCGATGATGAGCAAGTTCATCCACTATAGCGCCTATATCCCCCGGCAGCGCTCGCACCAGTTCTCCTCGGCGGTGCTGGCCCGCTTCCGCGAACTGGGGGGCGAGGTCCGCCTGAACACCCGCGCGGAGCAGGTGCTCGTGGAGGATGGCCGGATCACGGGGGTGGTCACCTCGCAGGGCGACCGCATCGCCACCCACCACGTCATCTCGAACGCCTCCGCCACCTCCGTGTACAGCCGCCTGATCGCCCCCCAGG
>JAAYEA010000389.1 GCA_012689325.1 Chloroflexota bacterium
AGCACAAAGAGCGGGTCCACCCGGCCCGAGCAGGGGACGCGGACCACCCGCACGTTCGGGGGCAGCCGGTCCAGCGCGGCCAGGTCCTCCTCGGCGCGCAGGCACCAGTTGCAGACAAAGGCGGCGATCTTGGGGGCGTCGTAGCTCGCCTCCAGCCAGCCGCCCGCGCCGAGCTGGGCCAGCATCTGTTCCTGGGAATAGCCCTCCAGGGTGATGGCCAGCGAGGGGCAGGTGGCCGTGCAGACGCCGCAGGCCAGGCAGAGGGACGGATTGACATAAGAAACCTGGTGCAGCAAGCCGTTCTCCTCTTTCGCCACCATGGTGATGGCGTCGTAGGGGCAGGCCCGCGCGCAGGTGGCGCAGCCGGAGCAGCGGTCGGTGTCCACCTGGGCGGCGGCCAGCGGCGACTCGGCCCCGCCGCGCATGGCGACGTTGCGGATGGCCCGCATCACGTCCGAGATGTGGATGCTCTGCGGGCAGCGCGCATAGCAGGCGTCGCAGGCCGAGCAGAGCCAGTAGGTGGGGTCGGCCAGCGCCTGCTCCCGCAGCCCCAGCGCCGCCCGGCGGATCAGCCGCCGGGGGTTGAACTCGGGGTTATACCGCTTCACCAGGCAGGTGGACATGCACGTCCCGCAGGCGTAGCACTTGAGCAGGTTCTCGCCCCCCGGCTCGCTCAGCACCTCATCGGTGAAAGAGGGGTCGGCCCGTCTCAGGTCAAGCATGCTCGGCCTCCTTCTCCGGTTTGACGACGTTGAGCACCTGGGGCAGGTGGCGCAGCCGCCGATCCAACTGCGGCCGGACCTTTTCCGTCTCGGCGATCACCGCCTCGGGGCCGATCTCTTGGAGCTTGGCGTTCATCTCGCGGACGACGCGGGCGTACTTGGCCCCCTCCGCCGCCGAGATCCACTCCACGCGCATCCGGTCGGGGTTGATCCCCATCCGCTCCAGTTGTCCCGCCAGCCGCTCGAACCGCGCCGCGGCGACCCGCTGGCCGGTGATATAGTGGCAGTCCTGCGGGTGGCACCCCGAGATCAGCACCATCCCCGCGCCCAGCCGGAACGCCTCCATGATAAAGCTCTGGTCCATGCGCGCCGAGCACATCACGCGCAGGCCGCGCGAGTTGGCCGGGTACTCGAAGTGGCTCGACCCGGCGTTATCGGCGCCGCCATAGCTGCACCAGTGGCACATAAAGATCATGATCTTGTCCTCCGGCTTGTCCGCCAGGAGGGCCTGGAGCTGCGCCAGGATTTGCGCGTCGGTAAAGTGCATCTGGGTGATGGCGTGGTGCGGGCACTCGGCGACGCAGCCGCCGCAGCCGTGGCACATCGCCGATTGCACCACCGCGCCCTGGCCGGGGACCAGGCTGATGGCGCTGTAGGGGCATTTGCTGATGCAGACGCCGCACTTTTTCCCCTGCGCCTCAAAGCAGACGGTGGGGTCCACCACGGCGACGATGGGCTCGATCCCCCAGGTGTCCGCGGCCATGATCCGCGCCGCGCGGGAGGCCGCGCCGCTCCCCTGGGAGACGCTGGCCGGGATGTCCTTGGGGCCCTGCGCCGCGCCGGCGATAAAGACGCCCTCGGTGGGGGTGTCGATGGGCCGCAGCTTGGGGTGATACTCCATGTAAAAGCCGCTGCCATCCCGGGTGATGTTCATCGCCTCGCCCAGCTTGTCGATGTCGTGGCGGGGCTCGGCGGCGTTGGACAGCACCACCATCTCGGTCTCCAGCACGATGGGCTGCCCCAGCCCCTGGTCCTCCGCCTCCACAAAGAGGTTCTTGGTGACCGGGTCCTCGGTGATCTGCGCCGGGCGCCCCTGGATGAAGCGGATGCCGCGCTCCCTGGCCCGCTGGTAAAACTCTTCGTAGGCCTTGGAGGGGGTGCGGATGTCCATGTAAAAGATGGTCACGTCCATGTCCGGGTAAAGGTCCTTCAGGAGCATGGCGTTCTTGATGGTGTACATGCAGCAAAAGCCGGAGCAATACTCGTGGTAGCGGCTATCGCGCGAGCCCACGCACTGGATCAGCGCGATGTTCTTGGGCTCCTTGTGGTCGGAGGGGCGCATCATCTGCCCCACCGTGGGCCCGGTCGAGTTGTGCAGCCGCTCCAGCTCCATGGAAGTGAGCACGTTCTCGTAGCGGCCATAGCCGTATTCCGTGATCACCGACGGGTCGAACATGTCATAGCCGGTGGTCACGACGATGGCGCCCACGTCCTCCCAGACCTCCTTGGGCTCCTGGGAAAAGTCGATGGCCTCCAGCTTGCCGCAGGCATCGATGCACTTGTAGCACTTGATGCAGGCGTCCATGTCGATGGTATAGAGCAGCGGCACGGACTGGGAGTGGGGGACATAGATGGCCTTGCGGGGGCCCAGCCCCTCCTCGAACTCGTTGGGCACCTCCACGGGGCAGACCGGGCTGCACTGGCCGCAGCCGTTGCAGCGGTCGGCGATGACGTAGCGGGGCTTTTCGTTCAGCTTGACGTGGAAATTGCCGATGTAGCCTTCCACGCGCTCCACTTCGGTAAAGGACCGGATCGTGATCTTGGGGTGACGCGCCGCGTCAACCATTTTGGGGGCGAGAATTCAGATGGAACAGTCCATGGTGGGGAAGGTCTTGTTGAGCTGGGCCATCTTGCCCCCGATGCTCGGCTCCTTCTCCACCAAGATCGTCTCCACGCCCATATCGGCCAAATCCAGCGCCGCGCTGATCCCGGCCACGCCGCCGCCGATGACCATCGTCTTTTTGGTGACGGGGACGGTGATCATCTCCAGGGGGGTCAGGTAGTGGGCCTTGGCCACCGCCGCGGCGATCAGGTCGCGGGCCTTGGTCTCGGCATCCTCGGGGTGGTGGCCGTGGACCCAGGTGTCCTGCTCGCGGATGTTGGCCATCTCGAAGAGGAAGGGGTTCATCCCGGCCTCGGCCACGCAGGCGCGGAAGGTCGGCTCGTGCATGCGGACGCTGCACGCCGCCACCACCACGCGGTTGAGGTTATACGCCTTGATGTCGCGCTGGATCAGGTTTTGGCCGGGGTCGGCGCACATGTACTTGTTGTCGCGAGACACCACCACCCCCGGCAGGTTCGCCGCCCACTCTGCGGTGGAGGGGACGTCGATGACGCCGCCGATGTTGGTGCCGCACTCGCAGACATAGACGCCGATGCGCACGTCCTCCCGGCTTGCCGTGCCGCCGTTGTCGCTCATTTGGCTCTCCTGTGGAACAAACGACCTGACAGGTTCTCGCGGCTATGCTCGCAACCCGGCCCCCTCGCCCAAGGCGAAGGGGCGTGCTGCGCGCGCCGTCGCAGGAACCTGTCAGGTCTTGCGGTTACTCCAACAGCTCTTTCAACAACTGGCTGACCGCCTCCTTGCGGGCCTCGCGGGCCACCCGTTGCGGGGTGGACAGCTTGAGCGCCTCCTTGGGGCAGATCGCCACGCACTGCGGCTCCTCCTGGTCGGCGCACAGGTCGCACATCTCGGCGTCCTTGGTGGCCGGGTTCAGGTGGATGGCGCCGAAATCGCAGGCCTGGATGCACCACCCGCAGCCGTCGCACAGGTCGTTATCGACCTTGATCACGCCGGTGGCGGGGTTCTGGGTGAGGGCGTTGCGCGGGCAGGCGATGACGCACGGGGCATCCTCGCACATCCGGCAGGCCACCGCCATCATCACCACCGGCTCGATGCGCACCACGCGGATGCGCGACTGGCTCGGGTCGAAGGTCTTGGCGTGCGTGATGGCGCAGGCCAGCTCGCACATGTTGCACGAGGTGCACTTGTCCGGGTCGCAGACGATATACTCGTGTTTACTGGTCACCATGAATCACACTCCTATGTCTTCCGCAACGTCCGCCATGTCCAGCGCCGCCAGCTTGTCCTTGGGGATGAGCCCCTCCGGCGTCCAGCCGCGCGCCAGGTAATAGGCGTCGATCATCTCTTTGAGCCCCTCCGGGCTCACCACCGCGCCCTTGGAGCCGCCCTCGGGCATGGGGTCTTGCGTCCAGCGGTCCGGCAGCCAGTCCTCCGCGCGGGTCCAGCCCTCGCGGATGTTAAAGGCCTTTTTCATGTTCCAGACCCGCTCCATCGCTTGCCGCATCTCGGCGGCGGTGATGGGGATGCCGGTGGTCATGGTAAACAGCTCCGAGACCTCGCTCCAGGCGTCCTTCAGGCAGCCGCGGATGAACTTGCAGAGCATGGCGCAATCAAAGAGCGCCGCCAGCTCCTCGCAGTCCTTGGCGATCTGCCCGCGGGCGGGCTCGGTCTTGAGCCGGTCCACCTCGCCCTTGGCGTCGGGCTCGTAGGCCAGCGAGCGGTTATGGCAGGGGCCGCGGGTGCCCACGGCGCAGCCCAGCGCAAAGGTCTGGAACCCGCGGGCGTCGTACCCCGCCGCCTCCAGCCCCTTGACGTTCATGGCGAAATGCGCCGAGCCCTGGCCGACCTTTTCCGCGGCGCGCTTGGTCCCCTCCGCCAGCAGGTCGCCGATCCCCTCGCGCTTGGCGATCATCTCGGCCAGCTTGATCACGACGGCGTGGTTGCCCCAGTCGGGCTCCAGCCCGCCGAAATCCTCCTTGGTGAGGATGCCGCGCTGGTAACACTCCATGGCCCAAGAGATGGTCACGCCGGAGCTCATGGTGTCCATGCCGTAATTGTCGCAGGTCTCGATGGCCTTGATGATCGCGGCCAGGTTATCCACGCCGCAATTGGGGCCCAGCGCAAAGAGCGACTCGTAATCCACCGAGGTGCGCGCCCCGGCGTAATCGCCCTCGCGCACGCGGGTGATGTGCTCGCAGGCGATGGAGCAGCCGGCGCACGAGACCGCTTTCTCCACGTACTGCTCCAGCATCACCTCGCCGCTGACCTTGTCGGCGTGCTCAAAGGTGCCGGATTGGTAATTGCGCGTGGGCAGCACGCCCAGCCGGTTCATGTTCAGCACGTTGGACGGCGTGCCCATGACGCGATACTTTTCCGTCTTGGGGCCGACGGAGAGCTTGGTGAGGGCCTTGGCCTTTTCCAGGAGCCCCTGGGGGTCGGCCACGTCGATGGGCTTGGAGCCGCGCACGGCCAGCGCCTTGAGCTTTTTGGCGCCCATCACGGCGCCCAGCCCGGTGCGCCCCGCCTGGCGGCCGCGGTCGTTGGTGATGTTGGCAAAGCGGACCAGCTTTTCGCCCGCCAGGCCGATGGTGGAGACGCGCACCGCCTCGTCGCCCAGCTCCTCGCGGATCGCCTCCTCGGTCTCAAAGGTGTGCTTGCCCAAGAGGTGCGAGGCGTCGCGGAAGGTGACGGTGTCGTCGTCCACGAACACGTAAATCCACTTGTCCGCCGCGCCGGTGATCACGATGCCGTCATAGCCCGCGCGCCGGAAGGACTGGGAGAAATAGCTGGAGGCCAGGCAATCGCCCAGGCGGTTGGTGAGCGGGGACTTGGCGGCCACGCCGTGCTTGGAGCCCACGGGGACCAGCGTCCCCGCGAACGAGCTGGCGGCGAAGCACAGGGCGTTATCCGGGCCCAGCGGGTCGGCGCCCTTGGCGGTGTTCTCGTAGGCCAGCCGCGCGGCCAGCCCCACGCCGCCGATCCAGCGCTTCAGGTAGGCGTCATCCACCGTCTGGACCCAGGATTTGCGGTGGGTGAGGTCGATATGGAGAATCTTGCCGGTAAAGCTTTGCATGTTTACCCTCCTGCGTCCACAAAGAACAACAAAAGCGGCTTGTCCGGCTCTGGCATCTCATCCAGGTCCTGGACAACCCGCCGCGCATCCACATTAAAGAAATAGGGCTCTAGCAGGTCGAAGGTGGTCGGGGTGATGATATGGCCCAAGAAAGCGGGGAACCTTTCGGCCAGCGCGCGCGAAACGTGCCGGTATGTGTCTTTGTCCCCTATCTCGATCTCTACTTCTTTGGCTTGGGACAGCCGCCGCGCCATCCCAAACAGCTCAACCTTGAGCTTGGTCAACGCATATGCTCCTTTCGGCGAGCATATCGAGATCGCGTAACGAGGGTGCCACCCTGGCGCCCGGGGTCGCCGAGCGCCAGGGGATCGGTAACGATAGGCAAGGTAACGGGACTAGAGTTTGCTGCCGACGAGCTTGACCAGGTCGGCGACGCGGCAAGAATAGGCCCACTCGTTGTCGTACCAGGACAGCACCTTGACCAGGTTGCCGCCCATGACCATGGTGGAGAGGCCATCGACGATGGAGGAGCGGGTGTCGCCCTTGTAGTCGATGGAGACCAGGGGCTCATTGGAGACGCCCAGGATGCCCTTCATGGGGCCGTTGGCCGCCGCGGTAAAGGCCGCGTTGATCTCGGCGGCGGTGGCGTCCTTCTTGATGTTGGCGACCACGTCGATCATGGAGACGGTGGGCGTGGGCACGCGCATGGCGATGCCGTCGAACTTGCCCTTCAGGGACGGGACCACCAGGGCCGCCGCGCGGGCCGCGCCGGTGGTGGTGGGGATCATGCTCAGGGCCGCCGCGCGGGCGCGCCGCAGGTCCTCATGGGGCAGGTCCAGGATGCGCTGGTCGTTGGTGTACGAGTGCACCGTGGTCATGAAGGCCTTCTCGATGCCAAAGCTATCGTCCAGCACCTTGGCCACCGGCGCGAGGCAGTTGGTGGTGCAGGAGGCGTTGGAGAGGATGTGGTGCTTGGCCGGATCGTAGGCCTTGTCGTTGACGCCCAAGACGATGGTCAGGTCCTCGCCCTTGGCCGGCGCGGAGATGATGACCTTCTTGGCGCCCGCTTGCAGGTGCAGCCCCGCCTTGTCGGCGCTGGTAAAGAAACCGGTGGACTCGACCACGATATCCACGCCGAGGTCCTTCCAGGGGAGCTGGGCCGGGTCGCGGAAGCTCAGCACCTTGAGCAGCTTGCCGTTGACGACGATGCCGTCCTCGGCCGCTTCGACGGTGCCATCGAACTTGCCATAGTTGCTATCGTACTTGAGCAGGTGGGCCATGGTCTTGAGGTTGCCGATGTCGTTCACGGCGACCACATCGATTTCCTTGCCATAGTTGTCCAGCATGGCCTTGAAGCACTGCCGGCCAATACGGCCGAACCCATTGATACCAACGCGGATAGCCATCTGTCGTACCTCCTAGAGTGATTCGTGGTGCGCACGCCTCGAAAGCGGCGTGAAGCGAACGCTGTGTCGGACGACCCCATTATAGCACAGCTATGGGGCCGCGTCAAAACGTATTTTGGCGCATATCGCGGATCGTCGGCGCGGGTCCGTAGGGGCAGGCCCCCGTGCCTGCCCTCCGACGCCCGTGCCTGCCCTCCGACGCTCGTGCCTGCCCTCCGAAGGCCCCCGTGCCTGCCCCGGCGCATGGGGGGCAACCACGGGGGGTTGCCCCTACGGACCCGTGCCTCCCCGACGTATGGGGGGCAATCACGGGGGGTTGCCCCTACGTGGTCGCCCCCGCGCCTGCCCTCCGAAGGCTCGACGCGCGATCCGCGATAGGCGATGTGCGATTCACTCCTTCGCCCGCTTGAACACCGCCAGGTACGTCTGCGGCTGGAACTCCCAGCGGACGCTGCCGGTGAAGGCGGCCAACTGCTCCGGGCGCAGGCTCACCAGCTCCCAGCCCTGCTCGCCATAGCCGTTGAGGATCGCCTGCGCGCTGGAATAGGCCTGCTCGGCCTCGCGGCGCTGGCCGGGCCGGATCTCTTGCTGCTTCGGAAAGTCGATATAGACCGTCTTGTACTCCCACTTGACCATCTGGCCCTCCTACCCGCCCCCGCCGGACGAGACGAACAGCATCACCGTCACCGCCGAGATGCCCACCGTCAGCGCCCAGGCCAGCGCGTTCTGCCACCGGCGATTGGTCCAGCTTCCCATGATGCTCTTGTCGTTGATCAGCTTGAGCACCAGCACCAGGATCACCGGCAGCAGGATGGCGTTGATCGCCTGCGCCAGCCACATCAGCGGGAAAAGCGGGATGCCGGGGATCAGCGCCACCACCGTGCTGATCACGATCATGGCGGCAAAGAGCCCGTAAAAGACCGGCGCCTCCCGCGTGGAGCGATCCAGCCCCCGCTCCCAGCCAAAGGCCTCGCAGACGGCATAGGTGGTGGAGAGCGGCAGCACCGACCCCGCCAACAGCGACGCGCCCAACAGCCCCACGGAAAAGAGGTAGCGCGCCCCCGCGCCGGCCAGCGGCTCCAGCGCCAGCGCCGCCTGCTCCGCCGTCTCCACGTGGATGCCCACCACAAAGAGCGTCGCCGCGGTGCAGATGATGATGAACGCCGAGACCACGTTGCCCCAAGCGGCGCCGACCACCACATCCGCCCGCGTTTGCCCGTACCGCTCCATCTTGACGCCCTTGTCGGCGACGGACGCCTGCAAGTAGACGATGCCCCAGGGGGTGATGGTGGTGCCCACCGTGGCCAGCACCGCCAGCAGGTAGCCGGGCTCCGTGCTCATGCTGGGCACCAACGCCCCCTTGAGCACCTCGCCCCAAGGCGGCTTGACCAAAAAGGCGGTGATCACATAGCTCAGCGAGGCCAGCGAGAGCGCCAGCAGCACCTTTTCCACGTTCTTGTACGAGCTGCGCAGCACCAAGAGCCCCAGCATCAGCGCCGCCGCGGGCACCAGCAGGTAGCGGCTCACCCCCAGCAGGTCCGCGGAGGCGGCCACCCCGGCGAACTGGGCCACGGTGGTGCCCAGATTGCCCGCCAGCAAGCAGACCATGGCAAAGAGGGTGATGCGCACCCCAAAGCGCTCGCGGATCAGGTCGGCGGTCCCCTTGCCGGTGACGGCGCCCATCCGCCCGGCCATCTCTTGCACCAGCACCTCGCCTATCGTGATGGCCACGATGAGCCAGAGGAAACCGTAGCCATAGCGCGACCCGGCCATGGAATAGGTGGCGATCCCCGGCGCGTCGTTGTCGGCGCTGGCGGTGATCAGCCCCGGGCCCAGCAGGGACAGCAGGAGCCAGACCCGCCGCAGCGGCAGCCCCAGTCGTTTCAGCCAGGTCATGGCTCACCCCCTTTCCACAAAGCGCGGGATGCGCTTCTTCCACGCGGTCGGCAACACGGCGTCGACAGCGTCGTCCACCGTGACGATCCCCAGCAAGACGCCCGCCTCGTCCACCACCGGCACCGCCAGCAGGTCGTATTTGGCCACCAGGTAGGCCACCTCGGTCTGGGGCGTCTGCGGCGAGACGGCCACCAGCTTGCCCATCTCGGCATAGTCGGCCAGCGGCGCGTCCCAGGGGGCCAGCACCAGGTGCCGCAGCCGGACGACGCCCTCCAGTTTGCCGCCCTCGCGCAGGATATAGACGTAATAGAGCAGCTCCGACTCTTGGGCTTGCTCGGACTTGCGCAAGTACTCCAGCGCCCGGCCCACCGTCAGCCCCGCGGGGACGCTGGCGAACTCGGTGGTCATGATGCCGCCGGCCGAATCCGCGGGATAGGCCAGCAGCGCGCGGACATCCTTGGCCTCGGCCAGCTCCATCAGGTCCAACAGGTCCTCGCCGGTCTCGGGCGGCAGGTCGGCCACCAGGTCGGCGGCCTCGTCGGGCTCCATCTCTTGCAGCACGTCGGCGGCGCGCTCCGGCTCCAGATCGGAGAGGACGGCCACCTGCACCTCGGAGGGGACCTCTTGCAGCGCCTCGGCCAGCGCCTCGTCGGGGAGGGAGGCGATCAGCTCCTGGCCGGTGTGCGGGTCCAGGTCCTGGAGGATGGCGGCGATATCGGCGGGGTGCAGCTTGGCGATCTTGTCCTTGGCGATCTGCAGCCGCACCGGGCCCTCCTCTTGCAGCGGGGCCACGTCCTCCCAGGGGATCACCCCCTCGGGGAGGGGGCGGCGGAGCCAGCCCGCCACACGGCGCGCGGCGCCCTCCACGCCCAGGCGGCGCAGCAGCCCCAGCCCGCCCACGTCGACGCCGGTGAGGCACCAGCGCCCTCGCATCTGCGCGAGCTGCAGGTCGTTCACCCGCACCACGCGGCGGCCCTCCGTGTCCATGATCTGCCGGTCCAGGACGTGGCGGCCCAGCCAGAGCTCGCCGCCGTGGGGCGTATAAGGGGTCAGCTCGGCGCGGCGCACGCCCATGACGATGCCGGGGTACAGGCTGCTTACCTGGGCGGCGGGGACAAAGAGGTCCGCGCCGTCGCGCACGGCGAGGGCGCAGACGGTGGGGAAGGGGCGCTCGGGGTGCTCCACCAGGACGTCGACGCAGCGTCCCACGGAACCGCCCCAGGCGTCATAAACGGGCTTGCCTTGAAGCTGGCTGACATAGATCATGATCGCACCTCCCTCGGTGGCCCCCCGCGGGGCCGGTTAGGCAACAAAAAAGGGGCCGCAGGACGAGCCGCGGCCCCCGAGGGAAGCGTCCTCAGGCGTCGTTAGCGGGTCCTACCTGGCCTTGTGCGGTTGTGAGCCCACGTGCAGCGGCGTATGGAGCCGCTACTACTCGAACCACCTGCTGAATCGGACAACGCGTTTCTCTCCCATTGGGGAATCAAAATCTGGCGCATCGCGCCTATTCGGGTTGAGGCCGCAACCATCATAGCAGCATTCGCGCCGACTGTCAAATCGCATATCGCGGATCGCAGATCGCGTATCGTCGGAGGGCGAACAC
>JAAYEA010000390.1 GCA_012689325.1 Chloroflexota bacterium
CCGGCAGGCAATGGTGTAAAATGGCACAGCTTGCGTTCGCATGGCGTCTCTCCAGCTTGTGCTCAGCCGCTTGCCCCACGAGCCGCGCGCATCCCATGCACAAGAGGAGTGCGAATCATGAACCAACACAGACCGCAGCCGATGCCGCTACTGGCCCAGGCGCTCCTGGTGGCCGTTCTATTCTCCGTGGCCCCTGCCTTCGCTGATCGGACGAGCCAAGCCAGCGCCGCCTCCCCGAGCCTGTCAACCTCCTGCTATATCCAGAACGTTGGGCAGTTTTCCGCTGGCGTCCTGTACCAGGCGCAGCTCGGCGAGCATACGCTCTGGATCACCGACGACGGGCTTTACCTGACCACGCTCGCGCCAGCGGAGCCGGGCGCGCCCTGGCGAGCCCACAACATCCGCCTCTCCTTCGCCAACGCGGCCCGCCCACACATCGTCGGCCAGGGACGAGCGTCCGCCCGCATCTCTTATCTTCTCGGCAACGATCCGAGCCGCTGGCGCGCCGACGTGCCAACCTGGTCACGGCTGCGCGTGCGCGGGCTCTATCCCGGCGTCGAGCTGGAGCTCGGCATGCGGGACGGGCGCTTCGCCTGGGGCCTGCTGGCTGGGCCCGATGCCGACCTCTCGCGCGTCCGCCTCCAGGTGGAAGGGGCCGAGGTGGGCCGCGCCGCCCAGGGCGAGATTGTTCTCACCACCCTGCTGGGCGATATCACGCTGCCGGCCCTGTCGCTCGCCCCGGCCTCGGCTGCCATCGCGCCCGGCGCCAGCGCTGATGAGCTGCTCTTCAGCACCTTTCTCGGCGGCAGCGCCCAGGATCGGGGCCTCGATCTGGCCCTGGATGCCGAAGGGGCCGTCTATGTGACCGGCCTGACCGCCTCCACCAACCTGACCACCACCGTCGGCGCGCTGGATTCGACGTTCAACTATGGTAGCTATGACGCTTTCGTGGCCAAGCTGGTTCCCTCCACTGGCTCCCTGACCTACGTCACCTACCTCGGCGGCAACCTCCACGACCAGGCCACCAGCATCGCCGTGGACGGCGCAGGGAACGCCGTGGTGGCGGGGTACACCGGCTCGCCCGATTTCCCCTCCACTATAAACGGATATGACCCAACCTACAACAATGCCGACGATGGCTTTGTGGCCAAGCTGAACGCTGACGGCGCCGCGCTCCTGTTTGGCACCTTCCTCGGCGGCAGCAGCCACGAGCAGATCCGCGACATCGCCCTGGATGGCGCTGGTCATATCTATGTCACGGGCTGGACCAAGTCGTCGAACCTCCCGGTCACCGGAAATGCTTATGACCGCAGCTACAACCACGGCGACAGCGATGCCTTTGTCGCCAAGCTATCGGCCCAGGGCGATCTCTTGCTCTACAGCACCTTTATGGGGAGCTGGGGCGCCGACCTCGGAGAGGGGATCGCGGTCAGCGGCGGCGGCGCGGCGCACGTCACGGGCTGGACCGACTCGGTCGCGTTTCCGGTCAGCCCGGGCGCGTACGATGGCGCCAAGGGCGCGGGCATCGACGCCTTTGCCGTCCGCCTGAACCCCTCGGGCAGCGCCCTGGAGTATGCCACCTTCCTCGGCGCGACGACGGAACAACGCGGCCACGCCATCGCGGCGGACCAGGGGGGCAGCGCCTACATCACGGGGCAGGTCTGGGCGAGCCAGAGCGGCGCTGGCCATTGGGATGCGTTCGCCATCAAGCTGGGCCCGGCTGGCGACACGGCGGCCTTTGACGTGCGCCTCGGCGGCTCAGCCGATGATCGGGGCAACGACATCCTGGTGGACAGTCGGGGACAGGCCCACCTGACCGGCGCCACCTGTTCCGAGGACCTGCCCACCACTTACGGGGTCTGGGACACCAGCCCGAACGGCGGGTGCGACGCCTTTGTGACCAAGCTGGCGAGCTATGGCACCCGCGCGTTGTACACCACCTACCTGGGAGGCGGGGCCGATGAGGAGGGCGCCGCCATCGCCGCGGACGCGCTCGGCTATGTCTACTTGGCGGGTTGGACCCAGTCCGGCGATTGGCCATCCACCGACGGCGCGCCACAGCCCGCTCGGGGCGGCGCTGAGGATGCGTTCATCGCCCAACTGGCCGCTGGCATCCGGGCCACCGCCACCCCCGCCGCGACGCGCACGCCCACCGGCACGCCCACGCCGACTCGCTCGGTCACGCCGAC
>JAAYEA010000050.1 GCA_012689325.1 Chloroflexota bacterium
ATGCTCCAGGCCAGCAGCAGATAGAAGGGCGGCGCGAAGGGGAGCAGGTAGCGCGCCTCCACGTGGGGCGAGTAAAAGAGCCCCCGCGGCATGGTCAGAAAGTAAACGGCCAGCGGCGGCAGGCCCAGGCACAGCGCCAAGAGCAAGAGCGCCCGGCGCGCATCGCCCTGTCCCCGCTTCCAAGCCAGGAGGGCGCCCGCGACGCAGAGCAGCGCGAACAGCCCCACCAACCAGGTATAACGCTCCACATGGGTGGAGATGCCCAGCGTCAGCGCCGTGAGATACAAGCGGATGAAGGAGGCGAAGCGGAACGGCTCGGAGGTGGACCAGGTCTGCATCCGCGGCAGGGCCAGCAGCAGCCAGGGCACAAAGAGCAGCGCGGTGATCACCTGCCCGACCAGCCAGCGGCGCCAGACGCGCCAGCGCTCCGCGGCGGGGCGCTGCAGCCCGGCGATGAGCAGAAAGGCGTTCTGCACGACGATGATCAAGATGGAGAGGTAGAGGGTATAGAGCGCGCCCGCGCTGGCCAGCACATAGGGGATCAGGCCGCGCCAGGCCCGAGGGGCGCCATCGCGCTCCTGCTGCCACCAGCGGACCATGAAGTAGAGCGAGGCGGTCCCCAGGAGCCCGGCCAGCATGTACATGCGCATCTCTTGGGACCACCAGACGTGAAAGCGCGAGAGGGCCACCAAGAGCGCCGCCAACAGGCCCACGCGCCGGCCCACCAGCCGACGGCCCAGTTGATAGGCCAGGGGGATGGTCAGCAGCCCATAGATGACGGAGGGGAAGCGGGCGGCGAATTCGCCCTCGCCAGCGACGCGGGTGAGGGCAAAAAGGCCCCAGAAAAAGAGCGGCGGATGCACGTCCGAGGCGGTCCACAGGGTCATGCCCACCAGGCCCTTGCGGACGGCCCAGACGGCCAGCCCCTCATCCCACCAGAGGTTCTGCGCGCCGAGGAGGTAGGTGCGCAGGGCAAAGCCGACGCAAAGGATGCCCAGCAACAGGGCCAGGTCGAGCCAGGGGGTCACCCGTCGTCTGGACATGGCGGGCACCGTCAGGCCTCGGTCGCTTCGGCGGCGGTAAAGGCCGAAAAGGCCTCGACGAGCTGCTGGTAGGCGCCGCCGCCCAGGCGAGGCCGCTCCGTGGTGATGTCGCGGATGGCGCCCTTGAGCTCGCTCAGCGGGAGCACGGGCACGGTGGGGTTGCTGACCCGCAGGTCCAGTTTTTCCTTGCGCCCGGCAAAGACGATCAGGGTGGCGATGGGCACATCCTGCCCCGGCAGCTTTTGGTCGACGAGCCTGCGCAAGAGGCCTGCCTCGTGCTGCGCCTCTTTCGTGGGGTTCCCCAGCCCCTCATCGGTGAGCAGGCGCAGGAGGCGTCCGAAGGTGAGCTTGTGCCGCCACCGGCTGCCATCGCACGAGATGGTCCCCTCCTGGCGCTTGACGGTGATGGCGGTGAGGCCATCGGACGAGAGGAGGACATGCTGGGAGGGCAGGACATAGTTGTAGAGCACGTAGCGGTTGTCCAGGCCCTTGAGCACCTTGGTCAGCGATTGATCGGCGCGCGGCTCGCGCACCCACCGGTTGGCCAGATAGATGCCCACGTTGGAGAGGATAAAGCCCACCAACAGGCTGCCATACACCAACAGCATCATGAACGGTTGCACGCTCTCGCGCTGCTGGAACGAGATCACCAGCCCGGCGATCAGGACGATCAACCCGGCAAAGCTGGCGATGCGCCCGATCTTTTGCCCCTTCTGGATCAGCTTGGTGTCGGTTACGGCTTTCATGGCAGCTCCTACTCGGCGTAGCGTCGAAGGATCAAGCTGGCGTTCTGGCCGCCCAGCCCGAACGAGTTGGACATGGCAACGTTGACCTGCGCTTGCCGCGCCACCAGCGGCACGTAATCCAGGTCGCACTCGGGGTCGGGGTCTTCCAGGTTGATGGTGGGGTGGATCATGTGGTCGCGGATGGTCTGCACGCAGACCATCGCCTCGATGGCCCCGGCGGCGCCCATGGCGTGGCCGATCATGGACTTGGTGCTGCTGATCGGGATGCGGTAAGCGCGGTCGCCAAAGAGCTTTTTGATGGCCAGCGTCTCCATCGCGTCGGCCAGCCCCGTGCCCGGCCCGTGGGCGTTGATATAGTCCACCGCTTCCGGCTCCAGCCCGGCGTTGTGCAGGGCCGCGCGCATGGCGCGGATGGCGCCGTCCCCGCTGGGGTCCGGCGCGGCGATGTGGTAGGCGTCAAAGGTCACGCCGTGCCCCGCCACCTCGGCATAGATGCGCGCGCCCCTGGCCAGGGCGTGCTCCAGGCTCTCGAGGACGAGGATGGCGCTGCCCTCGGAGGCGATAAAACCATCCCGCCCGCGGGCGAAGGGGCGGCAGGCCCCCGCGGGGTCGCCCGACCAGGTGGACATGGCGCGCATGGCGGCGAACCCCGCCAGGCCCATCTCGGTGATGCTGGCATCCGCGCCGCCGGCGATCATCACGTCGGCCTGACCGCAACGGATGGCCGCCGCGGCGTCGCCGACAGCCTGCGTGCCCGCGGCGCAGGCGGTGCAGACGGTGGCGTTATAGCCCTTGGCCTTGTAGGCGAGGCTCACCTGGAAGGCGGCCATGTTGGGGATAAAGGTCACCATGAACAGCGGCGACAGGCGGCGGCCCTGCCCGGCGACGATCTTGCGCACGCCGTCTTCGATATCAATAAAGCTGCCGGCGCTATTGCCCAGCAGGACGCCCACACGGGGGGCCTCCTGGTCGTCGATGGTGAGGCCGGCGTCCTGGAGCGCCATGCCTGCCGCGGCCACGGCGAATTGGCTGAAGCGGGCCATGCGGCGCGCCTCCCGGCGGTCCATATAGTCCCCTGGCTCAAAGTTTTTGATCTGGCCCGCCACGTGGGTGGTGTATTCCTCGTGGTTGATGCCTTCGACGATGGAGAGGCCGGAGCGGCCCGCCAGCAGGTTGCGCCAGGTCTCCTCCGCGGTGAGGGCCGAGCAGGTAATCGCGCCTAGCCCGGTCACCACGACGCGGCGGCCAGGGTGGCTAGGCAGGGCAGGGTGGGTGGTTGGGCTATCCAAGGGTGAGACTCCTCATCTGTGGGCTAGGTCATATAAACAGAGACCTCCGGAGCCAAGACCCCGGAGGCCCGCAGGGCTTTCACTCGCTGATATCGGGAAGGCCGCTGCCCAGGCCGGCGGCGATGGCCCCCACCAGGTCCGCCTCCACGGCGCGATGGGCGACCTTGATGGCGCTGCGCATGGCCTTGGCGTTGGAGCGCCCGTGGGCGATGATGACCGGCCCGCGCACGCCCAGGAGCGGCGCGCCGCCCACCTCGTCCGGGTTCAGGCTCTTGACAAAGCTCTTGAGACCCGGGGTGAGCAGCACAAGCCCGGGCAGGCCGATGAGCAGGGCGGGGAGCAGCAGGATGCCGCCCAGCGCCGATAGCCAGCCGCGCCCGGTGATCCCGGATTTGAGCATCTTGACGATGGCCTTCACCAGCCCCTCGGAGAGCTTGATGGCCACGTTGCCGGTAAACCCGTCGGTGACCACCACGTCGGCCAGCCCCATGGGGATATCCTTGCCCTCCACGTTGCCATAGAACTTGTAAGGGCCTTGCTTGAGCAGGGCATAGCTATCCCGCACCAGCATGGAGCCTTTGCCCTCCTCCTCGCCGTTGGAGAGCAGGCCGACCACTGGGTCAGCGATGCCCAGGATACGCTGGGCATAGGCATGGCCCATCAGCGCGAATTGGTACAGGTATTCGGGCTTGCAGTCGGTGTTGGCACCCACGTCCAGCACGACGCGGTGGCCGCGCACGGTGGGGTAGGCCGTGGAGAGGGCCGGGCGATGGATGCCCCTGATCCGCCCCAGGTTAAAGAGCGCCGCCGCCATCACCGCGCCCGAGTTGCCCGCCGAGACAAAGGCGTCGGC
>JAAYEA010000391.1 GCA_012689325.1 Chloroflexota bacterium
GCCTCCCGCATGGAGCGCTCCAGCGAGGGAAACAAGAAGGGCAGCGCCTGCGCATAGTTCCAGACGTGGGTGCAAGACCCCTCGCAGCAGCCGCGTTCCGCGCAGGTGCCCTCGAACCCATAAAAGGTCCCATCCTCCAGGCGAAGGCACGTGGGGCTCTTGAGGATAGACATCTGGCTGGAAACGGCGTCCAGCACATACCAGGGCAGCGTGCTGTCAAAGAGCGCGTCGCGAAAGGCTTTCGTCCCGCTGTAGAGCTCGTTCTCCCGCGCGGCCACATCCTTGGCCACGTCCCAGGCATCGCTCCAGAGGCTGGCGTAATAGTTCTTCCAGGTAGGCGCGGCGCCCGCGGCGTCCGGCGTTCCCGGGCCGGCCGAGCTCTGGCCCCAATACTTGTGGTACGTGGGGAAATGCCAGGTGACATACACGGGCAGCACGGCCCACTCTCCTGGCCCCAACGTCGCCCGCAGGGCCAGCGCGCCGGTGTCACGGGCGCCAGGGCCGGACGGCTCGTCGTACGCGCGCGGAGAGAGGGAGCCCGTGGCGGAAAACTCGTCCCAATACCGTTGCAGCGCATCGAACCAGCCCGTGCGCTCCCAGCAGGCCTGCACCGCCACGTCGGGCCAGGAAGTCGCCAGGGCCATGGACCCGTAGCGCCAGTCCTCGGGCCCGACCCCAGCGGTGGTCATCAGGATGCCGCGCGCGTCCCCTTCCTCCATGGTGCGGTTCACCGTCTGGCCCACCCCGTCGCGCAGGAAAGGCCCTATGCCTTCATAGCCCGCCGCATTCATGAGGCTGGCTGCTAGAGCGATCTTGACCGGACGTTTGCCGGGGTTATAGACGAGAAAGCGGAACACGGCCGCCGGGATGCTGGAATCGTCGGCCTGGAGCGGGATAAACGGGTTGAAGGCCTCGAAGGAGACCTCCACCGGCATCTCCTTGTCCTCGAAGGCCATGTAGGCGATGGGGTACTCGCCGCGCAGCACGGACTCGGACATGTGCGGCAGCCCGATCCCCCGACCGCCCAGCAGTCCGTCGCCGAAGCGCCCGTGGTGTGGGTTGGTCGTGCCCGTGAACGAGGGCAGGGCTGGCCCCTGCAAGACCTTGGTCACCGCCTGCCCATCCTTCTCCTCCGCCCTCAGCATGAAAAAGCTGTTCGGCAAGTAGGAGCCCTTGTTGGGCCGGTTAAAGATCTCCCAATCCACCAGCTCGCCCGTGCCGGATAGCGACACGCAGCCGGTGCCGATGCCGCCGATGGGAAACGCCACCTCACGAGCCGAGTCGCCGCTATAGCGCCGCTGGCTCCCCAGCTCGCGCAACGATTTCTTGGAATAGCCCACCAACCTGGCCATCGCACCGTCTCCTTCCGCACATGGCGTCCGCGCGCCCGGCGCAACCCGGACAGCCCATCGCTATCGCTACGTCCCGGGAGCATTCTACATGGAAAGCCCCCAGATGCCAAGCTCGGACCCAGGATTGACAAGCCGGGGAAAAGAGGTAGAATCTGGAAGATTGGATTGCAGCCCCGGCCTTGGCGCCGCGGGCTCGAAAGGGAGGATGGACGACCTAGCATGGCGAATCGCGACCACACCCGGCTCATCCACGAGCTGACGGACGAATACACCCGGCGCTTTCCGCGCTCGGCCACGCTGCACAATGAGGCCGAGTTGCGCATGATCGATGGCGGGAACCACCTGGTCCGCCTGATGGAACCCTTCCCCTTCCGCCTGGGCCAGTCCCACGGCGCCTATGTCTGCGATGTCGATGATCACAAGATCCTCGACTACTGGCAAGGGCACATGGCCAATATCCTGGGCCATAACCCGCCGCAGATCACCCAACCTCTGGCCGAGGCTCTGCAAGACGGCTGGGGCCTGCAGTCCGGCTTTGCCGACGAGCTGCAGATCGAGGTAGCTCGCCTGATCGCCGAGCGCACCGGCGCCGAGCGCGTCCGCTTCACCACCAGCGGCACCCTCTGCACCATGTACGCCATCATGCTCTGCCGGTCCTTCACTGGCCGCTCCGAGGTTCTCAAGATCGGCGGCGGCTGGCATGGCGCCCAGCCCTGGGCGCTCAAAGGCATCTCGGTCAAGCAGGGCTCCTATGACCACATCGAATCCGAAGGGCTGCCCGCGCACATTGACAGCGAGACGCTGGTCACGCGCTACAACGATGTCCAGGCACTGGAGGACGTCTTTGCCAAGCACGGCGACCGCATCGCCTGCTTTATCATGGAGCCGTGGATGGGCTCGGGCGGCTCCATGCCCGCGACGCCGGAGTACATGCGCGCCGCGCGCGACCTCACGCGCAAATACGGGGCCATGCTCATCCTGGACGAGGTCATCGCCGGCTTTCGCTTCCGCGCCGGAAACCTCGGCGCCATGTACGGCGTGCAGCCCGACCTGACCACCATGGCCAAGATCATCGGCGGCGGGATGCCCGTGGCCGCCGTGGCCGGCCGCGCCGACATCCTGGCGCTCTGCGGACGCAAGAATGGCGAGGGTCGCCGGGTCCGCTTCGACGGCGGGACCTATTCCGCGCACCCGCTCTCCCTGCTGGCCAGCAAGCTGATGATCGAGTATCTCGTTGCCCACGAGGACGAGGTCTATCCCCGGATCGCGGCCATGGGCGAGCGGTTGCGCAAGGGGATCGAGAAGGTCTTTGCCGATCGCGGCATCCTGGCTTGCTGCACCGGCCACCCCAACTCGGCCGTGCCGGGCAGCTCGCTCGCGTCGGTGCACTTTCCAGCCACCAACGACCTAAAGCTCTCCTGCCCGGACCAGGTCGGCAACCCCGCCCTGTCCGATATCACCCTCCGCGAGACGGTGATGAAGCTGGGGCTGCTGGTCCAGGATGTCAACGTCTCTCACGGCATCGGCGCGGTCTCGATGGCCCACAGCGACGCCGATATCGCCCGGACGCTGGAAGCCGTCGACCACGTCGCCAAGCGCATCGCTTCCGAGTGATCGTTCTCTGGGGCCCCAAGCGCGCGTCGCTTGGGGCCCTCCCGATGATCTGTGCATCAGCCTAACCTAGATCGCCGCACGAACCATCCCTGAGGAGCCGAATCGTCCTTGCCTAGCGACCGCGTCAGCCCAGCGAACAGAGCCGATCAACGTCCCTTGCTGTCCCACGAAGCCCTGGGGCGGCGCCCTGGCCGTTGCGCCAAGGCGAGCCAGGCCAGGCTGTTGCGCATCGCAGTCCTGTTTCTGCTAGCGCTCTGGGTCGCGTCTCTGGCCGCATGCACATCGGCCACGCCAACGCCGCTCATCAGCCCTGCCAGCCCGTCTGCCACACCCGACCCACTGCCGGCGACCGCGACGCTCGCCGCCATTCCGGCGGCCTCCGCCACCGCCACGGCGGCCCCGCCCACCGACACGCCCATCCCGCCGCCCACGGCCACGCTACCGCCGCGGCGGGTGCGCCTGCACATCCCAGAGGAACTGAAGGGACGGTCCTTGGAACTGCAAAAGCTGTTCCGCGATCATCCCGAGTTTTCGTTTCTGGTCGAGTTGGTCGGGGACTCGGCGCAGGTGGCCCGGGACTGCCAGGAGGGCCGGGCAGACCTTGGACTCGTGCTCGGCCCAGCAGTCGGGCAGGGGTTGGTCGGCTATCCCTATCACGAGGTTCCCGTCGCCGCGGTGGTCTCCTTCACCAAGCAACTGGAGCAGGTCTCGCTGGAGCAGTTGCGCGCCGTCTATGCGTCCGATGCCGGCGCGCGCGCCGCGCTGGGTATCACCGAGACGCTCGCCTGGCAGGCAGCCGCTCCGGCGCTTGTGCAGCCCGGCGCCGAGGCTGCTAGCGAGGCCATCGCCTCCCCCGATGTGTTGCTGGCGCGGGTCCGGGCCGATCGCCGTCTTGTGGCTCTCTTGCCCTATGCCCAGGTCAAACCGGAAGCGCGCGCGCTGCGCATCGACGGCCTCCACCCCGGGGATGCTGGTTATCCACTGGTGGCGCAGGAACAGGTCATCGCTGGCGCCGATCCGCGTATGCAGCAACTGGCCCAGGCGCTCTCTGCAGCGTTGCGCCCAGCCCTGCCGGCCGCGCCAGCCGAGATCGACCTGGCCATGGTCGGCGACATGATGCTGGCGCGGGATATGGGCGACATGCTGCGCCAGCACGGGCCCGACTATGCCTACGGCGCCGTGCGGCGCCTCCTCTCCGAGGCGGACATCACCCTGGGCAACCTGGAATGCGTGATCTCGGAGCGTGGCGAGCCAGAGCCCAAGGCGTACGTCTTTCGCGCGCCACTCACGGCCACCCTCAGCCTGCGGGACGCCGGATTTGACGTGCTGAACCTGGCCAACAACCACATCCTGGACTATGGCGTTGAGGCCATGGGCGATACCTTTGACCAGTTGCGCGGCGCCGGCATCGCCCATATCGGCGCCGGCATGACCGAGGCCGAGGCGCACGCGCCGGTGCATCTGGAGGTGAACGGGCTGAGGCTGGCCTTCCTGGGCTACGCCAACTATCCCACCGAGACCTCCACCGGCTTTCCCGCCGGGGCCTTTGTCGCCGTGGGCGATCGGCCCGGCATCGCCTGGGGCGAGACGGAGCGCATCCGCCGCGAGGTAGC
>JAAYEA010000392.1 GCA_012689325.1 Chloroflexota bacterium
GAGACCCTGCTGGAGCGGGTGGTGATCCACTCGACCCAGTACCCCGTGACCATGACCCGCGCGGCGGCGCTGACCATCGCCGATAGCACCCTGGTCTCCGATGGCGACCCGGGCCGCTCCATCCTGCGCGTCGAGCCGGAGCCGGACCCCACCCGCTATGCCTGGACCGCGGACCGGGCGGTGGCCCTGCCCGGCGCCAGCGCCCAGCCCCCCGCGGCCAGCGCGGCGCTGTGGGGCGCGGGCGGCCAGCTCTACGCGGCGCCCGGCGGCGCGAGCCGGCAGGTCTACGCCCTGACCCCCGCGCTCCCCGGCCAGGGCGCTTGGACCCCGGCCTATCCGCTCAAGCACTATCTCCCCGGCAACGGCGGGGCCAGCCTGGTCCCCAACGGCGACGCCCTGCACCAACTGCACAGCACGCTCCATTGGCCCAAGCTGGGCGGCCCCGCCAACGGCGAGATCAACGCCATCGCCCTGGCGCCCAACGGCGACATCTATGTGGGGGGCCAGTTCACCCAGATCGGCGGCGTCACCGCCTACAACGTGGCCCGCTGGGACGGCGCGCAGTGGCATTCCCTGGGCGCGGGGCTGGAAAACGGCGTGAACAACGTCGTCAACGCCCTGGCGGTGGACCAGCGCGGCACCGTCTATGTGGGCGGCTGGTTCACCAAGGCGGGCCAGCTCGACGTCGGCTACCTGGCGGGCTGGAACGGCTCGTCCTGGTTCCTGCTGGGCGCGCCCGGCGTCGATCCCGCCAGCGCCCTGAACGGCGTCAACGGGCCGGTGCACGCCCTGCTCTGGCTGCAAGACCCCAACCCGAACTTTATCGGCGCCCTCTATATCGGCGGCGCGTTCTCCCAGGCTCGCGGGTGGGACCCGACCGGCACGTTTCACACCGGCTGGCTCGCGCCCAACATCGTCGCCTGGTACGCCGACTGCGCCAACCCCGGGGGGTGCTATAACGCCCCGGGCAAGCCGAACGGGTCGGTGCGCAGCCTGGCGCTGCTCCCCGGCAGCGGCCCGAACCAGACCATCCTGCTGGGCGGCACCTTTACCCAGGTGGATACCCGCTTCGACGGCAGCGTGATCCTCCCCGCCAACCACGCGGCGACCTTTACGACCAACGTGTACCTCTGGTCGGCGCTGGGCGCGGGCGTCCCCGACCCCGTCACCACCCTGGCCGTGGACCCCCTCTCGGGCGACTGCTATGCCGCCAGCCGCGAGATGGGCGCCACGGGCATCCATCGCTGGGACGGCGCGAGCTGGACGCTGGCGAGCGGCGTCAGCGGGCAGTTCTCCGCCCTCGCCGCCGACGGCGGGGGCAGCATCTATGCCGGCCGCCTGGTCGACGGCGCTGTTTATGTCAAGCCCTGGGACGCGAGCGACTTTCAGCTCCTGGGGACCGAGGCCCCCGGCGGCTACACCTATTACTGGACCGGCGCCCTGGCCGCGGACGCCGACGGGCACGTCTATGCGGCGCCCGTCGCCTCGGGCCCCGGCGTGCTCCTGAGCGGCCTCAGCCGCTGGGCCCGCGCGGGCCACTATCGCCGCGACCCCGCCACCGGCGCCTGGCTCCAGCTCGCCTATCAGGCGCCCCCCACTTCCTCCCTCTGGTGGACCTCGGTGGTGGGCGATGGCGCGGGGAACCTCTATGCCCTCTGGGGCAGCTACACCAGCGCCAAGCTCTACCGCTACGACGCCGCGACCAACACCTGGGCGCAGCTCGCCTACCCGACGCTGCTCTTCGACTATCGGGCGCTGGCCTGGGCCCAGGGCTCGCTCTATGCCCTGGGGCACTCGGACTCGGCCTGGGGCGAGGTGTGGTACCTCTACCGCAGCACCCCCGGCGGGCCGAGCTGGGAGCAGCGGGCCATGCCCCCGCTCCCCGCGGGCGCCGCGACCGGCGACGGGCTCGTCTGGCAGTGGGACGGCGCCGACCACCTCTACATGCTGAGCCAGGGCGGCGCGCGGCTCGATCGTTATCGCATCAGCGCCAACGCCTGGGAGCCGCTCCCCGCCCCGGCGCTCTCCTTCACCACCGCCGGCGGCCCGACCCTGGCCCGGCTCGGCCAGCACCTCTATCTCTACGCCGCGCCGGGGAGCGGGCTGGGCACGAACCTGCTGCGCTATGGCCGCGTCGGCCTCCCCGACCAGCGGCTCACGATCCGCGGGACCGCCTTCGTCGCCCCGCTGGGCGCGCCGGTCCCCTTCTGGACCAACCTGAACCCCATCGGCGGCGATTACGCCTTCCGGGTGCAGGCCGGCGCCGATAACGCCTATGCGGCCCAGACCGGCGCGGCCTGGCTG
Source organism: Chloroflexota bacterium (assembly GCA_012689325.1). Taxonomy (GTDB): domain Bacteria; phylum Chloroflexota; class Anaerolineae; order JAAYEA01; family JAAYEA01; genus JAAYEA01. The sequence goes on from JAAYEA010000392.1 coordinate 2,305, forward strand.
CCCGGCCTGCCGGCGGGGGCCAGCGCGCTGACCCTGGCGCAGGCGGATTTTGTGGACGCCGCCGACGGGGTCTATCGCCTGGGCGCGGGCTCGGTGCTGGCCGCGGGGTACCATCGCCGCCTGGCCGAGGCCCACGTCTATCCCGCGCTCGCCGCCTGCGACCGCTGCGGCGCGGGCGGCGACCTCGTCTGGGGCCAGACGGCCTTTGGCGAGATCGCCGAGGCGGTGGCCAGCGGCGCGGCGCGCGTCCTGGTCCATCCGGGGCGCTATCCCCAGCCGTTCCACCTGGTCTCGGGCGTGGAGGTGCTGGGCTATGGCGCGGGCGTGACCATCGTCGAGGCGCCCAGCGGCGGCTCGGGCGCGCTGGTCCGGGCCGAGGGCGTGGCCGGGGCCGTCGTGGCCCGGCTGACCCTCTCCGGCAGCGCCGACTGGGAGGGGCTGCGCGTCGAGGACGGGGCGCGGGGGATCACCCTGGCCCGCAGCATCGTGCGCGACGCCTCCACCGGCGTGCGCCTGCGCGGCGATAGCGCCGTCGAGCTCGTCCACAACACCATCGTCAAGAACGTCGACGGCGTGACCGCCGAGGGCGCCACCCCCGTGGACCTGCGCAACACCATCCTGGCCTACAACGCGGGCATCGGCCTGACCTACGGCGCGCCCAGCCAGCTCACCAACAACTATAACGGGTACTGGGGCAACGGCGCGGCGATGAGCCCGCTGGGCGCCGGGCCGGGCAACCTCTTTGCCGACCCGCGCTTTGCGGACGCCGCCGCCCACGACTATAGCCTGGGCGAGGGCTCGCCGCTGATCGACGCCGGCGCGCCCGGCGACCCCACCCCGCCCGGGACCGGCGGCCGCGCCGACATCGGCTGCCTGGAATACGGCGGCGCCGCCTTTTACGCCGACCAGGGCTACGGCCCGGCGGCGCTCAACGACGGGCTCACCTGGGGCGTGGACGCCTTTGGCTCCATCCAGGCCGCGCTGGACGCCGCCCAGGACGCCCTGGCGGGGCTGCAGGGGGCCATCCCCAGCGGCGGCTATCGCGTGGGCGTGGGGCCGGGAACCTGGTTCGAGCGGGTGAGCGTGCCCAGCCACGTGCAGCTCCTCGGCTCGGGCGCCGAGCGCTCCACCATCGACGCGGGCCACGCCGGCAGCGCCGTGACCTTGGACGGCGTGGTGGAATCGGGCGTCTCGGGCTTTACCCTGCAAGGCGCCGACGCGGGCGGGGCGGGCGTCTCGGTCGCCCACGCCTCCAACCAGGTGCGGATCAGCCGCAACGTGATCCGCCAGAACGCCTCCCAAGGCGTCCGCTGGAGCGGGCGGTCGTCGGGGAGCGTCGCCTTTAACACCATCGTGGACAACGGCGGCGCCGGCGTGCTGGTGGAGGGCCCGGCCTGCTGGGCCGAGGCGCGCAACAATATCCTCTCCGGCAACCTGTGGGGGCTGCGCGCCGTCTCGGGCGGGCTGCTCCGCAACGCCTATAACCTGCTGGACAACGCCACGGACCTGGACGGCGCCGTCGCCGGCGAGGGGACCGTGATCGGCGATCCGGCCTTGGCGGGATCGGGGTATTACACCCTCTCGACCGCCTCGCCCGCCGTGGACGCGGCGGACCCGCGGGCGGCCGCGCCCGCGGGCGGCGGGGTGCGCGCCGACCTGGGCTACCGGGAGCTGCTGGCCAGCCCGCTGGCCCTGGTGCTGGGGCCGCAGGTCCATTCCACCGTCACGGCCAACTCGGGCGTGGCGCGGGTGGAGGTCGGCTGGCGGCTCGTCGCCGACGCGACGCAGCCGGTCACCGCCACCCTGCCCCTGGCCTGGACCACGCTGAACGCGCCCGTCGCGGGCGAGCCGCTGCACTTTTGGAGCGCCCCGCTGACCCCGGGCGCGGCGGGGCTCTACCGGGTCTATACCCGGGCCGCCGACGCCGCGGGGAACGCGGAAACGGACGAGGCCGACTGGTACGCCGGGGCGGTGGCGGCGGACGCCACGCCGCCGGCGATGGGCTGGGTCACGCCGCCCCCCGCCACCACCGGCGCGCCGGCGGTCTGGGTCGTCGCCGAGGCCAGCGACTATGTGGACGACGGGTCAGGGCCGCGCTTTGCCGTGGCCGAGGTCTCTTTCCAGATCACCGGCCCGAGCGGCGCGGCCAGCTATCCCGCCGCCTGGGTCGACGATGGCTGGGACGAGGCCAGCGGCGCGCCGCGGCGCTTTGCCGCCTGGGTGCCGCTGGACCGCGCCGGCAGCCACAGCCTGTTCGCCGTGGCGGCGGACGAGGCGGGGCATCGCGCGGCGAGCGCGGCGCGCGCCATCTGGGCGAGCGGCTCCGGCCCCGTGGCCGCCATCACGCGCCCGGCGAGCCCGGCCAGCGCGCCCGCCCGGGAGATCACCGTGGAGGGCTATGCCCGCTTTGACGCGCTGGACGGAGTCGGCGAGGTGGCGGTGAGCGTGGACGGCGGCGCGGCGACGCCCGCCGTGCTGGCCGCTCCCCGCGCCGGGCTGTCCGCCTGGAGCGCGGCCATCGTCCTGCCCGACCTGGAGGGCTTGCATACCGTGGCCGCCGTCCCCAGCCGCGGGGGCGTCTCCGGCGGCGCCAGCGCCATCACCGTGCGGCTGGACCGGGAGGCGCCCGCGCTGGCCGTCAGCCAGCCCGCCGCCGGGGCCTATGTGACCGAGACGGTGACCTTTGCCGGGACCGCCGCCGATTCCGGCAGCGGCCTGGCGCGGGTGGAGGTCAGCGTGGACGGCGGGGCCGTCTGGCGGGCGGCCTCGCTCGCCGGCGGCGCCTGGAGCCTGAGCTGGCCGCTGGCCGGCTGGCAGGATTTCGTCAGCTACCCGGCGCGGGTGCGCGCCGTGGACCGCGCGGGCCACGCGACGGCGGTCGCCTGCCCCATCACCCTGGATAGCCTGCCGCCCGACGGGCTGGCGCCGGTGGCGTTCAGCGCGCCGGTCGGCCAGCACCTGGACCGCGGCGCCGTGCTGGAGATCGCCTGGCCGACGCCGGTGGACGCCAGCGGCGTCGTGGAGACGCTCCTGGCGGTGGATCGCCAGCCGGAGAACGCGCCGAGCGCCCCCGTGGCGGGGAACGCGCGCAGCGTGACGCTGGACGCCGCGGGGGACTGGTACGCCCACCTGGCGGCGCGCGACGGCGCGGGGAACGAGACCCTCGCCCACTATGGCCCCTGGCGCGTGCGCGACATGGCCAACCCGACCTTTGCCGCCCGCCGCCAGTCCATCGTGCTGGACGGGCTGATCGACACCGCCCACGACGAATGGCGGCCCGGCGACCTGGTGGGGCTCGACGCCCGCTCCGGCCAGCCGCAAGCGCTGTATGTCACCTGGGACGGCCAGGCGATCTATCTCGGCTGGAGCGGCGCCTGGTGGACGCTGGACGGCACGCTGTGGGCCTACCTGGACGTGGCCGACGGCGGCGTCACCCTCGACGTCCCCGAGCAGCGCGCCCTGCCCTTCGCCGCCGACCTGGCCGTCCAGATCGAGGGCCCGGAGCTGGGCACGCTCTGGCGCTACACCGGCGGGGCGTGGCAGACGGACGCGCTCGACTTTGCCCACGGCCCGGCCGGCGACGCCGAGGCGCGGGTCCCCTGGAGCGTCGCCGCGGACCGGGCGGTGCGGCTGGTGGCCTTTGCCCTGCCGCGGGGGAGCGCCGCGCCGCGCTCCGCCGGCATCAAGCTGGCGGCGGCGGGCAGCCCCAGCGAGCCCTGGGCCGCCTTCCCCAACACCAACGTCCTGACCAACACCCTGGACAGCAACTATACCTGGTTCGGCGTGGGGAGCGTCACGGACCCCGGCGCCGGCCAGCCGCAGGCGCGCGCGGCGGCCTGGAGCGTGAGCAGCCCGCAGCCGCTGGGGGCGGCGCTGTGCGCGGGGAGCGACCTGACTTACCGCATCGCCGTGGAGAACCGGGAGCCGAGCGCCCTGGCGGGGCTCGCGCTGACGCTGGCCGCCAGCGCCGGGCTGGGCTACCAGAGCCAGGCCGGGGCGACCTGCGCCAGTTGCGCGCCGGGCGCCAGCGCCTGGACGCTGAGCCTCCCGCCCGTCGCGGCGGGCGCCACCCACGTGGTGACCGTCACGGGGCGGCTGGCCGCCGACCTGACCGGCTTGCAGGCGGTCACCAGCACCCTCGCGCTCTCGCTGGACAGCGGGCCGCTCACCGGCGCGCCGCTCGTCGCCCAGGTCGCCCACCCGGTGGACGGGCAGCCGCCGACGGTGGCCATCGACGCCGCCGCCGCGCCCGCCATCCCCGCCACGGTGCAGACCTTCACCGGCACGGCCACGGATGGCGGCGGCTCGGGCGTGGCGCTGGTGCGGGTGCGGCCCGCCGGCGGGAGCTGGCAGGCCGCCACGGGCACGCTGGACTGGTCGGCGCAGCTCGCCGTCCCCAGCGCCAACGGGGCCGCCTTTACCCTGGAGGCGCAGGCCGTGGACCGCTGCGGCCGCGCCAGCGCCATCGTGGCGCAGAGCTATCTGGTGGATACGACGCGGCCCGCCATCACCCTGAACGTGCCGCCGGTGATCACCGTCGCCTATCCCATCCTCGACGGCGCCAGCGCCGACCCCTTCCCCACCGGCGGGCTGATCCCCAAGGTGGAGTGGCAGGCCGACGACGAGGCGGCGCCCTGGGAGCTGGCGCTGGGGCCCTATGCCCCGCTGGACGGCGCGCAGGGGTATGCGGTGGCCTGGCGGATCGCCCCGCAGGACGGGGTGCAGCGCCGCCTGCGCTCCCGCGCCACCGACGCCGTCGGCAACGTCTCCACCACGCCGTGGCAGCTCACCGTGGTGGACAATGTGGCCCCGGCCATCCAGGTGACCCAGCAGATCTCGCCGGTGGTGGTGAGCGACTATCTCCCCGGCGGGACCGGCGCGCCCGTGCTGGGCGGTTGGGTCACCGACGGCTCGGGGGTCGCCCTGCTGCGGGTGGCGCTCACCGACCCGCTGGGAGGGGTCTATACGCAGACCGCGCCGCTCTCCGGGGCGGCGTGGCAGTTCGCGCCGCGGCTCGCCAGCCCCCAGGCGGGGCTCTACTGGCTGCGCGTGGAGGCCGTGGACGCCCACGGCAACGTCGCCGCCAGCGGCCCCTATCCCCTGTGGGTGGGCGACCAGGCCATCGCGGGGCTGGCCATCGCCCAGAGCGGGCCGACCATGCTCCACAGCCCCGTGACGCTCTCGGCGTCCGTGGCGGCGGGGACCAACGTGACCTACACCTGGAGCCTGGGCGACGGGACCACCGCCACGGGCCCCACGGTCCACCACCTGTACCCGGCGGCGGGCTCGTATACCGCGGTGGTCACCGCCGCGAACGGCGCGGGGCGCGCCACGGCCAGCGCCGCGGTGGTCATCCTGCCGCCGACCGGCGTGCTGGAGGTGGACGCGTACTGGCCCACCCTGTGCGCGGGCTGGAACTATCGGCTCGAGATCGCCTACACCAACATCTCGGCCATCGCGCTGAGCGACGTCACGCTGGTGATCACCGCGCCGACGTATGGCCTCGTGCTGTGGGACGACTCGTCGGCCGGGCTGGCGCCGGGTCCGAACCCGGGCACGGTGGGCTGGAGCCTGGGGGACGTGGCGGCGGGCCAGACGGCGGCGCGCACGCTGGGGCTGCACGTCTATGCCAACGCCCCCCACGGGACGTGGCTGGAGGTGGCGGCGGCGGCGAGCGCGGCCGGGGGCGGCGTGGCGCGGGCGCTGGAGCGGTTCGAGGTGCGCAACGACGGCTATTGCGCCGGGAGCACGCCGACGCCGGGCGTCTCGGCGACGCCGACGGTCACCGGCTCGGCGACGCCGGGCGTCTCAGCGACGCCGACGGGCACGCCGACGGTCACCGGCTCGGCAACGCCGGCCGTCTCAGCGACGGCGAGCCCGACGATGACGCGCACGCCCAAGCCCTCGGCGACGCCGACCGCGTCGGCGACGCCGACGGTGACGAGCGCGCCGGCGCAGCGGGTGCAGTTGCCGCTGGTGATGAGGTAGCCGGCGCAGCGTCCGCACAGCGATGATGCGGCGCACGGGCCCGCACGGCGTTGGCGTCCGCACGGCGATCA
>JAAYEA010000393.1 GCA_012689325.1 Chloroflexota bacterium
GGTCATACATGCGTTTGTGAGGGATGCGGAGGCCGGGCAGCCCGATCAGCGGCAGGACCAACTCGCGTACTCGGGCGCGGTCGAGGTTATAGAGGCTCTTGCTGGCCAGGACGAACACGACCTCGGCAATGACCAGTTCCGAGGTCCAGGCGGTCAGTTCGCCGCGCTCCAAGGCTTGGATGACGGCGAAGCAGGCGCGGCCTTGGGCGGGATCATCTTTGGTCAGGTGCCGCAGCAGGATGTTCGAGTCCAGAAAGGGAGGTCTCATGCGGGCTCCTGAGAAGCGTCGCGCGCCGACGCCTCGGACAGGGCCTCTGCGGCCAAGCCCTCCTCGAAGGCGCGCCGCAGCATGTCCAGGTCGGCGGGCTGCTTGAGGGGCTCAACGGCGCCAAAGGTCGCTTCGGCGACGGAACGCACCGGCCGGACGATGATCGCCATCTGCTCCCGCTCGGCCAGCGATACTGCCACCTTGTCGCCCTCCTGGATATCCAGCGCCCGACGAATCTCAGCGGGCAAGGTGATCTGCCCTTTGCGAGTGACCACGGAATAGGCCTCGTTCGCCATGTCGCGTTTCCCTTCCCTCGGTGACGCACTACTTATGATTGCAGGTAGTACTATTCTACTACTAGGGCGGTGCTGTGTCAAGTGTAGTGCAACGACTTGGAGAAGAGCGAACCCTCGGGCGGGGTTAGCAGGAGAGATCCTCCACGCCCGTCTTGGCGGGAGCATCGGTTTCCCTATCGCTCACCAACAGGTCAGCCACCGATCTGCCCTCTGCGACGCAAGCGGTGGGAGCGATGCGCGCCAGCTTGCGGCCATTCCAGCGCGCCAGGCCCGCCTGAACCAGGGCTCGCAGGCGCTCGGCCAGGGGCTGCGCCGTCGCCAAGGGGCAGCGAGTTCGGAAGCCAGGGGCGCGCCTTCGGCGGTGGCTCATGTGTACTCCCGCAGCAGCCGCAGATAGACGCGGTATTCCTCCAGCGAGACCCCTGGCGGCGTCTGGTGGTCGACGCTGGGGATGTAGCCGCCGCTCTTGATCAAGGGCAGGAGGCGCTCGAACTCGGCGCGCATGGCCTCCTCGCCGTGGGGCATCACCATCTTGTCGTAATGTCCGATCATGCGCCAGGTGGGGAAGCGCTCCCGGAGCAGCATCCCGTCCACGCCCGCCTGGCGCTCCAGCGGCAGCGCGCCGTCCACGCCCACGCTCTGCAGCCAGGGCACCAGCATGGTCACGTCGCCGTCGGTGTCCACGATGACGAGCATCCCCATCTCTTTGGCCCGCTCCAGCATGGGGAGGTAGTAGGGCGTCATGAACTCGTCGCAGATTGGCCGCGAGACCATCGGCCCGTGGTTATAGGACATGTCCTCCGCCACGGTCATGAAAGTGGGGCAGCCGATCCGGCGCAACTGCTCCAACTGGCGCAGGTTGAAATCCAGCAGGTCCTGGTTGATCCGGTGCATCAGCTCGGGCTGGTCATAGTAGGCGTAAAAGACGTTGCCAAAGCCCATCAGCGTGCGCGGGAACCAGAAATACCCCTCCAGGGTGATCCAGAGGACGGCCTCGCCCTGCGCCTGGCGCTCGACCCATGGGCGCAGCTTTTCGATATCCGCGCTGTGATCGGGAAAGAGCGCCGGGCGCAGCCACATATAGTCGTCCATGCTGGCGACGTGGCCGATCATCGCCTTCTGCTCGGGCGTCAGGTCGGGGCGCGCGGTCCGGAACCAGTACTGGATGAAGGGGTCCAGCCCGAAATAGGCGTGGATGTCAAAGGTGGTCTGCAGGTGCGCTGGCAGCCCCTCGCCTTTCCAGCGCTCGATGGTCAGGTTCCACCAGGTCGCCCACTCCCAGCGGGGCAGGCGGTCCAC
>JAAYEA010000394.1 GCA_012689325.1 Chloroflexota bacterium
GCCGTGCCGGCCTACGGCTCCAGCATGCGGCGCGACATCACCCCCAAGGAGGAGGCCGAACGGCTGGCGCGGCTGCGAGATACGAAAGGCTTCCGCGCCTTCAAGCTTCACACCGGCCACAACACGCCGCTGGCGATCACCCCCCAGTTGGTCGAGATGGACGAGATGCTTCCTGCCGTGCGCAAGGCGGTCGGCGACGAGATCGACTTGCTGGTGGACGTGAACGGCTGCTACACGGCCCAGGAGGCCATCGCCCAAGCCGGGCTCCTGGGTGACCATCGGGTCTGCCTCTTTGAGGAGCCGTGCCCCAACTGGGAATTAGAGTGGACCGCGGAGGTCGCGGCGGCTTACGAGATCGTCGTTTCCGGCGGCGAGCAGGACTATGACCTGAAGCAGTGGCAGCGGATGGTGGCGATGCACTGCGTTGACCTGGCGCAGCCCGACGTCTGCTACATTGGCGGCCTGACGCGCGCCCTGAAGGCGGCGCGGATGGCAGAGGCCGCCGGGATGGCCTGCATCCCGCACTCGGCGAACGTCTCCATGGTCACGCTTTTTGCCCTGCACCTGATGGCGGCGATCCCCAACGCAGGCCCCTGGATGGAGTTCAGCATCGAGGATTCGGCCTGGGCCAAGGGGATCTATAGCCCGGTGCTGGAGGTCGTGGACGGCCTGGTGGCGCTGCCCCAGGGGCCGGGCTGGGGGGTGGAGGTCAATACCGAGTGGCTGGCCGGGGCTGTGCGCCAGGTTAGCGAGCTAGCGTAGCCGGCGCCCTAGAGCCGATATACGTCGGGCCGGCGGTCGCGCAGGTGGGCGCTCGGGCCCGCGCGCACCTGGTCCACGCGCCCCAGGTCGATCTCGGTGATGGCGTAGGTGGCCTCCTCCGGCTCGAGATTGGTGACGACCTCACCAGTGGGATCGGTGATCAGCGACTGGCCGGGATGGGTGAAGGCGATATAGACCTCGCTCTCGTAGGAGCGGGTCTGCATCATGCGCAGGTTCTTGTCGTTATGCATGCCATAGGTGGGGTTCAGGATGACTCGCGCGCCTTGGAGCGCCAGGGTGCGCACCGTCTCCGGCCAGCGGCGGTCGGCGCAGATCATCACGCCGAAGGGGCCGAAATCGGAATCGAATACGGGCAGGCGCTGGCCGGGGACATACTTGAGATCATGGGTCTGTAGATGGACCTTATCGTACATGCCCGCCAGCTCGCCCGCGCGGTTGAAGATCAGCGCGGTGTTATAGACCCCTTCCGGCGCGAGGCGGGCGCAGCCCAGTATGAACCAGGCGCGGTGATCGGCGGCCCACCGCGCGATCGCCCGGGCGTACGGAGATTCCCGCGGATCGATGGCGTACTGCGCGATGTTCTCGCGGGTGACATGGCCCTCGGTGACGACATAGCCCTCCAGGAAGCCCTCGGGCGTGATGACCACATCCGGCTTCCGGGGGGCCAGCTCCTCGAGGACAGATACGAGCTTGCGGAAGTTGCCCGGCAGGTCTCCCTTGTCGGGATAGACCTTCACTTGGGCGATGCGGATGGTTGCTGACATGGCTCGACTCCTTTGGGCTGGCTCGCGATCATTCTAGCCGCCTGAGGACGACTGGCAAATGCGGACGTTGACGCGTAGGCCCCTTCACGCTACAATGGGCCTAGAGAGCACGAGGAGGTTGGCCATGGACCTGGGATTGAAGGGCAAGGTGGCGTTGGTGGCGGCGGCGAGCAAGGGGCTGGGCAAGGCTGTGGCCTGGGAACTGGCGCACGAGGGTTGCCGGGTGGCGATCTGCGCGCGGGGCGAGGCGGAGCTGCGCGCCACTGCCAACCAGATCGCTGGGGCCACCAGCGCCGAGGTCCTCCCCGTGCCTTGCGACGTCACCCAGCCGGCCGAGATCGAGCATCTCGTCCGCGCCGTGGTGGGGCGCTGGCGGCGGGTGGATGTGCTGGTCAACAACGCCGGAGGGCCGCCCACGGGGCCTTTTGAGGGCTTTGACGATGCGGCCTGGCAAGCGGCGTTGGAGCTCAACTTGTTGAGCGCGATGCGCCTGTGCCGCGCTGTGCTGCCGGGGATGCGCGAGCGCGGTTGGGGGCGGATCGTCAATATCACGTCGGTGATGGTCAAGCAGCCCGGTCCGGGGTTTGCCCTCTCCACGGCGGCGCGGGCGGGGCTGGTGGGCCTGGCCAAGACGCTGGCGGCGGACTATGCCCCGTACGGCATCACCGTCAACAACGTGTGTCCGGGCTACACCCTCACCGATCGGGTCCGTCAGCTTGCGCAGGTCCGTGCCGAGCGGGAAGGCAAGACGGAGGCGGAGATCCTGGCGGGGTTCGAGGCGCAGATCCCGGCAGGGCGGCTAGGCCAGCCGGAGGAGCTGGCGGCCCTGGTGGCGTTCTTGGCCTCGGAGCGGGCCGCCTACATCACGGGCACAACGATCCAGGTGGATGGAGGGTATACCAAAGGGCTTCTCTAGGGATCCCTCAGTTGCGGAAAAAGCGCACGCTCGGCGAGTGATCCGCCGAGCGTGCGGTGTCTGTGGAGGAAGCAGCTAGCTGGCGTCCAGGGCCTGGCGGAGCTGCTGCATCCGCTTCTCGCGGTCCTGGACAAAGCGCTCGATCCCCTTGAGCAGCCACTCCGGCGAGAGGTGGGCCTCGTCCACCAGCTCGCCCAGCTCGCCGCCGGTGCGCCAACGGTTGTCCCAGTCTGAGGACATGGCATACTCTTCCGATGTCTTGGAGTAGAGCCAGTCGTGCATCAGGCGGCGCGCGCCGTTGGTGATCACGGTGGAATCCAGCCAGTCGGCGGGGGAGACGATCTGCGCCTGATACGCGCCGGACTGCCTCTTGAACAGCTCGGGGCTGATGGCGGCTACCAGCTTGACGTTCAGCCCTTCCTTGTCCAGCGTGGGCAAAAGCTGCAGCATGTTGTGGGTGGTGATGGTCCCCTGTACAAAGATGGTGCCCATGCGCTTCTGGTCCGCCCGGTAGTCGCGGATGATGTAGGCCCCCTTGGCCGCCTCAAAGTGCGAGGCCATGCCCAGGGCCTGCCGGTCGGGGATGGTGATGGGCGGGCGCGTCAGGTGCAGGGCGATGATTGGCACCTCGGTCGCGAAGGCGGTTCCCAGGACCACTGGCACCTCGTTGAACTCCCAGGGGTGCAGGTTGATGATCTGGCCGTCGGGGAAGAGCTGGGTCACGCCAGGGGAAAAGATGCCAAAGTGGGTGCGGGAATCGTCGGCGGTCTCGGGGCCGGAATGGCCGACGATCCAGAGCACCTTGCCCAGCTTGACCGGCGAGTCCTGCACCATCTGGCTCCAGATGCGGAAGAGGCCATACTTGAGGTACGAGAACGAGCCATAGGTGGAGCAGGCGCCGTAAAACCCCTGGAACTCGTCTTCCTGATGGCTGGAAAAGTTGACCGAGGCCAGGCCGACCATCATGCCGGCGTTGGTGAACTCGGTGATCTCGGTGGGGAGGAGCGCGCCGTCGGGGTTATCCCGCCTGTAGAAGCCATAGCCGGGGAAGCCCTCCAGACCTTCGCCAAAGCCGATGATGTTGGTGGAGGCGGTGAGATCGGCGGAACTGGCGATGAACAGCGGGCGATCGTAGCGCTGGCGGCAATAGGTGTTGATCCAGGCGCCCCACTGGCGCAGCGCCACACGGTTGGCCGTCTTGGCCCCTGGCTTGACGTACAGCTCGGCGGGATAGTTGCGGAAATCCCATAGCCGCCCGTCGTCCAGCGGGTTGCGCTTGACGTCTAGCTTGAGCTCGGACTTGGCCTCCGGCACCGAGTCGCCGAGGGCTGCCAAGGTGTCGGCCAAATAGTCCACCAGGGCCTGATCGCGGCGCAGCACCTCCAGGACGCGCTGCATGTTGGCGGCGGTCTGCTGGCGGAGGGCCTCACCGGAGGGCGAGGGCTCGCAGTATCCCTCGAAAGTGACGCCGTACTTGGCCATGAACGGCGCCTTGGTCTCCCAGAACAGGTCGTTGCAGGCGGCGTGGGGCGCGCCGTGCGACTTGTTGTCATACATGGCATAGCCGCGGCCCTTGCGGGTCTGCAACCAGGTCACGCTGGGCACGCCGTCGGGGTTGGGGCCATAGATCATGTCCAGCAGCGCGCTGGTGACCGGGCCCCACTCGTTGCCGTGGATGGCGGCGGAGACGCGCCAACCATAGGGGCGGAACCAATCGTCGGGCGTGCCGGCGACCACCGAGCTAACGGGGTGGTCGTCGATGCCAAAGTCGTTCCAGTCCACCACATAGTACAGGTTATCCAGCCCCAAGCTCCAGGCCGTATTCTTGACCTCGTGGCTGGCCCCCGCGGTAAGCCCCGCGTCGCCCTCGAAGGCAAAGACCCTGACGTCGCCGGCGCCCGCGCGCTTGAGCGCAAAGGCCTCGCCAGCGGCGGGCGGCGAGCCGTGGCCGGTGGGCCCCGTGTTGAAGCGGATGATCATGCTCTTGCCCGCGGCCTCGGCGTGGCCGGGCAGGCCGCCCCGGCGCCGGAAGGTGAGCAAATCATCCCAATAGAGCGCGCGCTCGGGCGGGACCAGGTAGCGGTCGTCGCCGGTCTGCTGGTGCTTGATGCGCATGGCCTCGTTGAGGACGGCGAGGGTCGCATAGACCAGCGGGATCGTGTGTCCCGCCACCAAGATGAAGCGGTCGCTGAAGGGCTTCTCAGGCTTGCGGATATCCCAGCGCATGATGCCGCTCAGGAGGGTCACCACGAAGGCATGCACCTTGGAGCGCGAGCCACCAGGGTGTCCGCTCTGGCGTAGGTTCAGCATCAGGTCGATGAGCTGGTCGATGAGGTCTTTGGTCACTTCCCAGTGCGGGAACTGGGGTTCCAGCGCTTGGTAGCGGTCAAAGAGGGCCTGCTTGTAGCTGACGGCGTTCTTCATGCGCGCACTCCTATCTGGTTGGGGTGGCATCCCTTGCCGAGTGGCCGGACCTCCGGGCGTTGGCGCCCTGGCGGTTGGCGACGCGTTCGAGCGCAATTATAGCTAGGATAGGCGGCGTGTCAAAAGAGATCCGGGTGAGCTAAACGTTTAGATCGCCGGGGCAGCGGGTCGCCGCGCGGCATCAACACGCCAGCAGCGCCCGCGGGCGGCAGCGCGTGACGCAGAGCCCGCATCCGCTGCACAGGGTGAGGTTCAGCCTGGCTGTCCGGTCAACGACCCGGATCGCCCCGAGAGGGCACGACTGCTCGCAGAGCCGGCAGCCCGTGCACCTGCCGACGTCCAGCCGCGGCGGCACGGCCTGGGTGCGGAACGGGCGGGCGGCAGCCTGGCGATGGGCCAGCCCCCTGATGTCGGCGAGACTGGCATAACCATGCTCATCCAGCCAGCGGCCGATCTCGCTGGCGATGCGGCCGTAGACCTGGGGGCCGCGCAGGATGGCGGCGGTGCAGACCTGGACCGCCCAAGCGCCAGCCATGACCATTTCGATGGCGTCCTCTCCGCGACTCACGCCGCCCACCCCAAGGATGGGCAGGTCCACCTCCTGGGCGATCTCGTAGATGCAGCGCACGGCCAGGGGCTTGAGCGCTGGACCGGAGAGCCAGCCGTGGCCCTCGTGGCTGCCCATCAGGGGGAGGCCGGTCTCGATATCGATGGCCATGCATGGCCCAAACGAGTTGATGGCCGCGATGCCGTCGGCCCCGGCCTGCTGAGCCAGACGGGCGGCGCGGCGCATCTCGCGGCCCAGAGGGCTCAGCTTGACGAACACGGGGACGTCCACCGCGGCCTTGGCGGCGCGGATCGCCTCGACCATGGGCTGGGCGTCCTCGCCGATATAGTGGGTGGAGAGCTCCAACGCGTCGGCGAAGGGGCGCACCCGCGGCGCCAGCTCGGCGATGTCCTGGGCGGTATAGCCCAGGCTGACGATGAGCGGCAAGCCCGCGGTCCTGGCCAGGGCGTACTCGTGCTCGAGCCACTGTTCTGGCGGAAGCTCGGACCACAGCTCGCAGTTGAGAAAGCCGTGCGGGATCTCGGCCATGTTGGGCGTGGGAACCTGCGCTGGGCGCGTCGAGATGGTTTTGGCGACCAGCCCGCCTGCGCCGCCTTCCGCGCAGGCCAGCAGCGCGCGCCCGTCGCGGCCGGGCGGGCCCGCCGCAGGCAGCACCGGATTCGGAAAAGCAAGGCCGCAGATGTCCACTCGCAGATCGGCCATGACGCCCCCTCTCTAGCTGGCTGAATCCTCGGCTCGCTGCCATAGGCGCTGCGCCAGCTCGCGCGCGCGGGCATGGATGGCAGCGGCATCCAGGCCCAGCACCACCCGGTCGCGCATCAGCACCTTGCCGCCGACGACGGTGGTGGTGACCAGGCCACCGTGCAGGCCAAAGATGGCGTGCCAGGGCCAGTTGTCCGGCGTCACCGGCGTGGGCGGGTCATAGTCGAGCAGGATCACGTCGGCGCAGGCCCCTGCCGCCAGAGCCCCCAACGGCTGGCCAAAGAGCGCCCCGGCGAGCGCGCGGTTGCCGTTCACGGCAAGCGCAAACACCCGGTCGGCGGGCATGGCGCGGGGGCTGCGCGTGGCCGCCTTATGGGTCAGGTAAGCGGCGGCGGCCTCGCTGAACATGTCGTTGGGGAAACCGTCGTTGCCGAGCCCCAGTCGCACCCCGGCGGAGAGCATTTCCTCGACCGGGGCCGCGCCCACGCCGTTGTTCATATTGGACCGCGGGTTGTGGATGACCCAGACGCCGCGCTCGGCCAGGAGGGCGATCTCGCGCTCGTTCACGTGCACGGCGTGGGCGGCGATGGTGGTCGGGCCCAGCAGGCCATGGGCGGCCAAGCGCTCAGGGGGGCGCACGCCATAGGCTTCGACGGTGCGGCGCACATCCACGGAATCCTCGGCCAGGTGAACGTGGGCGGCGCAGCCGGTGGAGAGCGCCAGCCCGGCGGCCTGCTCCAGCGTGGCCTCGGAGAGGGTGAAGGAGGCGTGGAGGCCGATGGATGCGGCGAGCCCACCGCTGCGCTGCCGCCTCGCCTTGCGGATAAAGCGCGCGTTCTCGGCGAGCCCGGCGCGGGCGATCTCGGGACCGTCGCGATCAGAGACCTCATAGCAGAGACAGGCGCGCAGCCCGGCCTCCTGCACCGCTTCCGCGATGATATCCAGGGAGCCATCCACGCAGTGGGGGGAGGCGTGGTGGTCGAGCAGGGTGGTGGTCCCGTGGCGAATGGCGTCCACCAGGCAGACGAGCGCGCTGTAGCGGATGTCCTCCGGCTGCAGCGCCTTGTCCAGCCGCCACCAGAGCCGCTCCAGCACCTGGCTAAAGCTTGCGGGCGGCTCGCCGGAGAGGGCCATGCCACGGGCGAAGGCGCCGTAAAAGTGGGTGTGCGCGCAGATGTTGCCGGGCAACACCCACTGGCCGCGGGCGTCCAGCAGCGACTCCTGGGGATGCGCCGCCAGCAGCTCGGCGCTGGGGCCGACGGCGGCGATGGTGTCGCCAACAACCAGCAGCGCCCCATCCTCGATGATCTGATTGGGCGCGCCCATCGTGACCAGTCGGCCGTGCGCGATCAACATGGGGGACTGCTCCTCACACTATGTGCTGAGCGCATTATACCCGGCGGCCAGGCCTCGGCAAGCCCGCCCGGCTACGCGACGGTCCAGAGCAGCTTGCCGTCGGCTAGCTCGTAGCGCGCCTGGCCGGTGGTGAGCAGGTGGCCGAGATAGCTGTGCAGGGTGGAGTGCAGGAGCGCATAGTCGCGAAGGTGCCGCGGCGCGAGCCCATAGTGCCGGCACACGGCGGCCAGGAGGTCGGCGGCGGGCTGTGGGCCCGCCGCCAGTTCACCCAGCAACAGCTCGATCACGTTGTGAATGTGCGCGAGATTCCGCTCCAGGAGCCCGCCGATCTCCGCGGTTGGCTCATCATGGGCCAGCAGGTAGCGCTCGCAGGGGAAGGTGCGCAGGTACTCCAGGGTGGCCAACTGGCAGGTTACGCTGTGCAGGTAGGAGAGCTTGGGCGCTTCCATCTCGCGGCGCCCCTCGACAGCGTCGCCGGTAAAGAGCACACCTTCGACGAGATAGCCGGTATGGGAGCCGGTGTGGCCGTGCAGGGGAACCGCCTGGATCGTGACGCCGGCCTCCCGGTAGACCCCTTCCTCCACCAGGACATCCACCCGACAGGGGCGCGGCGCGTAGCGGGGGACCGCCAGCTCGGGCGGCGGCTCGGCGCCCATGAAGAGGCAGATGGTGCCCCAGGCGGGCTGCTCCAGCACCACCGCATCCAGGCCGGGCGCATAGACGCGGGCGCCGGTGCGCTCGACGATCCACGCGTGGCCGCCGGTGTGGTCACCGTGGCCATGCGTGCTCATGATGGCCGATGGGCGCAGCCCCGCCTCATCCAGGGCGCGCAGGATAGCCCTCCCGCTGCGGTCGCCGGAGCCGGTGTCGATCAGGATGGCCTGGTTCCCCTCGCCAATGATCACGCCGGCGTTGGTGACGCCAGGGAGGTAGTGGACGGGGCCAGCCAGACGTTGCAGTGGCATGCGATTCTCTCCCGGTGGTTTGTCAAGAACGAAAAACGGTGGTACACTATATCCGCAGTGCCCCTGTAGCTCAGTGGATAGAGCAGCGGCCTCCGAAGCCGTGTGCAGGAGTTCGACTCTCCTCAGGGGTACTTTTTCTTTTCCTCGCGAAAGCTATCCCCACTTTGCTCGATCGGCGCGTTTGGATTACAGTATCGCCGTGCGCGCGGCCGTTCCTTGCGCGCCATTATCCCCCCAAAGGACGCGCTGGGCAACCCGCGGATCCTCCGCGTGGCGCCAGCGTTCGCGGGCGGAGACAGGCAATCCGGCAACGCAGCGATAGGAGGCAAGATGACCGAGCCCGCCAAGACCAAGACCCCGATCCCCTCATTTCCCGAGCTCAAGGCCCGGGGGCACAAGGCGACCATGATCACCGTCTATGACTATCCCTTCGCGCGGCTGGTGGACCGCTCCCAGGCCGAGATGATCTTGGTAGGCGATTCGCTGGGCATGGTGATCCAGGGCCTCGAGGCGACCAACCCGGTGACCCTGGACGAGGTGATCTACCACGTCAAGGCGGTGCGGCGGGGCGCGCCCAACACGCTGGTGGTGGCGGATATGCCCTTCATGAGCTACCAAGTGAGTCCGGAGCAGGCCCTGACCAGCGCGGGGCGGATGGTCAAGGAGGGCGCCGCCGACTGCATCAAGATGGAAGGCGGCGAGTACTTTGCTCCCTACGTCTACAAGATCGTCAAGGCGGGGATCCCGGTGATCGGGCACATCGGTCTGACGCCGCAAAGCTCATCGGCGCTGGGCGGGCTCAAGCTGCAGGGGCGGACGCCCGCCGAGGCGGCGCAGCTCGTCGTCGACGCCAAGGCGCTGGACCAGGCGGGCGTCTTTGCCATGGTGCTGGAATGCATCCCCGCTGGCGTGGCCAAGGTCATCACCGAGTCGGTGCGGGCGACGACGATCAGTTGCGGGGCGGGGCCGCATTGCGACGGGCAGAACCTGAACGCCTACGACGTGCTGGGGCTATTCGAAAAGTTTGTGCCCAAGTTCGTCAAGCAGTA
>JAAYEA010000395.1 GCA_012689325.1 Chloroflexota bacterium
CAGCCGAGTGCACGCCGATGCATGAGCCTTCCAGCCCGCCGTGGCCCTGGCGGCGGGCGCAGGCGAACATGCAGGACTGGCAGCCGACGCAGCGGTCGGCATCGAGAACCGAGAGCCTTTTGGCCATGGGGTGTCTCCTCTGTGTGATGGGTGGGATGGCGCGGCCCCGCTTGGCCCGTCTGCCCGCCCTAGCTGGCCCTGCTGAAGCGTCGCCGCAACCACTTTTCCAGCTCGATGATCAGATAGCCCAATAGGCTTGCCACGATGATGCGCCACCAGGCGTTCCACGAGATGGGCGCGGAGGCGAAGAAGCGGTTCATGATCGGCAGGTATGTGAAGCCAAGCTGGAGCGCCAGCATGACGCCGATGCCAAGCAACGCCCAGGGATTGGTGAACAGCCCGATCTGGAACATGGAGGAACGGAGCGACCTGGCATTAAAGAGGTAGAACAGCTCGATCATCACGATGGCGTTCACGACCACAGTGCGAGCCACGGCGACCTCGACATCTTGGGCCAGCTCCCATTCAAAGAGGCCGAAAGCCCCGACCAGAATGATGGCAGAAACCAGCAGGACGCGGAGCAAGAGTTCGCCGGTCAGCAGTGGTGCGTCAGGCCTCCGCGGGGGGCGCGCCATGATCCCCGGCTCTTTGGGCTCCAAGGCGAGGGTAATCCCCAGCAGGCTGGCGGTCACCAGGTTGATCCAGAGGATCTGCACCGGCAGGATGGGCAGCGTCACCCCGGCAAAGATGGCGGCGATGAGCACCAACCCCTCGCCCAAGTTGGTTGGCAGCGTCCAGGTGATGAACTTGGTCAGGTTGTCAAAGACGCCGCGCCCTTCCTCCACGGCGGCCTCGATGGAGGCAAAGTTGTCGTCGGTGAGGACCACATCCGCGGCCTCTTTGGCCACGTCGGTGCCGGTGATGCCCATGGCCACGCCGATGTTCGCCTGCTTGAGGGCAGGCGCATCGTTAACGCCATCGCCGGTCATGGCGACGATCTCCCCGCGATTCTGGTGCGCCTCCACCAGCCGCAGCTTTTGCTCTGGCGAGACCCGAGCATAAACCGCGACATGCCCTGCGGACTCGACCAACTCGGTGTCGGAGCGCAGGGCGATATCTTTCCCGGTCAGCACCGATGGGGCGTCAGGGGATAGGGCTGGGTTGTTGTAGAGGCCGATCTGGTTGGCGATGGCGGACGCGGTGAGCGCGTGGTCACCGGTGATCATCTTGACCTGGATACCCGCGTTCTGGCAGGCGCGCACCGCGGCGATCGCCTCCGGTCGCGGCGGATCAATCATGCCCTGCAGGCCGATAAAGACGAGGCCCACCGAGATGTCGCGGTGGTCGATACGCGTGGCGCCCCGCGGCATCTCGCCGGAGGCGAAGGCCAACACCCGCAGCCCTCGCCTAGCCATGTCGTCGGACTGGGCCATGACCCGTGCCGGGTCCAGGGCGCTCCTGTTCCCCTTCCGGTCCAGCATGCCGCTGCAGCGCTCCAGGATGGCCTCCACGGCGCCCTTGACATAGATCACAGGCATGCGGTCCGGACCCGCGTCATGGAGCGTGGCCATGTATTGGTGCTGTGACTCGAACGGGATGCTATCTAGGCGCGGCCACTCCTTGCTCAGGCTCTCCGCATCGAGCCCTGCCTTTCGGGCGGCAACCAAGAGGGCTACCTCCGTCGGGTCTCCCTGCGCCACCCAGCGGCCTTCGGCCTGCGCCAGCGCGCTGTCATTGCAGAGGAGGCCTGCCAGGAGGACTTGGCGCAGAGCGGGAAGGTTGTTGGGGCTGGCCGGCTCGCTTCCGCTCAGGATCTGGCCCATCGGAGCGTAACCCGCCCCGGTGACCTGCAGGAGCTCGCCCCCCGCAGCGATGTCCTGCACGGTCATCTCGTTCTGGGTCAGGGTGCCGGTCTTGTCCGAGCAGATGACCGTGACGCTGCCCAGCGTCTCGACGGCTGGCAATTTGCGGACGATGGCGCGGCGCTGCGCCATGCGCGAGACGCCGATGGCCAAGGTGATGGTCACGACGGCCGGCAGGCTCTCGGGAATGAGGCCTACCGTGAGCGCCACCGCGGTCAGGAACATGTCCACGGCGCTATTCCCGCGCACGATGCCCACGACGAACGAGATGGCAGCCAGCACCAGGATCGCATAGAGCAGGACGCGGCTAAAGGATGCGATCTTGCGCGTGAGCGGGGTCTGCAGGTCGGCGGCGCTCGAGATGAGCGACGAGATGCGCCCCACTTCGGTCCCATCGCCGATGGCCGTCACGAGGCCCGTCCCTTGCCCATAGGTGACCAGGGTCGAGGCATAGGCCATGTTGCGCCGCTCGGCCAGGATCGTCTCGGGCGATAGCTCGAGTTCGGCAGCCTTTTGCACGGCGACCGACTCGCCGGTGAGCGCCGCTTCGGCGACCTGGAGGTCTCGGGATCGCACCAGACGCAGGTCAGCGGGGACCTTGTCCCCTGCTTTCAGATAGACCACATCGCCCGGCACCAGCTCCGCTGCGGCGATGCGTTGCTGCCTGCCGGCGCGCAGGACCGTGGCTTCGGAGCCCATGGCCTGCGCCAGCGCCTCGATCGCCTTCTCCGCTTTGGACTCTTGCACAAAGCCGATAATGGCGTTGACGATAACCACGGCCAGGATCGTCAGGGCGTCGATGGGATCCTTGATGTAGGCAGTGATGGCCGTTGCCGCCAAGAGGACATAGACCAGGGGGTTGTTGAATTGGAGCAGGAAGCGGACCAGGGGGCTCTTGCCCGGTTTGGCCGTCAGGATATTGGGGCCAAAGCGCTCCTGCCGGTGCCCGACCTCAAAGATATCCAGGCCGGTCTCCAGGTTGGTTTCCAGAAGCTGGATCGCATTCTCAGCGGTGAGGTGGTGCCAGTGCTTGCCCAACAATACCTGCATCCTGACAACTCCTGTTGCCTAGATTGTCCCCATGGCGGAGCCGGACGGTTATGTTCTCTTGGGTATTCTAGCGGGGATTCCCTTCCTTGTCAACAAGTTGGCCCGATAATCGGGTTGACGGCCGTCAGCAGACGGCTACAATCGGAGCAGCGGTTCGTCTTGCTACAAAGGAGCGCGCCATGGGCGAGTATCTGATCGGCATCGATTGCAGCACCCAATCCACCAAGGCGGTAGCTTGGGACCTGCAGGGCCGCGCCATCGCCGAGGGGAGAGCTCCGCTGCGGGTGAGCCACCCGGCCCCCGGTTGGGCGGAGCAGGACCCGGCCGAATGGTGGGAGTCCACGGCGGCGGCGCTGC
>JAAYEA010000396.1 GCA_012689325.1 Chloroflexota bacterium
TGCGATGTCTGGCTCGGCCGCGGCGTCTCGCTGGGCCGTCCCGTCTCAGTGGGCCGCGGCGTCTCGCTGGGACCCTGTGGCGTCTCACTGGGCCGCTGCGGCGTATGGCTCGGTTGCGGCGTCTCAGTGGGGCGCTGCGATGTGTGGCTTGGCTGCGGCGTCTGGCTGGGCCGCTGCGATGTGTGGCTCGGTTGCGGCGTGTCGCTGGGGCGCTGCGGCGTATGGCTCGGCTGCGGCGTCTCGCTGGGGCGCTGCGGCGTATGGCTCGGCTGCGGCGTGTCGCTGGGGCGCTGCGGCGTGTGGCTCGGCTGCGGCGTCTCGCTGGGGCGCTGCGGTGTGTGGCTTGGCTGCGCTGGGGGCTGTCCGGCCTCCACCGTGGTCATCTCGCCGGCGGTGACCTGGCGGGTGACCTCATGCGCAGTGACGGCCACCAGGCCTGTTGTGACGCTCACAGTGGTCACATGGTCTTCCCCTACCCGTACCGTGAACTCGGTGCCGCGGACTCGGGCGACTGCAGAGGCGGTCGCCACTTCAAAGACAGAGCTGGCATTGGCTGAGGGCCTGACCTGGTGGTAGGTCTCGCCGCTCTGTTGATAGAGCGTTACAATCCGGTTGCGGCCGTCCCGCCGTGACTGCAGCGAAACCGCAGACAGCTCCGTCGACGCGCCGAGCTCGGTGGTGCTGCCATCCATGAAGCGCACTGTTGCGGCTGAGGATTCGCCGGTGCGGAGGCGATCCCCCACGGCGATAACCATCCCCGTGCCCGCCGATTGCCAGGAGGCGGCGTTCGCCGGCTGGACCTGGACATCTCCCTGGACCTGGGCCAGCGTCGCCGTCCGGGCAACAGCCGTGGCCTGCCAGGCGCCCCAGCCAAGGAACATGGCCAAAAGCGCGGCGACCGTGGCAAAAGCCAGCCCAAAAGCGCGGGAGGGCCAGCCAGCCCAGCGCGGTCGGCTCTTGAGCGTGATCGCGGTCCTGGGTTGCCGGGCGCGGGCTTGCGCAGCGACGGCCTCCAGCATGCGCAGGCGACCCGCGGCGCGAGCCTCCGGCCTGGCGACGGGCAAAGGAACCTGCCCCAGGTCGCGGGCGAGCTCGAGCAGAGGCCGCAGCTCGGCGGCGTGATCGGGATATAAGGCCAGGCATTGCTCGACCGCTGCCTGCCCGCTCTGTATCGCACGCACGCTGCGATCCAGCGCGCTCTCGAAATCGTCTTGTCTTGGACGTTCCATCTTGGCTATCTCCCGCCAGGAGCGTGCTGCCCCAGGCGTCCGTTCACTTGGACTAACGAACCGGTGTGGCATTGGATACGGGCAGAGCGCTTCAGTTGGGGGCTTGATGCATGAGGATGCGCCGCAGGGCGCCGAGGGCGCGGTGCTGCAGGGATTTGATGGCGGAGATGGGCTTGTCCAGGACCGAGGCGACCTCCGCATTGTCCATTTCCTCGACGAATTTGCAGATGATCACCTGGCGCTGTTCTTCGGTGAGTTGCGCAAGGGCAGCGGCGAGGCGTTGTTGGGAAAGCCCGCGCTCGGCCGCCTCTTCGGGGTCCGGGGTGGCGGCCTCGGCCTGCTCATCCAGGGGGCGCAGGTTCAGGATGCCTGCCCGTCGCTGGTGGTCGATGACCAGGTTGCGCGCGATGGTATAGAGCCAGGCGAGGATAGGCCGCCCCATGTCGGTAAAGCTGCCGATCCCGGCGACGACACGGACGAAAACGTCGCTGCTCAGCTCTTCGGCGACGGCCTGATCCGCCACACGATAATAGATGTAGCGAAACACAGCCGCATAGTGCCGCTCATAGAGCTCGGCAAAGGCCGCGGCATCGCCTTGTTGCGCGCGGCGGATCAGCTGGCGCTCATCGCTGGCTGCGGCCATGGGCGGCGATGCTCCGTTCGGGCATGGTCATCTGCACCTCGGCAGAGGGTGGGTGGGCATGGGGCGAAGTCCTGCCTATATTATACCGCTTAACGAACGAGGCGGCTTGCGGATACGGCCGCTGCGATGGCCCCTCGCGCGGGCGCCGTCCGCGCGCGATCGGCCAGCCTGTGGCCTGCAACAGGGGCGGCTATCTGCAAGCAGGGATGCCGGATCGCAAATACTGCGCAGCCAAAAGCACTGGAAGGGCAGCAACCCAGCCGGCTGCTGCCCTTGCCTCTCACACGCTCCAATAGATATACGACTCGACCTTGGGGAACAGCGCATCCACCACGGGCTGCAGGCTGGCGCGCACGCCCAGGTCGGGGCGGTAGGCCGAGATCTCTTCGCGGCTGTGGTAGCCCAACAGCAGCCGGACGGCCGGGTAGGGCGGCAGCCTGATCTCGCCGCGATCCGACCGCCCCACCGACCGGACCTCGACCAACCTGCCGCGCGCAAATTCCAGCTCCACCGCCTCCTCGTAAAAGTTGAGGTGCAGCGTCTGGGTCAGCCCCGCCAGCATGGACTCGGCCAGGCGGCGCTCCAGCACGGGGGCGATGCGCTGCAGGAAGCGGACGCGGTGGGGGATGCGCACCTGCCAGGCGTAGGGCTTGTTGGCCCGCGCGCCCAGGTAGCTCGCCGTCTTGATGATGGGCTGGCTGGGCGTGCCGTTGATGGCGATGCGCGCCTGGCCTTGCTCCCGCGCCAGCCCCTTGGCGAAGCGCAGCGCGGCCAGGCTATCGTCGTAGGTGAACGTGATCGCCTCGCGGACCGGCAGCCCATTGTCCGGCTTGTCGCGGATGCGCAGATAGCCGACGATCCGCTCGTCGCGCTCCAGCACATGGCTGGTGAGGCGGTCGGGGTAGCCTGAGGAGAGCTCTTCCGGGAAGCGCCAAATGGCCTCGTCCCGCGCGGCGCGAAGGCACAGCCCCCGCGTGGCCGTTTCATAGAGCGCCGAAACCTGCGGGAGGTCAGCGGGAGTCATCCGGCGGATGGCCGCCGATTCGACGGCGCCCGCGGGCAGGTCGGGGATGTCGTCGGGGATCAGCCGCCACCCCTGGTTGAGCGGGATGGCGTACTCGTAGCCGAACTGCCGGTAAAAGTAAGGGATCCCCTCGATGGCGCCCAGATCATAGCCTTCGTCTTGGAGCTTGCGCTCAAAGACCTTCATCTGGGCGCGGATCAGCCCCCGGCGCCGGTATTCGGGCACGGTCCCCACCGGCCCCAGCTCGGCCACCTTGAGCAAGACGTCGCCATAGTGCCATTGCAGCGGGATCAAGCTGATCATCGAGACGGGCAAGCCGGTGCGCGTGTCCTCCACGTAGAGGATATCCTCCCAGCGCATCCTGGGATGCTTGGTGTAAAGGTCGTGGCAGACGGTGTATAGCTCGTCCTCACCAAAGGCGCGGCGGCCGCATTCGGCGATGCGCTCCAGGTCGTCCGCGCATTCGGCGTGGCGCATCACCAGGCCGTCGCCCAGGTCCACGCGCCAGGGGTGCGATGTGTTCTCCGGCATAGTTGGTCCTTTCTGCGCGCTCGGGTGGAGCGCCGCGCGATCTCCTCGGTGGCCACGTTGCCCGGCGTCCGTTGCTCGCCCGTGCGCATTTTAGCACAAGATGTGAGAAGGTGTGAGGGGTCACTCTGGCCCCAGCGCCTTTGCCAACTGGGGCGGGCTATGCTAGAATATGCCAGGAATCCCATCAAGCGAGGCCAAGATGAAGATACAGCTCAAGTACGGAACCAACCCTCACCAGATCCCGGCCAGCATCACCTTGCCGGACCCCTCGCCGCTGCAGGTGCTCAACGGCGCGCCCGGCTATATCAACCTGCTGGACGCGCTGGGCGCGTGGCAGTTGGTGCGCGAGCTGCGCGAGGCCACGGGCGTGGCGGCGGCGGCTTCCTTCAAGCACACCAGCCCCGCTGGCGCGGCCATCGCCCGCCCCTTCACCGAGGCGTTTGCGGCCTCCCAGTTCCTGACCGACGAGGAGCTCTCGCCGGTGGCCAATGCCTACGTCCATGCCCGCGGCAGCGATCGGCTCAGCTCCTTCGGCGACGCCGCCGCCGTCAGCGATACGGTGGACGTGTCCCTGGCGCGCATCCTGGCGCGGGAGGTCTCGGACCTGATCATCGCGCCCGGTTATGAGCCGGAGGCGCTGGCGCTGCTCAAGGCCAAAAAGGGCGGCGGCTATCTCATCTTGCAGCTCGACCCCGCCTATCAGCCGCCCGAGCTGGAGGGGCGCGACCTATTCGGGTTCCGGCTGGAGCAGCGGCGCAACGATGCGCGCATCACCGCCAGTCTTTTCGAGAACGTGGTCTCGTCCCGTAAATCTCTGCCCCAGGAGGCGGTGGAGACGCTGATCGTGGCCACCATCGCGCTCAAGTACACCCAATCCAACTCGGTCTGCGTCGCCTACGATGGGCAGGTCATCGGCATGGGCGCGGGTCAGCAGTCGCGGGTGCATTGCACGCGCCTCGCTTGCGACAAGGCCGACAAGTGGCTGCTGCAGCAACACCCCAAGACCCTGGCGCTCAAGTTCAAGTCGGGGTTGGGCCGTCCGGAAAAGGCCAACGTGGTGGACCAGTACCTGCTGTGGGAGCAGCTCTCCGACGCCGAGGTGACGCAGATGCTCAGCGGCCTGCAAGAGCGCCCCGAGCCGATCAGCCGCGAGGAAAAGGCGGCCTGGATCGCCCGCTTCGAGGGCATCTGCCTCTCCTCGGACGCCTTTATCCCCTTCCGCGACAACATCGACCGGGCCAGCCGCAGCCACGTGCAGTATGTGGCGCAGCCGGGCCATTCGCTGCGGGATGATGACGTCACCGCGGCGGCGGAGCAATATGGCATGACGATGATCCACACGGGCCTGCGGCTGTTCCTGCACTAGGGGGAGGGCGTGGGGCGGCGCGCCCTGTGCACGCCTCTCGACGTCCAGGCACGAGCTGCCTGGGTATCTAGTCTGCGATAAGGAGGGCAAGATGCAAGCTACCGAGATTCTGGAACACGAGCATCGGGTCATTGAGCACGTGCTGTCGAACCTGGAGCTCGCGGCCAAGCGCCTGGATCAGGGACAGCCCGTGCGTCCCGGCTTTTTCCTGGACGCGGCCGAGTTCATCAAGGGCTTTGCGGACGGATGCCACCATCATAAGGAGGAGGGCGTCCTCTTTGTGGCCATGGAAAAGGCCGGCGTCCCCAAGCAGGGCGGCCCCATCGGGGTCATGCTCGCCGAGCACGAGCAAGCGCGGGCCTACACCCGGGGCATGCGCGAGGCGGCGCTGCGATTGCAGGCAGGAGAGCCGTCCGCCCGCGCCGAGGTTGTGCGCAACGCCCTGGGCTATGTGGCGATCCTGCGCCCGCACATCCTCAAGGAGGATCGCATCCTCTACCCCATGGCGGAGAGGGCGATTCCGGCGGCGGGGCAGGCCGATCTGGTGGAGGATTTCGAGCGGGTCGAGCGGGAGGAGACCGGCGCCGGGGTGCACGAAAAGTATGAGGCCCTGGCGGAGGCCCTGGAGAAAGAGCTGGCGCCCTAAGCGGCATCTCTCATTGCGAAATCGGCGGTTTTGCTTATACTAGGGGACACCGTCAGGTCAGGGAGGCTAGCTTGCGTAAAGGGATGGGTATGAACACAAAGCTATTGTTATCCTTTGTGCTCGGGGCGGCTATCGTTGGCGCCATCTGGGCCACTCGACAGCCGGAGCCGATCCAGGACATCAGCGCCAAATGGTCCGGCTCGGGACACGCGGATGCGACGTCCGAGTCTTTTGTCCATTGGGATGCCGACGAGCCGCCGGTCGTCCCCACCAACTGCGCCAAGTGCCACAGCCTCTATGGCTACCTGGACTTTTTGGGCGCGGATGGCTCGGCGGCGGGGACCGTGGATAAGGAGGCCAAGACCGGCTCGGTCTTGTTCTGCAACACCTGCCACAGCGACGCCGCCCACAGTCTGTCCCAGGTGAGCTTTACCTCGGGGGCCGCGATCACGCCCCGCGGTTCCGAGGCCTCGTGCCTGCAATGCCACCAGGGCCGCTCCTCCTCGCCCAGCGTCAACAAAACGCTGGCAGGCTTGGAGGCCGACACGGTGAACGAAAAGCTGGCCTTCATCAACGTGCACTATAACATCGCGGCGGCCACGTTGATGGGCAACGATGGGCAGACCGCCTACCAGTATGACGGCAAGAGCTATATCGGCCGCTATAACCACGTGGTGGACCTGAGCTCCTGCACCCAGTGCCACGACCCGCACAGCCTTGCGGTCGCGCCCAAGGAGTGCAGCCCCTGCCACCTGAACGTCGTGGACAAGGAAGACCTGAAGGACATCCGCTACAACACCCAGGACTATGATGGCGACGGGAACATCAAAGAGGGCGTCCACGGCGAGATCGAGACCCTGCACGATGCGCTCTATGTCGCCATTCGCGATTACGCCCGCACCGTCGTCGGCAAGCCGATCGCCTATAACCCCGACGCTTTCCCCTACTTTTTCAACGACGCCAACGATGACGGCGTGGCCAGCGCCGAGGAGGCCGTTGCGGCCAATCGCTACGCGAGCTGGACTCCGCGCCTGGTGCGCCTGACCTACAACTATGGCTTTGTGCTCAAGGACCCCGGCAGCTATGCCCATAACCCGCGGTATGTGCTGCAATTCCTGTACGACGCCCTTCAAGATGCAGGCGAGAAGGTGCCTGTGCAGGTGACGGGCCTGAAGCGCCCCTAAACCAAAACGCCCCGCCGATCATCGGCGGGGCGCTTTGCTTTTGCGACCTATTCAGCGATCACGCACATGACCAGCGGCTGCCGGCCGGTCTCTTTCTCCAGGAACCTTTCCAGCGCCCGCTGCACCCGCTCGGGAACCGCCCTGGCGCTTTCCCCGGCCACCCGCAGGGCCTCCTCCCGGATGCGCTGGATCAGCTCCTCCGACTCGCGCAGGTAGACGAACCCCCGCGAGACGATCTGGACGTCGCGCACGTTCGCGCCGTTGGCGTCGGCGGCCAGCACCGCCACCACGAACCCGTCGCGCGCCAGCACTTCGCGATCTCGCAGCACCACGGGCCCGATATCGCCCACCACGGAGCCGTCCACAAAGACGGTCTCTTGCTCCACCTGGTCCACCACGCGCACCCGCTTCTCCTCCACCTCCAGCACGCTGCCATCCTTGAGCACGAGGATATGGTCTTTGGGGACGCCGATCTGCTGGGCCAAACGCCCGTGCTGGTGCAGATGCCGGGACTCGCCATGGATGGGCATCAGATAGTGTGGCCGGAAGAGCCGGATCAGCAGCTTCTGGTCCTCCTGGCTGCCGTGCCCGGAGACGTGGACCGGCGCGATCTTGTCATAGATCACGTCGGCGCCGCGGTCGATGAGTTGGTTGATGATGCGGATGATCGCTTCCTCATTGCCGGGGATCATCTGCGAGGAAAGGACCACGGTATCGTCCGGGCGAATCTCGAGCTGGCGATGGGCGCCGGTGGCCAGCAGGGCCAGCGTGGCCCGCGGCTCGCCCTGGCTGCCGGTAGCCATGATGGCCACGCGGTTGGGGGCGTAGCGATCGATCTCTTTGGCGTCGATGAGGGTATCCGGGGGCACGCGCAGATAGCCCATCTCCTGGGCCATGGCCACGTTCTCGATCATGCTGCGGCCATTCACCGCCACCTTGCGGTCCTGGCGCACGGCGACGTCGATCACCTGTTGCACCCGCGAGAGCAGCGAGGCAAAGGTGGCCACGATGACGCGCCCCGGCGCATTGGCGAAGATCTCCTCCAGCGTCTCCTCGACGATGCGCTCTGGGGGCGTAAAGCCCGGGCGCTCCGAGCCGGTGGAGTCGGCCATGAGCAGCAAGACGCCTTCTTGGCCCAGCCGGGCCAGGGCGGAGAGGTCTGGTCCCGCGCCCAACTCGGCGCCGATATCCAGCTTGAAATCGCCGGTGTGCACGATCATGCCTGCCGGCGTGCGGATCGCCAGCCCGACGCCATCGGGGATGGAGTGGCTGACCTCGAAAAAGTTGATCTCGAAGGGCCCCAGGTTCAGCACGTCCCCCGCCTGGATGGTGTTCAGCGCGGCGCGGTCCAAGAGCCCCGCGCGCTTGAGCTTGACCTCCACCAAGCCCCTGGTCAGCTTGGTGCTATAGATCGGGAGCGAGGCTTCCTTCAGCAAGTAAGGGAGCGCGCCTGTATGGTCCTCGTGGCCGTGGGTCAGGATCACGCCCCGGATCAGGTCCAGCTTGTCCCTCAGATAGGCGAAATCGGGGATCACCAGGTCGATGCCCCACATGTCGTTTTCGGGGAACATGGCCCCGCAGTCGACCAGTATAATATTGCGGCCATACTCGAACACGGTCATGTTCTTGCCGATCTCCCCCAGGCCGCCCAGAGGAATGATCTTGAGCTTGTTTGCCATATGCCTCTTCCTTATCGTAAGCTGGGCAGGACAGGACCCTGCCTCAGCGACTGCAATCATGCCAACACCCTATCATACCGCATAACTCGGGATTCTCCAAACACCGGCCTGTGGGGCTGCTCAACGGCAGCGCGGGCCGCAAGCAACTTGGAGGCGCGCGCGGGGTTTAGATGGCTATATCAGAATCAACAACAGGAGGACAATATGCCCAAGATCGGCATCGTGACGGACAGCGGATCGGACATCAGCCAGGAGGCCGCGAAGGCTTTGGGCGTGCGGATTGTGCCGCTGGTCGTTACCTTTGGCAGCGAGACCTTTGCGGATGGCGAGCTGGATTCCGAGGCTTTTTGGGCCAAGACCGCGGTGGTCCATCCGCAGTCGTCGCAGCCTTCGGTGGGCGCCTTTGAGGAGGCCTACGCCGCCATCATCGCGGAAGGTGCGGAGGTCCTCTGCGTCACCATCACCGGCAAGCTGAGCGGCACCTATAACTCGGCCCTGGCCGCGGCGCAGCGCTTTGGCGACCAGGTGACGGTGGTGGATTCCCTCTCCCTATCCTGGGGGCAGCGCTTCCAGGTCGAGGCCGCGCTGCAGGCAGCGCGCGAAGGCAAAACCAGAGACGAGATCGTGGCCCTGCTCCAGGACGTCAGGGACCGCACCCACTTCTATATCATCCTGGATACGATCGAGAACCTGAAAAAGGGCGGGCGAGCCTCCAAGCTGATCGCTGTGGTGGAAAAGGTGGTGCGCTTCTTTAACATCAAGCCGATCCTGCTGGTCAAGGAGGGCGAGCTGGGCTTGCTGGGGACCGCCAACTCGTTCGCCCGCGGCTTGTTGCGCATCCAGAAAGAGACGCTGGCCCATAGCCCCTTCGAGCGCCTGGCATCGCTTTACACGCGAGACGCGGAACCAGCGGCCAAGTTTGCGCAGGACCTGGCCGAAAAAATCGGCTGGAAGCCGGAGGATATCCCGCTGCAAGAGATCGGCGTGGCCGTCTCGGTTCACGGCGGCGCCGGCGCCGTGGCGGTGGCGGTGTTGGCGGCCAGCAAGGGCGGCGCCTGATCCGGGATAGGGAGAGGTCGGGCCCGAGGCCAACATCGTTGGCCTCGGGCCTTTTTCGTTATGGCGTGGCGCTGGAGGCGGCCACGGTGACCCGCATCTGAAAGGTGCGGCCGTAGAATTGCCCCGATGGCGCCAGCAGCGCCCACTCGCTCACGTACTCGCCGGGGACCAGCGGCGCCGTCATGGGCAGGGTCACCGTCAAGAGCGCCCCCGCCGCGGGCAGGCTGGACAGCGCGAGCGGCTGGCTGAGCCCCATGCCCTCCCCCGTGTAGAGCGCCCACCGCGAGCCCTCGGGCCAGCGGCAGGTCCCCCCATTGGCGAGCACCCACGTCTTGTCAAAGCGCGCCCCTGGCGCCACCGTCAGGCGATCCTCGGGCGATTCGCGCACGTACTGGACCGCCATGGTGCAGGGCGTGGGCGTGCCCTGGGGATACTCGATCTCGTCCAGGTAAAAGCTGAACACGGCGCCCTCGTCATGCACTCCCACGTATCCGCTGCTCAGGACGGGCATGTTGGCCGTGATCCACAGGCGCAGCCTCCCGGCGGCAAGGGCGGTGGTCCAGCGCAGCTTGAGCAGCACAGGCTCGCCCACGGGCAGAGACAGGGGCTCGACGGGGGCCAGCTCGAGCGGGAGATCAAGGCTGTTCATCCCGGCAAACAGGCGCGCGGGGTCCACTTGCAGGCGGCTCGCGCCCCTATTGGTGACCTGGAAGGCCGTGATCAGCGCTTTGACGGCTGGCTGTGGGGTGGCGTCCGGCGGCTCCGCCAGGTCCAGCAGGACCAGTTCGAGCGGTTGCCCCTCCCAGACGATCCGGGCAGGCTCGCCGCGGCGCCGGGCTGCTGGGGTGCGCTGTGCGGGAAGGTAGGCATAGGACACCCCCGGCGTCTCTGTGGACAGGGCCGCGCCCGTGGGCGATACCTCGGCGGGGGCCTGCGTGGCGTAAGCGCTGTGCTCGGGAGCGGCTGTGGGTGTTGGCCCACTCTCGCAGGCCGCCAGGAGCGCCAGCAGCGCCAACGCGAACAAGCAGGCTCGCCGGAACCGGACGCTCATGCTGGCCATCAGGGCAGGTTCATCTGCGCCAGGCGCGCATAGACCGGCTTGCCGACGATCTTGATCGGCAGCCGGTGGATGGGCTGGTATCCTTGCTGCGCCAGCGCCGCATCGGGGATCAGGGTTTCGTCCGGCCGATCTGAGATCAGGAACAACAGCGTTCCTCTTTCCCGCGCCAGTTGCAGGAAATCGAACACCTCGCGGGTGATGACGATCTCGGTCTTGAGCAAGGTCTCCTCGTCCAGGGCGGTCTGGCAGGCCGGGTTGATGTGCGCCAGGATGCTTTCGTATTGCTTGCCGCGGAAACTCTTGAACACGGTCGGGTCGCCCAGCAAAAAGTGGGTCCAGACCTCCTCGTGCAGGGCTTGCAGCCCCGGCTGCGGCATCTTGGCCAGCCGCCGCTCCACGATCTCCAGGATGCCGCCAAAGCTGTTCACCTGGCCATAGGCCACATCTTCCAGCAGGTCCTCGATGGGATAGACCAGCGCGCTGGCCATGAGCGCGATATAGGTGACATAATCTTGGTTATCCTCGGTGAAAAAGTGGTACTTGGGCTGGTTCAGCTCGTAATAGACCGCCTGGAAGCGCGGCTCCTCAAAGCTATCGCCCAGGGTGGCCTTGACCATCTGCTTGACGCCCTCCACGCGCGCGTGGTTCAGCGCGTCCGAGTTCCGGCCCCGCGCGGCGATGATGGTCTTGTCCATGTCCACCACGATGGCCGTCTGGGCGTTCAGCGAAAAGCCTTGCCCGGCCAAGAAAGCGGCGAAATCCAGGATCCCTTCCCAGCGGTTGCTGAGCATGTGCGGCCCGCGGGCGTTGCTGCGGTTGGGGATGTCGGCATCCTCCTCGCACAGCCAGGTGGCCAGGCTCCAGCGGCAATGCTGCTCCAGGTGCGCCAGGGTCGCCTGGTCGCGCGATTGGCGGTTGCCCAAGTAGATCAGGCGTTGCAGGGGCGGATGGCCTCGCGCGGCCTGGATGCGCTCCAGAAACTGCAGAATCACCCGCACGTACTCGGGGTCTTTGGCCTTGCGGGGCGTGCGGTTGGAGCGCAGCCCCAGCTCCCGCCAGGTCTCCTGCAACCCCGGGACCCTCTTGTCCAGAGGGGTCAAGCTTCTATAGACAATCCAGTCGTCGAACAGGCTGGACAGAGAAGATTGAGGCCAGGCTTTCATCGCCACGTCGTCGTGTCGTCTCCCTTTGGTTCCTATGGATCAGGCGTCGCGCAGGATGTCATAGATCAGCGGGGGAGCCGCCACGGGCTCCTCGCTCCAGGTGTAGGCGGCCAGCAGCCGCTCCCTGGCTGGGGCGATCTGCTCGGGGCGGCTGGCGTGGATCTCGAACAGCGGCTCGCCCAAGTCGACGAAATCGCCCACCTTGCGGCGCAACACGAGGCCCACGCTGTGGTCGACGGGGTCGCCTTTCTTCATGCGGCCGGCGCCCAGGTCCACGGCCACCAGGCCCGCGGTCATGGCCGCGATGCCGGCGAGATGGCCGCGGCGCGGAGCCGCCACCATCTCGACCAAGCTCGCTTGCGGCAGCCGCCCTGGGTGATCCACCTGTTCGGCATCCCCGCCCTGCGCCTGCGCCAGCGTCCGGAACATGCCCAGGGCGCGGCCATCCGCAATCACCTGACGCACCATGCGCCGGCCCTCGGCCACGTCCGCGCATTTACGGCCCAGCAGGAGCATCTCGGCGGCGATGGCCTCGCAGTGCTCGGCGAGGTCGGATGGGCCGTTGCCCCGCAACGTCTCGACCGCCTCCTTGACCTCGAGGGCGTTGCCCACGGCGCAGCCCAGCGGCTGGTCCATGGCGGAGAGCGCCACGGTCACCTGCCGGCCGACGCTCTTGCCGATGTCGATCATGGTGCGAGCCAGGGTCGTGGCGGCTTCGAGGGTCTTCATGAAGGCGCCCTGGCCCACCTTGACGTCTAGCACCAGGGCGTTGGCGCCCGCGGCGATCTTTTTGCTCATGATCGAGCTGGCGATGAGCGGGATGCTTTCCACGGTGCCGGTGACGTCGCGCAGGGCATAGAGCTTGCCATCGGCGGGGGCCAGGTCGCCGGTCTGCCCGGAAAGCACGATGCCATAGCGGCGCAGGTTGGCGAGGAATTTGGCGCGGCTCAGGTCGACGCGATAGCCGCGGATGGATTCCATCTTGTCCAGGGTGCCGCCGGAAAAGCTCAGCCCCCGGCCGGACATCTTGGCGACGGGCATGCCCCAGGCGGCGACCACGGGGGCCACCACCAGCGTCGTCTTGTCGCCCACGCCGCCGCTGGAGTGCTTGTCCACCACCCACGGCGCCACATCGCCCAGGTCCAGCACCTCGCCGGAGCGGACCATGGCCATGGTGAGATCGGCGATCTCGCGGCTGCTCATGCCCCGCCAGACCACCGCCATCAGCCAGGCGGCGATCTGGTAATCGGGGATGGTCCCCTGGGTGACGCCCTGGATAAAGGAGTCGATCTCGGCGGTCTCCAGCTCGCCGCCGTCCCGTTTTTTGACAATGATATCTACAACGCGCATCCTCGCGCCCACCTTCCTGATGACGCTAGACGGACTTCCACTCCTCGTCCGCATCTGTCTCGGGCAGCAGGGCTTTCGCCTGCTCGATCACCTGCCGCATCTTGTCCGCCGCCTCCTGGGCGCCGCGCCCCTCCCAGCCCGTCGCCAGGTCGTTCATGGCGGCAACCAGGTCGGCGCTCAGCTCGGAGGCGTGTTCCTCCAAGATCTGCTTGGTTTCGTCCGGATACTCGGCGCCGAGCAGGCTGCTCAAGAGGCGCAGCTCCGGCGGCATGTTCTGCTCCATAAAGTTGACAATATTGTTCTGCAGGAGCTCCAGCTTGTCGGCGCGCTCGGACTGCCCGCTGTTGCGAGCGGCGTCGATCATGCCCCCCAGCACGGCAAAGAGGTAATTGTCATACTCGGCGGCGTGCTCGCGGATGGCCTGCTCCTGGTCCTCGCTCGTGGACAGGGCCTCGATGAGGGCGATGGTGGCCTGCTGGGCCTCCCGCGCCTGCTGCTCCAGCTCCTGGGTCAGCTCGAGCAGCTTGGCGCGCAACGCGGCGAGCTGCTCCGCTTGCTCGGCCTCGCCGGCGGCCTCTCGCGCTTCCATCCGATTGGTCAGCGCCTGGTAGAAGGCATAATCCATCATCTGCAGGTTGCTGATGACCACGCCGCGCAGCGCCTCGTCTCCCTCGGCGGCCAGCATCTTGTCGATCAACTCGTCCTTGCTGGCGTCGGCGGGGAGCGGCTCGGGCAGCGCGGGCTCGAGGACATCGAGCAACTTGGCGCGCAAATCCTCCAGGTCCTGGGCGGCCTCGGCATCGCCGGCCTCCGCGGACCCGCTGATGGAAGCGCTCAGCAGCAGGAAGAACTGGTAATCCAGCTCAGCCTTGTGCTCCTCGACCATGGCTTGGAGGCGCTGCTCATCGTCCTTGGTGTCCAGCAGGTCCTGGATGAGCGCGACGGCTTTCCGCTGGGCGTCCAGCATCTCTTTGGTGATGCCATCGCCCAGCAGAATCTCCTCGATCATCCGGTCGGGCGAGAGCATGGTCTTGGGCTGGAAGAGGTAGGCCTTGCGCTTCTCTGGGGGGGTCGCCTTCATCAGCGCGTTCACCAGCTCGCCGATCATCTTTTCCCGATCCTCCAGCTTCATGTTGAGCTGGTCCGGGACGTAGGCGAGCAAGAGTTGCTTGTCGGGGTCATGATACAGCAGCGGCAAGGCCATCATGCCGCTCTGGCCACAACTAGGGCAGGTCGCCACGTTCACCTGGCCCTGCAAAAAGGCTTGCTTTAGCTCGGGCTCGGCGCCGACATCGATGATGTTGCGGACCTGGGTGACGAACGGTTTCCTGCACGTTGGGCAGGTGACGGTTACGGGCACAGCTACGGCCATGAGACTCCTTTGATACCGCGCGGGCGCGGATGGTATGGATCGTCAAACGGAACCGGGTTCCCGAGCCAAAGGGCGGGTTGGGCTGGTGGCCGCTTCTTGTTAGCGCTCGATAGACATGCAAAGAGCCTGCGCAGATCGCCATGACGAAAGCGATTCACCAGGCCCTATCTCGCCTCTATGACCGCCCGGCCAGTCTCCACGGAGAAAAAAGACCTCTGAACCCTCGCTAACTATACTCGGAAGCGCTGGCTTGTCAACCGAGGTCCGGCAGGCCAGTCTGCTGGGGCCGGAGCCGCCGCCTCAGCGGGGCGGCTCCCAGATCGTGGCGGCGATGTAGCGCTCGCCCAGGGGGTCATCGTTGTAATAATAGGCGGTGACGATGGCGCCGTCGGGGCGCTGCGTGGTGCGCGGATAGCCCAGGTCGTGGTTGCCGCCGTCTTGGCGCAGCACGAGCTCTGGCCCCCAGGTGAGCCCTTCATCCTCGCTGAGCCTGGCGCGCAGCCCGAACGGCGCGGCGCGGTAGCCGTAGGTGAGGGCGAGGCGGCCGTCTTGGAGCCGGATCATGGCCGGGGGATTGCCGCCCTGGCCGGTGTGGGACACTGGCTCGTTGAGGTAGCGCCAGCTCGAGCCCTGGTCGTCCGAGGCGAAGAGCTCGATGAAAAAGCGCTCGGCCTCGCCGAGTTCCCGCCCCTCGCGGCGGCGGATCGCCGTCAGCAGGCGGCCGCTTGGCAAGCCGCCGCCTGGAAGGCGGACGCTGGAGGGCATGATGCTATAGCCCGCTGGTTCCTCCCCGATCCAGGAAAGGAAGGCAAAGCTCCGCCCGCCGTCCACCGTCCGCGCGCAAAAGACGCGCCCCTCGCGCCCGTCGGGCTTGGCCGCGGTCAGGAAGAGCAGGGCCTCCTGAGGGCCGTAGACGAGATAGTCGGTCCGCGCGGCGATGCCCGTCTGGCCGAAATCGGGCAGTTGGTACGGCCCTTGCCAGGAGCGGCAGCGGTCGGTGGAGAGGTAGAACCAGGAGACCGCCCCGGCGTTGAGCCCGGAGCGGCCGCACATCAGGGCGAAATCGGGATGGGTGAAGTCCATGCCGCCGGGACAGGGCTGGGGTGCGTTCTCATCCGCCAACGTCGCCCCGGCGCGCAGCGCCTCCACCACGTGCTCATCGGCGGAGAGGCCGCGCCCGCCCGGCGTCCGGCAGGGGGTGGGCTGCACCTCCCA
>JAAYEA010000397.1 GCA_012689325.1 Chloroflexota bacterium
GCGCGCCCGCGCCCTGCGCGCCCTCGTCCTCCGGCTCCAGCCGCAGGTCCCGCAGCCACGTCAGCGGCAGCATGCCGCGCAGCCCAGCCAGCCCCGCCCCTCGCAACCAATGCATCAGCACCGTCTCGGCCTGGTCGTCGGCGTTGTGGCCCACGGCGATGTGCCCGGCCCCGGCCCGCAGCGCCACGCCGACCAAATAGCCATACCGCGCGCGGCGCGCCGCCTCCTCGAGGGAGAGCTTCCAGCGCGCCGCCAGCTTGGGCACGTCCCGGCGGCCGATGGCGATGGGCACGCCCAACTCGGCGGCCATGCGCTGGGCAAACTCGGCGTCGGCGTCGGCCTCGGCGCCGCGAATGCCATGGTGCAGGTGGGCCGCTTGCAGGGCGAGGCCGTAACGTTCGCGGAGCTGGCACAGGGCATGCAACAGGCAGAGCGAATCCGGCCCCCCGGAGAACCCAATCACCACGGCGCTGCCGGGGGAGACCAGATCGTAGCGCTCTATGGTCCTGGCGACCTGCTCTACCACATCCATCGCGGCCTCTGGTGGGAATGACCTGCCCCCATTTTACCCCCGTCACCCGTGGCGCACAAACGCCGCGGACGGCGCGGCTCAGGCCAGGTAATGCCGGCGGCCCAAGGCGATGGCCGCGTTCCCCAGGTGGTCCAGCCAGCGGCGGCCCGCATGGGTGGCCCAGCCCGCCGCCATGCCGATCAAGGCGCCGGCCAGCACATCGACGGGATACTGGACGCCGCAATAGATGCGCGAAAAGCCAAAGAGCGCCGCCAAGAGGCCCAGCGCCCAACCACATCGGCGCTGGCGCAGCCAGATGGCGCTGGCGAAGGAAAAGCCGACCGCCGCCGGGTTGCTGGGGAAGGACGAGTCCCAGGGGCGATAAAAGAGCAGGTTCACCTCATGGGACTCGAAAGGGCGGGGGCGATAGTAGACGAGATTGCACAGCTTGACCACGAGGTTGGCCAAAAGCAGGGTGAAAACCGCATAGATCACAGCGCGCTGCTTGGCTTCGCGATCCTCCGGCGTGCCGCCGATGAACCACAACGCCAGCAGGACCAGCGACATGGTGGTGGGGACGAAATAATCGTTGACTACCAACCGCATCAGGGCATCCAACAGCGGCCACTGCCCGGCAAGGCCATTGATGGCGCGAAAGAGCTCCAGATCAGCCGCCATTGAGCAACCTCTCCCTGAACCATTTGGTGGTCAGCGCGACCGCGGCGCGCCCGCGGTATAGGCCGAAATGGGTCTCGCCCTCGATCCGGCGCACCTCGATGCCGCGCTCGGCCGCGGCCTGCACGGCCGATAGGTCCGCCTGGCTCACCAGTCGGTCTCGCTCGCCCCAAATCAGGAGCGCGGGCGTGTTTTTGAGCTTGCGAGCATACTCGAGAGCGGCAAGCTGAGCCACCAGCTCGCCGCGCGCCCGAAAGGTGGCCCACCGCAGCACCTGCAGGTAGGTCATCTCGTGCAGCAGGTTCAGCCCGGGCGCCACGCTCTCCTGGCTAACCAGCGGGCCGATGGCCGCCAGCGCCTTCACCCGGGGGTCGGTGCTGGCGGAGCGCAGGACGATATTGGCGCCGATGCCGAACCCCACGGCGCCGATGCGCTGCGGATCCACCTGCGGCCGGCCAGCCAGGAACGAGACGGCGGTGGGCAGCACGGCCAAGACCTCAGGATAGGTCAGGTCGCGCCGGCGCAGGTGGGCGACCAGCACCCAAAAGCCCAGGTCTTGCAGCCCCTCCACCACCCACTGCACGGCCTCGCCGGTGGCATAGAGGCCCGGAACCAGCACCACCGCCGGGCGCGGTTCCTCGCTGCGTTCCGGCGCCAGGAGCGCGCCGGAGAAATCGCCAAAGGTCACGGTGGACAGGCTCTCGGCATCTCGGCTGGCCCGCTTCAAGTGAAAGGGGATGGCGGCAAGCTGCGCATCCCCCGAGCGGAGGCCCCGGCGACGGCGGAGAAGCCCGACCAGGAGCCGCCTGCCCTCGGCCAGCAGCAACGTCGCCAGCAAGCTGATCGCGCTGCCCACCGTAAAGAGCGTGGTCAGCTCCGCGCCCGCCGGGCCCGGCGTCCAGATTTCGGGGTGGCTGGCGAAAAACCAGATGTACGCGCCCAGGATCATGGCCGCGCCCAGGATATAGCCCACCACCGGCCGCCGCCGATAGTTGACGATGGACAGCCCCAGCCAACCACGGCGAGCGGCCACGATCTGCAAGGCGCCGATCTGGGCCAGGATGACCATGACCAGATAGGCCCTCGCCAGGTGAACGATCATCCAGTTGAGCACACAGCCTCCCAGGCCGCTTGACTAGTATGGCTCAGATGAGTTCTGATACGCGCAAAGGTGGGGAGAGCGCCTCTCCCGGCGCGTTCTCCCCACCTTGCTCAGCCATGATGCGGATGCTCGGTTAGGACAGCCCGATGATCTTGCCCGTCTCGGTGTCGATATCGATGTCAAAGAACACCGGACGGCTCGGCAGGCCAGGCATGGTGCGCATCTCGCCGCACAGAGGATACAGGAAGCCCGCGCCCACCGAGG
The DNA here is from genome assembly GCA_012689325.1 of Chloroflexota bacterium. Taxonomy (GTDB): domain Bacteria; phylum Chloroflexota; class Anaerolineae; order JAAYEA01; family JAAYEA01; genus JAAYEA01. The sequence goes on from JAAYEA010000397.1 coordinate 2,553, forward strand.
CGCGGATGTCGCGAATCGGCATCACAAAGCCGCGCGGCGCGCCCTTGATCGCCGGATCGTGCGTGAAGGAGAGGTGGGTCTTGGCCATGCAGATCGGGAGCTTGCTAAAGCCCATCTCTGTGAACATCTTGATCTTTCTTTCGGCCTCGGGCTGAAAGTCCACGCCGTCGGCGCGATAGATCTTGGTGGCGATGGTTTCGATCTTGTCCTTGATGGACATGTCGTCGGGATAGAGGAACTTGAAGTTGCTGGGCTTTTCGCAGGCCGCCACCACCGCCTTGGCCAGCGCCGCGCCGCCCTCGGCGCCCTTGGCCCACACCTCGCTGATCACCGAGTCCTCGGCCCCCGCCTTGATGGCCGCCTCGCGGACCAGCTCCAGCTCGGCCCTGGAGTCCGTCTTGAAGCTATTGACCGCCACCACCACCGGGATGCCAAAGAGCTTGGCGTTCTCGATGTGCTGGACCAAGTTGGGAAGGCCCGCCCTGAGCAGCTCGAGGTTTTCCTTGGTGTAGGCGGAATCCAGCGGCTTGCCCGCGACCACCTTGGGGCCGCCGCCGTGCATCTTGAGCGCCCGCACCGTGGCAACCAGCACGACGCAGTTGGGGATCAGGCCGGAGTAGCGGCACTTGATGTCAAAGAACTTTTCCATGCCGACATCGGCGCCAAAGCCCGACTCGGTGACCACGTAATCGGCCAGCTTGAGCGCCACCTGGTCGGCCAGGATGGAGCTGTTGCCGTGGGCGATATTGGCGAACGGCCCCGCGTGCACAAAGGCCGGCGAGCCGATCAAGGTCTGCATCAGGTTGGGCATGATGGCGTCCTTCATCAGCACCGCCAGCGCGCCCGCCACGTTCAGGTCCTCGGCGGTGAGGGGCTTGCCCTTCTTGTCGGTGCCCCACACGATCCGCCCCAACCGCTCGCGCAGGTCCTTGAGGCCCGTGGTCAGGGCCAGAATGGCCATGATTTCCGAGGCCACGGCGATATCAAAGCCCGTCTCGCGGGGCCGCCCGTCCGTCTTGTCGCCCAAGCCGATGATGATCTTGCGGATGGCCCGGTCAGAGACATCCATGATGCGGTTCCACATGATGCCGTAGGGGTCGATATCCAGGCGGCGCAGGCCCATTTTTTCCAGGCCCTTGTCGGACATGCTGTCCTCGTGCAGGATGCGGGCGTCGATGGCTGCCGCCAGCAGGTTGTGCGATACGCTCACGGCGTGGATATCGCCGGTGAGGTGGAGGTTGAAATCCTCCATGGGGACGATCTGGGCATAGCCGCCGCCGGCCGCGCCGCCCTTGATGCCAAACGTGGGGCCCATGGACGGCTGGCGGATGCAGGTGAACACGCTCTTGCCGATGTAGCCGAGCCCCTGGCTGAGGCCCACGGTGTTGGTCGTCTTACCCTCGCCCAGCGGCGTGGGGGTGATGGCGGTGACGTCGATGTACTTGCCGTTGGGGCGCCCCTTGAGCTTTTCGAGCACATCCAGGTGCACCTTGGCCTTGTACTTGCCATAGAGATCCAAATCATCCTCGGCAAGGCCCACGCTCTGAGCCACCTCCAGGATGGGTCTCGTCCTGGCTGCCTGGGCAATTTCGATGTCGGTGGGGACGGGGTTCTTGAGCTCGACTAACATGCTTCCTCCTTTTCCTCTCCTCATGTTCATGCCCGTTCGCTACAACCGGTTGCGCTCGGAAGCGCCGATACACTAGCGCGCATCATACACTGATTCGGGCCGCCGCGTCAAGTCAGCGCGGGCCCGCTTATTTCTGGCCCTGCCGCCTCGCCGCCTCCAAGAGGTTCTTCAGCAGCATGACGTTGGTCATGGGGCCGGTCCCGCCGGGCACCGGCGTGATCATGCTCGCCACCTCTTGCACGCCCTCGAAATCCACGTCGCCCACCATGACCTCGTTCTGGAAATTGACGCCGAAATCGACCACCACCGCCCCGGGCTTGACCCAATCGGCGGTGATCATCTTGGCCCGGCCCACCGCCGCGCAGAGGATATCGGCCTGGCGGCAGATGGCCGGCAGGTCGGCGGTGCGCGAGTGGCACAGGATCACGGTGGCGTTCTCGCGCAAGAGCAACATCGCCATGGGCTTGCCCACGATGCGCGAGCGGCCCACGATGACGGCCAGCTTGCCGTTCAGCGCCACGCCATGGCGCTTGAGCAACTCCAGGCCGCCCGCGGGCGTCGCCGGCACGAAAAAGTCGGAAACCCCGGCTGACCGCCCCACCGGCTCGGCCTGGGCCAGCCGGCCTGTGTTGGCCGGGTGCACGCCATCGATGTCCTTGGCCGGGGAAAGGGCGTCGGTGATCACCTCGGCGCGGATGCCCTTGGGCAGCGGCTCCTGGATCATAATCCCGTGCACGCCGGGGTCCTCGTTGAGCCGCACGACGCGGGACAGCAGTTCCGCCTCGCCCACCTCCTCGGGCAGGGCGTGCATCTCGAACGCCAGCTTGCGCAGCTCGCAGGTGCGCTGGATGGCGTTGGCATAGCTCACCGAGGCGGGGTCCTCCCCCGCGCGCACCACGGCGATCTTGGGGGTCACGCCCAACTCGGCCTTGATCGCCGCGATCTCGGCATCGAGCTCTTTGCGCATGGCGCTGGAGAGCGCCCGTCCGTCGAGAAGCTGTGCGGTCATCGTGCCTCCTTGTCTAGCCTTGGATGGCTTTCATCACGATCTCGGAGACTTTGGCTTGCAGCGCGGCCTTGCCCTCGGTGATCTCGGCGATCCGCGCGCGCAGTTGGGCGGCAAAGGCCTCATCCTGGATGCTGCTCAGGTTGATATAGACGTTGAGCAGCGCGCCGCGCATGGCGGCCTCCGCCAGGGCCACGGCCACCCCGGCATCGCTGACCGCCCACTTGTTGCCCTTTTGGGCCGCGGGCAGGCAGAGGGTCACGATCTCGGCGCAACGCGCCGCGATGGTCAGGGGGACCTGGGCCGCCTCCTTGAGCGCCGCCTGCATGGCGGCCTCCCGCGCGGCCTTTTCCTCCGGCGACTTGCGGGGCAGGCGATAGGCCTCCATCACCGCGCCATAGACCTGCGTGTCGGCCTGCAAGAGGTCGGGGAGCTCGCGGCGGATGGCCTCCGAGCGGGCCAGGATGGCCTCCAGGTCGGCCTGCACCCCCTCGTAGCCCTTCTTGCCGATGGTGAGGTTGCAGACCATGCTCAGCAGCCCGGCCGCCAGGGCGCCGGCCAGGGCCGCCCCGCTGCCCCCGCCGGGCACCGGCTCACTGGAGGCCAGCGCGTCCAGGAATTGGTCCACCGTCTTGGCGGTAAATCGCTCCATCTCTGCCTCCTTGCCCGCAAGGGCGCCCGTCGGCGACGCCCCTGCTCGGTGGGTCTATGCAGCGCGCAGCACGACCGCCGCAGCGACAGCTTGGCGCACATGCAATGGAAACAAGCCCGAATGGGCGGCAACAGCCAACGAACGAGGTTGCTTGGTGGGGTTGGATCCGGCGCCCAAGACGCCCAGAGGCAGTGTCACCTGGCCCGCCGATGGTCGCGGGCCCACGTCGGAAGAACGCGCAAGCCGCCAGTGACTGCCCTGTCTCTCCGCTCGAAGCATACGGTGGCTGTCTTTCTTGGGTGGGGAGATGAGTGGCTCCCCAATCGAAGGCGCGAGCTCGGGTCACGCAAGCCTGCGCGCCATTGCGGCCATGCCGGAACCCAACGGGCACATTATAACATGCTTTGGCCGCGGCCGCAACAAATGAAGCAGCACGAGAGAGCGGCCACCGGCTAAGCGAGCCCCATCTCGGCGAGCCACTTGGGCAGGAGCGCCTGCAGCCGCGAGGCGGTGCTCAGATCCCAGAGCGATTGGCCGGCCAGGCGCAGGCCCAACACCGCCGCGATCCAGGCGTTGGTCCAGCCCGATTCGACGCACCAAGCCCCCCAGCCCTGATCCGACGAGCTGGCCCAATACTCCCACAGCTCGTAATCAAAGCCGCGCAGCCAGGCCCCGTCCAGGTAGGGGTGGGCGCTCGATCGCACCTGGATGCGGCAGAGGAACTGCATCAAGCGATCCTCCGCCTCCCGGTAAAAGGCCTCGCCGGTGGCGGCCGCCGCCTCGTGCAGGCCGATCAGCGCAAAGTCGGCCGTATAGAGCAGGTCGCACACCGGATCGCCATCTTCCTGAAGCAGCGACGACTCGTCGGTGCCATAGGTCTCGTTGGAGCGGGGCGGCGGGTACTTGCCGTTCTCCAGCGGGCCCAACCCCTCGCGGATGGCGCCGCAGGGCTGCATATAGGCCAGCAGGTCGTCGGCCATGCGCCTCAGCCAGGCGCGATGCTCTGCGGTGTCCTCCAACCGGACGAGGAAGGCCAGCGGCAGGAGCATGCGGGCCAACTCTTGGGTCAGCCCGTTGGTCCAAATCCACCGGTCGGGGTAGGCCGACATGGTCATCCCAATGGCCTGCTTGGCGGCGTCGAAAAAGCCGCCATAGCCCGTCAGGCCATAGGCCCAGAGGTAGGCCGCCCAGAGCGAGGCCTGATAATGCGGCGCATAGATGGTGGGTCCCGCCTCTTGTAGGGGCCGCCAGCCCTCCGGCCCGGCGGGGAAATCGCCGCGACGGAGCGCGTTCCGCCGAAAGCCCAGCTTGCCGGTGGTGCGCAGGTTCGCCAAGAGGAGCTGCAGGATGCGCTCGTCCCAGCGGTCGTCGCCCAGCATCCGCCCGGCCAGCAGCGCCGGCAAGATGATGCTGGCGTTCTCCTGCCCATAAAAGACCGGCGTATCCGGGCTCCACTTGCTCAGCCCGTAGGTGGGGCTGCCCGGGTCCTGCTCGCGGAAATCCGGCGAAAAGCAGACATAGTCCAGCATCTGGCCAGCCAGCCGCTTGCTAGCCGGGTTGCCATTGACCTGCCAATCCAGGATGAAGGGCATGGTGGACTCGCCGATGCAATCGCCGCGCGGCCAGGTGCGCTGCATCTGCCGCCCCTGCTCGTCGATGGCCGACTCGTACCCCTCGATGACGCCCTTTTTCTGGTCGATGCTATAGACGCCATAGCTGCGAAACCAGGCCACCGAGCGGGCAAAGGCCTCCGCCTCCACCGTGTCAGGCAGGGCCTCATCCCGGGCCGCGCGGAGCCCCACCGCGGGCTGCCAGCGCAGGGGCGGGACCGGGTCGTCACTGGCCAGCCAGCGCAACAGCCGCTCCCAAAGCGCCTGCCAGGCGGCGGTCGGGCCATAGCGCGCGGTGACGAACTGGCTGAGCTTGGTGGCAGCGATCAGCGTCTCGCCGCTGCCCAGCGGAAAGAGCGCCGGATAGGCCTCGGCGGGCAGGCCATAGACCGCCGTGTGGTACCCGGCGACGCGCGCCAGGACCAGGTGGGCGGGCCGCGGCGCCACCGGCAGGAACCAGCAGGTATGCAAGTCCAGGATGCGGCCTGCCGCCAGCGCAGGGGCCAGGCCGTCGCCGGCCACCACCGCCCGCTCCCAGACCGCCGGGCGCGGCTCGCCCAGCGCCACGCCGGGGAGCGCGGCGGGGTATTCGAGATAGAGACGCAGGTCCTTGGCGGCGGCCGCCTCCAAAAGCTGCGGACCCACCTCCAGCGTGGCGCGGGGGTAGGCGTCGGCCAGCGCCAGCACGCCGCTCCCCGCCGGGGCCGCCGACACGGCCTCGGCCAGCGAGGGATAGCGCGGGTAAGCGCCGCCCAGGTCGGAGAGAACCCGATACAGGTCGTTATCGGCCCGGCAGACAAAGGAGAGGTTGCTCATGCGTTCATCTTCCTTCGGAGAGCAGGGTGCCGGCGCGGCTATCGCCCCGCGTGGCACAAAAACAGGCGCCTGGCCGCGAGCCAGGCGCCTGCCGGATACGAGACGAACACGCGAGGGCTACCGACCGTAGGGATCGGCGGCGTCGCGGATGCCATCGCCCAAAAAGTTAAAGGCCAGCACCACGATCACCACCGGTATGCCGGGGAGCAGCAGCCAGGGCGACTCGGCCAGCACAGCAACCGATTGCGCGTCCTTGAGCAACACGCCCCAGCTAATGGCGGGCTCCTGCAGGCCCAGGCCCAGGAATGAGAGCGACGTCTCGCCCAGGATCATGCCGGGGATCGACATGGTCAGGTTGGCGATGAGGTGGCTGGTGAAGGAGGGGACCATGTGGCGAAAGACCACGCGCAGCTCGCTCGCGCCCACCAACCGGGCTGCCATGACGAAATCCTCCTCGCGCAGCGACATGAACTTGCTCCGCACCACGCGAGCCAGGCCCGTCCAGCCGATCAGCGAGAGGATCACCACGATGCCGAAATAGACCTGCACCACCGTCCAGCGGGGCGGCAGCGCCGCGCTCAGGGCCATCCAGAGGGGCAGCGTGGGGATGGAGCGCAGGAACTCGATGATGCGCTGCAGGACCACGTCAAAGAGGCCGCCAAAGTAGCCCGATAGGCCGCCCAAGAAGACGCCCAGGAAGAACGAGATCGCCAGGCCCACCAGGCCGATGGACAGCGACATCCGCCCGCCGATGATGATCCGCGAGAGCATGTCGCGCCCCTGCCGCTCCGTGCCCAGCAAAAAGATGGTCCCGCCCTCCGGCACGCCAAAGAGGTGGATATCGCTGTCAAAGAGCCCCCACATCTTGTAGGGCTCGCCCCGGGCAAAGAGCAAGATGGGATAGAGCACGTCGCGATCCTCCGCATAGCGGATCTGCAGCGTCTCCATGTCCATCGTGCCTTCGTACCCATAGACGAAGGGCCGCAGGTGGAACTTGCCGTCGCGGTCGATAAAGTGGATCTTTTGCGGCGGGGCATAGAGGAACTTGCGATGGTTAATCCGCGGGTCATAGGGCGACACGAACTCGGCGAAAATGATGGTCAGGTACATGAGGATAAGCAGCACCGCCGAGATGATGGCCACCTTGTGCTTGCGGAAGCGCCACCACATGAGCTGCCATTGGGAAGCGACGTAGACACGATCTTCCGCGGCTTTTTCCTCCGGCTGAGGGATCGAGCTTGCGCTATTCTTCTCGCTCATGGTTACACCGATTCCTTTATGCGCGGATCAACGAGGGCCAACAGGATGTCCGAAACGAGGGTGCCGACCACGGTCAGCGTGCTGAGGATGAGCACGATGCTCCCGGCCAGGAACATGTCCTGGTTGAGCAGGGCTCCCAAGAAGACGGGCGCCAGCGTGGGGATACCCATCACGAAGGAGGTGATCAACTCGCCGGCGAACAGGCTCGGCAGCACCCAGCCGATGGTGCTCACGGCGGGGATCATCGCCACCCGCAAGGGATACTTGACCAGCAGCTTGCGCTCGGCGACGCCTCTAGCCCGCGCCATCATCACGTAGGGCTTGCGGACCTCATCCAGCAGGTTGGCCCGGATGGTGCGGATCAGGCCAGCCGTGCCCGACATGCCCGTGATCAGCGCGGGGATCCAGAGATGCCGGAACAGATCTCCCACTTTGGCCACGCTCCAGGGCTCCATCATGTACTTTTCGGAAAAGAGCCCCACCATGACCTCGCCCTTGGCCTGAAACCAGATCCACAACGCCAGCAAGGCCAGCAAAAAGTTGGGCACGCCCAACCCGATAAAGCCAAAGAAGGTGGCCACATAGTCGGGAATGGAGTACTGGTGCGTGGCAGAATAGATGCCAATGGGCAGGCCGATGGCCCAAACAAAGGCAAGAGAGATCAACGAGATGCCAAAGCTCCACGGCAGCCGATCTTTGATCAGCAGCTTGACGGGCTGGTTCCACTGCATGGAAAAGCCCAGGTCGCCTTTCAGGATGGCGCCAAACCACCGGAGGTACTGGATATGCGCCGGCTGGCCCAGCCCATAGTAGGAGCGCAGCGCATCCACTTCCGATTGGTCAACCAGCTCGCCCAGCGCGGCCCGGTGGGCGATCATGGAGGAGACGAAATCGCCGGGCGGGAGTTGGATGATGATAAAGGTCACGATCGAGACCACAAATAACGTGGCGATCATATAAATGAGACGTCTGATGATAAACTTGAGCATAGCCCCTCCGCATGCACATGATAGCGGCCCAGCACCGCCCGAACGTCCCCAAGGCGGCGCCGGCGGCATAGACTGCCCGCGGCAGTTCCATGCCGCAGAGCCCGGAGTCAAGCCCTGGGGGCGCGGCGGCGTGCCGCCCCCCCCAGGGCTTTGGTGGCAAGGACAGGCGCGCGGCCTGCCCCTACCTTACGGTTAGCACTTTTTGAACATCAAGCAGGAATGCATGGCCAGCGAGTTGGAGCCGTAGATGCGGTCGCCCACGTTGCCGATGCAGTTGTGGACGATCATCCAGCGCGCCTGCGGGGACTCGTTCAGCAGGCCGACCATGTAGGTCTCCTCGCCATGGATGTCCATCGCCTGTTTGATCAGGGCGTTACGCTTGGCGGTGTCCGGCTCGGCCACGGCCTCGTCATAGATCTCCAGCATCTTCTTGACCTCGGCCGGGGGCTCCTCGCCCTGCTTGCCAGCCGTCTCGTACCAGAGGCCCCACTGGGGACCCCAGTGCTGCCCGGCCTCGCTCACCGGCGCGAACTGCTTCTGCTGCAGCGGCGTCTGGGTGGCGTGGCCCATGGCCATGATATACACGGCCACGTCAAAGTCGAGCGCGTGGATGCGCTGGACCCAGAGCTCGCGCTCGGTCGGGTCGAGCACCATCTCGACGCCGATCTTGGCCAACTGCGGCTTCACGATCTCCCAGAAAGCCACGTTGGGGAAGAGCGCCGCGTCGGTGCTCCAGACGGTGTTGACCAGCGAGAGCCGCTTGCCATCCGAACGCAGGCGATAGCCTTCGCCATCCTTCTTGTCCAGGCCAATCCCGTCCAGCAGCTTGTTGGCCGCGTCCACATCGTACTTGATCCACGGGTTCTCGGTGCCGTTCTTCGGATCGTACCAGGCTGCGCCGATGGCGCAGGTGGCCGCCGAGATGGGGCAGACGCCCTTTTGCACGATATCGTTGACCTCGGCGCGGTCGATGCCCAGGGAGATCGCATGCCGAAAGTCCTTGTTCATAAAGAGCTCTTTCAGCACCGGGTCCTTGTGGGCAAAGTTGAAGAACATCGTGCCGATGTTGCTGCCCGCGTTGTCCTCCATCACCACCCGATAGTTGCCCTTCTCGCGGTTGGCCATGGCGGTGGGATAGTTCTTGACGCCCTCCACACGACGGCTCTCGAAATCCGCATCGCCCGCGATACACTTGAGCAGGAGCGCCTCCATGTCGGGCAGGAGGAAGCGGCGGATTTCGTTCATGTACGGCAGCTGGTTGCCCTCGGTGTCCACCTTCCAGAAGTAGGGGTTGCGCTCCCAGACCTGGATCTGCTGATCCAGCGTGTTGGTGGGGTTCCAGCCAAAGACGGTGGGCAGGCCCACGTGGTTCGCGCGCGCGGTCTTGGCGCCCCAGAGCTGCTTCCAATCCTGGAAGCCCGCCGCGGTGACCTTGGCGTCCAGGTCGGCCTTGACGGCATAGGTGGCATGGAACTGCTTCATATAATGCGCGGGGACCCAGGGAGCCTGGATCGGCATCTGCTCCACCACCGAGCCGTAGGGGCTGGGGAAGGTGATGGAGAAGGCATAGTCGTCCACCTTGGTGACGTTGGCCAGCTCGCCGGCCACCCGCAGCCAGGACGGCTTGGAGGGGGTCAGCTCGTCGTTCATCACCACGTCGTTCCACCAGAACATCACGTCGGCGGCGGTGAAGGGCATGCCGTCGGACCACTTCATCCCCTTGCGGAGATAGATGGTCATCTGGGTGACGTCGCTATTGAACTCCCAGGCCTTGACCACGTTGGGGACGATGGAGCCATCGGGCAGGAACTTGCCCACGAACTCGTCCACCTTGTAATAGTTCTGCATGGCGTCCGTGGTGCCGAGGTGCAACTGGCGCCAGAAACCGCCGTACTTGCCGACCTCGATGGGCGGCTCGAGGACCAGCGGCTCGACGGGAACGCGGTCTTCCACGGGAGGCAGCTTGCCGGCCTTGACCAGCTCGGCCAGCTCGGGCGCCTCATGGAACTTTTCCGGAACCGGGGTGGCGGTGACCACTTTTTCGACCGCGACCTCTTTCTGGACGACCACCGTCTCCTTGACGACCTTTTCGACGGCGACCTCTTTTTCAACGACGACGGTTTCTTTCACCACCTTCTCGACGGGCACTTCTTTTTCGAGAACGATGGGGGTGGGCTGCGCGCAGCTCGCCGCCACCGCGCCCACGGCCGTCATAGCCGCTGCTCTTAGAAAATCACGACGCTTCATCTTGTTCCTTTCCTCCTAGAAAATTCGGTCCAAAATCACGAGATAACAAGGCTTTTGTTTGACCTTGCACCCCCTCTCCGCGCCCCACCTGCCGAATCGGGCGACCACGCACTTGCGGATACATGCTACATGGCTTGCGGA
>JAAYEA010000398.1 GCA_012689325.1 Chloroflexota bacterium
CCTGGGCCTCGGCGGCGGCGCTCTGGCCCGAGATCTTGCCAAAGACCTGGCTATCCATCAGGGCGTTGCCGCCGGGGCGGTTGGCCCCATGCTGGCCGCCCGCCGTCTCGCCGGCGGCGTAAAGCCCCGGCACGGTGGTCTCGCCGCGGGTGCGGATCTTGACGCCGCCCTGGAAGTGCTGGATGGCGGGGGCCAGCTCCAGCAGGTCGCCCGCCACCAGGTCCACGCCGCGCTCGGCCAGCCATTGCACCGCGGGGGCGTTGATGGCCCGCAGGCGCTTGAGCGGGGTGTCCATGGCGGAGGGGTCGTTGGGGTCCACGCCCTTGATCTCGCAATACCAGCGCTGGGCCATGCCGCTCAGGATCGCGGGGTCATAGCCGATGGGGTTGGCGCGATAGTCGAGGTAGACCTTGCGCCCGGCGGCCATCTCGTAATAGACGGCGATATCGATGACGTGGGAGGGATCGCGCTGGGAGACGGGCCAGCTCGCGCCCTTGGCAAAGAGCACCTCGTTGATCCGGGACCAGGGCGTGCCCTGGGGGAAATAGTCGGCCAGGAACTCTTTTCCCTGGTCGTTGATGAGGCGCGGGATGGCGCGCATCATCGAGCCGGAGCAGGCGAGCTTGGTCTTGACGGAGGAGAGGCCGATCTGGATGAACTCCAGGTTGACCAGCTCGGCGCCGGCGCGGAAGGCCATGGCGTAGCCGTCGCCGGTCATCCCCTCGGGAAAGACGTTGACGGCGAAGGCGCTGCCCGCGCCGCCGGTGGCCAGCACCACCGCCTTGGCGCGGATGAGCGTCTGCTCGCCGGTGCGCTGGTCCACCGCCAGGGCGCCGGCTATGCGCCCGTCCTTGGAGGGCAGCAGCTCGGCGACCATGGTGTGCTCCAGCAGGTCGATGGGCCGCTGGCGAATCTGGCGCACCAGCGCCTGCTCGATGTGGTTGGCGGTATAGGGGCCGGTGTAGCAGGCGCGGGCGAACTGGGAGCCGTCGGTGACGAACTGGTCGGGGGTGCCGTCGGGCTTGCGGGCAAAGGGCACGCCCCAGCGGTCCAGGTCGGCAAAGGCGGCGGCGGCGTTCTGGGCCAGCACCTCGGCCAGGTCGCCGTCGGAGACATAGCCGCCGATGCGATAGACGTCGTCGGCGTGGTAGCGCCAGGCGTCGGGGCCGCCGGGCTCGGTGGTGGGGAGGGTGGCATGGAAGGCCATGCGGTCGGAGCAGGCGGTGGCGGTGACGCCGCTCTTGCCAACCTCGCCCTTGGTGGCCACCAGGACGCGGAGCCGGGGGCCGCTTTCCTTGGCGGCGATGGCGGCGCGGAGCGCGGCCCCGCCGCTGCCGACGATGAGGACATCACAGCGTTGTTCGTTCATGTGGTGCACCTCCAGTGCGCTTATTGCGATACGCGATCAGCGATCAGCGATCACCGCCTTCATCACCTCGCGGCGCTTGAGGGCCTGCAGGGCCTCCCCGGCGCGCGCCAGGGGAAAGCGGTGCGTGATGAGATCGGCAAAGGGGTAGCGGCCGCTCCAGGCGAGCTGCGCGGCCTGGTAAAAGTGCGACGTGTCGCTGACCCAGACGCCCTGCAAACGGGCGTTCTTGCGCACCAGGTCCTCATAGACCGCCACGGGCGCCTCGCCCACGGGCACGGCGGCCCCGGCCAGGGCGTAGGTCCCGCCCGGCGCCAGCCATTTGACGCCCTCGGCGATGGCCGACGCCGCGCCGGAGCATTCGATCACTGCCTCGGCGCCGCGGCCCTGGGTGAGCGCGCGGATCTGCTCCCACCGCTCGGCGGGGCTGGCGTCGTCCAGGTAGAGGAGGTGGTCGGCGCCAAAGCGGCGGGCCAGCTCCAGCTTCCAGGCGCTGCGGCGGGTGCCCACCAGGATCGCCTGCCCGACGCCGCGCTCCCGCGCCAGGGCCAGGGCAAAGCACCCCAGCGGCCCGGGCCCCTGGACCACCACCGTGTCGCCGGGGCGGAGGCGGCAGGTCTCCACGGCGTGGGCGGCGGTGGCGCCGGAGCAACTGGCCGGCACCAGCAGCGCCGGGTCCACCCCGGAGGGGACCACCAGCACGTTGGTGCGGGCCAGCAGGTGCATGTATTCGGCATAGCCGCCCAGCAGGTGCGGCGGCTGGGCGCAGGAGAGGTTGATGCCATAGGTGCGGCGGTTGGAGCAGAGGTAGGGCTCCTTGCGCACGGTGCAGGCATAGCAGGCGCCGCAGACGACGCCGCGGTCCCAGGCCAGCAGGTCGCCCTCGCGGACGGGCTGGCCGAGGATGTCGCGTCGGGCGCCGCCGGACGTCGCGCCGAGCTCGGCGACGCGGCCCACCGCCTCGTGGCCGAGGATGATGGGCAGGGGGGTGCGCGGGTCTTCCCCCTCCCACATGTGCAGGTCGGAGCCGCAGATGCCGGCCGCCTCCACCTTGACCAGCAGCTCGCCCGGCGCGGGCGGGAGGGTCTCGAAGGCGCGCCAGGCCAGGGGCTGCTTGAACGCTTCCAGGACAGCGGCGTGGACGATCATGCTGGGTTGGTTGTCCTCCTTGTCAGACGAGACGAGGGTATTATAGCCTGCTTGCGCGGGGGCGGCAAGCAAGGAGCGGCGCAGCCGGGCGTGTGCCAAGTCACGATCGCGCCAACGCCGCCGAGCGCTCCAGCGCCCGGCTGTCGTTGAAGCCTGCTGAAGCAGGCTCGGGGATGTCACAGGAGCACACCAGACGCCCTGGAGCCCCCTACGCCATGCCTCATCCCTGCTGAGTGTCGACCAAAGCTCGGAGCGGCCAAAGCCGCCACTACATCCTGCGATCTGCGATAGGCGATCCGCATTTGGGGTTGCGCTGCAACCCAGGTATACTGAGCCCTGTATCATCTCCTACCGGCATGAGCGAGGTCCAGGCCATGAGCAGGTTCGACGCCCTCTTGGGGCCCATCTGGGAGATCAGCAGCCCGTTCTGGCTGGAGCGCGAGACGGCGCGTTACCGCGCGGAGCTGGCCGCCGAGCTGGCGCTGGCGCTGCGGCCGGTGGCGCGCGCCGCCGCCGATTGCCCCGCGCTGGACCCGGCGACGCTGCCCCTGTACCTGGGCTCGGCCCGGCGGCAGGCCCGGGCGCTCCTCTGCCCCGCGACATCGTGCGCCCTATTGGGCGAGACGGGCGCGGGCAAGACCACGCTGCTGCGCCAGGCCGCCCTCTGGCACGCCCTGGACCCCGCCGCGCCGCTGCCGATCCTGCGCAACCTTGGCGGCGCGGGGGCGGGCGACCCGCTCGCGCTGCTGCGCCGCCAGTTGGCCCAGGGCGGGCACCGGCGGCTGGCCGCGCTGCTGCCGGAGCTGCTGGCGGAGGGGCGCGTGACGCTGCTGCTGGACGACGCCACCGAGGCCGATCCCGCCGCGCTGGCGCGCTGGCTCGCCTTCGTGCGGTCGCTGCGCAGGGCTCGCTGGGTGCTGGCGGGGCGCCCCGAGCGGGCCGGGCGGCTGGGCGACCTGCCCACGGCTTGGATTCCCCCGCTGAGCGAGGCGGCGGCGCGGGAGGCGCTGGACCGCTGCCTGGGGCCGGACCCGCGCCGGGGCGCGCCGGGCTGGCAGCAGGTCCCCGGCTGGCTGGGGCTGGCGGAGCAGATCGGCGCCGCGCTCCCGCGGCGCGCCGACTTGCTGGCGGCGCAGGCGGCCAGCAAGGGGGAGCGGTCCGCCAGCGAGGCCGGGCCCTCGTGGGCGGCGAGCTACCGCGCCGCCGAGGCGCTGCGCGGCGCATGGCGCGGCTGGGATGAGGCAGCTTGGCGGCGGCGCATCGCTGAGCCGGCGGGCTGGCGCGAGGTCGCGTTGCTGGCGGCGCTGGCGGAGGTGGGGGAGCGGGCCGAGCTCGTCGGGCGCCTCCTGGCGGCGGGGCAGGGGGGCGAGGAAGGGATCCTGCTCGCGCTCGGCTGCGCCGCGCTGGGCGGGGGGATGGCCGAGGACGTGGCGCTGGGGGCGCTGCAAGCCAAGCTGGCGGGGCAGCGCTTCGACGCCCGTTGGCCGGGCGCGCCGCACCTGCGGGACGTGGCCGCGCCGGAGGCCGCGGAGCTATTGACGCGGCTGTTGGACGGGCCGCCCACCCAGCAGGCCCAGGCGCTGGCGCTTCTGGCCGATCTCGGCGGGTTGCACGCGGCGCGGCGAGTGGCCCGCCACGGGCTTGTGGCGGCCAACGACCTGGTGAGCGTGGCGGCCAGGGACGCCCTGCAGAGGCTGGGGGCCGAGGGCGCGGCGGCGCTATCCGAGATCGTGGAGGGGCAGGATGCCGCGGAGCGCGCGCCGGCGCTGGAGCTCCTGGCGCAGATGGGCGCGCCGGCGGTGGGCGCGCTGATCCAGGCGCTGCACCATCCCGAGGAGCGCGTGGCCGAGCTGGCGGCCGCGGCGTTGGCCGCCATCGGCGCGCTGGCGGCGTCGGCCTTGTTGGAGGTGCTGCGCGAGCCGCATCCGCTGGCCCGGCTCTCCGCCATCTCGGCGCTGCAACAGATGACCGACCCCTCGGCGGTCCCCTTTCTGGCCAAGGGGATGTCCAGCCCCAGCCCCCTCGCTCGCCGCGAGGCGACCATCGCGCTGGGGCGGCTGGCCGGGGCGGGAGCGGCGCCCTACCTGCGCGCGGCCTTCCGGGACTCGGAGGCGGAGGTTCGGCTGGCCGCCCTCTCGGCGGTGACGGACGAGACGGCGCTGCTTTTGATCCCCGAGCTGGTGCGGCTGCTGCGCGATGGCGAGCCGCGGGTGCCGCAGGCGGCGACGGCGGCGCTGGAGCGCACCGGCGCGCGTTGCGTGGAGCCGCTGATCCTGGCGTTCCAGGAGGATAGTTGGGACACCGCCGGGCCGGCGACGCGCCTCATCCAACGCCTGGAGCGGGAGGCGATCCTGCCGCTGACCCAGTTGCTGGGCGACCTCCGCTGGCGGGTGCGGGCGGCGGCGGCGGGGGCGCTGCGCTGGGTGCGCCATCAGGACGCCGTGGAGCCGCTGGCGCTGGCGCTGCGCGACCGCGAGCCGCGGGTGCGCGTGGCGGCTTGCGCCGCGCTGGGGCTCTTGCGCCACGAGCGCGGGCTGCCCCATCTCCTTTCGGCGCTGCTGGACCGCGACCGGCGCGTGCGGCGGGCGGCGGGTTGGGCGCTGGGCGAGCTGCGCGAGGCCCGGGCGGTGGAGCCGCTCCTCTCCCTGCTGAGCGACCGCGACGGGGACACCCGCGCGGCGGGGGTGGAGGCGCTCTCCAAGATCGGGCAGCCGGCGGTGCGCCCGCTGCTGCAAACCCTGGCGCGGCCCGATTGGCGCGTGCGGCAGGCGGCGATCAGCGCCCTCAAGCTCATCGCCGATCCCAGCACGGTGCCGGCGCTGCAAGAGGCGGCGGCCGATGCCGATTGGCGGGTCCGGCAGGCCGCGGCGGAGGCGCTGGGCGAGATCGGCGACGCGCGAGGGGTGGAGGCGCTGGTGGCGCTGTTGGGGGACAAGCAGGACGGTCCGCGCTGGGCGGCGGTGGAGGCGCTGGCGCGGGTGGGCGCGCCGAGCTTGGCGCCGCTGCTGCAGGCGCTGGGCCACGAGCGCTGGACGATCCGCTGGGCGGCGGCCTCGGCGCTGGGCAAGATCGGCGCGCCGGCGCTGCCGGGGCTTTTGCAGGCGCTGACGGGGCGGGCGCCCGAGGCGCGCTGGGCGGCGCAATCGGCCATCGCGCAGATCGGCAGCGCGGCGGTGCCTCAGGTGGCCGAGTTGCTTCATAGCCGCCATGCCGACGCGCGGCAGGTGGCGGCGGAGACGCTCAGCCAGATCGACACGCCGGGGGCGCGCCACGTGCTGGCCGAGCACGGCTTGAGCACGTGGCAAGAGGAGGAGCGCCCCAAGCGCCGGCGGCGGTAGCCCAGGAGCGCGATGAATCGCGCACTACAAGCCAGGAGCGCCTGGGAGCGGCCAGTTCGTAGTGCGCGATGGATCGCGCATCCTGGGGCCTGTCGGGCCAATTCATGAATTGCCCCGACAGAATACTCAGTCTAGCGGCTTGCGGTAGCAGGTCTCGCGCTTGATGGGCCGGTAGCCGAGGCTCTCGTACAGGCGCAGGGCGCCGTTGGGGTTCTCTGTGTCCACCCCCAGCGAGACCTCGGTCATGCCCATATCGCGGAACATCCGCTGGCTGCGGGTGATCAGCGCCTTGGCCAGGCCGCGGCGCCGCCAGGGCCGCCGCACGCAAATGTCCTCAGTATAGCCGCGCAGGCGATGGTTGACGCGGTTCTCTTCCTCGTTGACAAAGTTGAGCACCATGCCCGCCACCTGATCGCCCTCCCAGGCCACCTGCCAGAGCTGCGGCTGAAAGAACCGGTTGGTCAGCCATTCGTCATACCAGGCCTCGTTGGGCTCGCTAAAGCCCCAGTGATCGCGGAAAGCCTCCACGTTGGCCTCCCAGATGGCGCGATAGTGCTCCGGCTGGGCCGGGCGCACCTCCAGCCCCTCCGGCAGGGGCAGGTCGGGGATGCCCTCCAGGTTCGGGCGCACCATCGAGTAGCCGTAGCGCATGGGCCGGTAGCCGGCGGACTCCAGCACCGAGGCCCAGTGGGCCTCGCCGCCATCGGCCCAGGAGTCGAACACCAGCTCGCCGGCAGGCTTGAGCTCGGCGGCCACCTGACGCATGCGGCGCTCGCACTGGCGGAGCAGCGCCTCGCGGATGCCCAGTTGACGCCAGGCGGGCAGCAGCGCCACATAGACCCGCGCCCGCCAGGGGCCGTTGATCTCTTGCGACCAGGAGCTGCGGCCAAAGCCGATCATCTGGCCATCCACCTCGGCAAAGACGAGGTCCTTCTGCAGGTCACAGTTGACCAGGTGGGTGTAGCGGACGGCGACATCGTCTAGGGTCTGCACCCATTCGTCGCCGTCGGCCTCGCGGCAGCCCTCGTGGACGGCCAGGATGCCCGGATAGTCGGATTCGCCCCGGAAGCGCCGAAAGACGAGGCCAGGCACCTCCGGCGCGTCGGGCAGGGTCACGAGGTCTTGTGCGGTGAGAGTCATGGTATATGGTCCCCTTTCATGGGAAGAATTGGGCAAACAAAAAGGCCGTGAACGGCGGGGTCCACGGCCTTATCTACGCATAAGCAAGGCCGTGGGTGTCGTAGCCGCCCACGGCCTTTTGGTTGCCTATTGGCTCAACCTGGCGAAGGGCACACTACGACAAGGACAGGCGGTGCCGCCGCCCAAAATCCGTTGTACGCGGGCGATGCTGCTAACCATTGTCGCGGTCTCCTTTCCCAGGGTCATATTGAGATTATACACCAGCGCCGCTACGATGTCAAGTTACTCCTGGCCGTCGCTAGGGCTTGTGCAAAGTCGCGCTCGGCGATGAACTCGCCGAGCTACGGCGGCATGGAATGCCGGGGCTGCGCCTGATAAAATCAGGCTTCGGATTCCACGCCGCGGAGGCCCCGGAAGCCCGATTCCATCGGGCGCGGTGGCGTAGCACGGCGTCGGCATTCCATGCCGCATTGATCGCCGTGCGGGGCGGCGCGCCAAGCCAGC
>JAAYEA010000399.1 GCA_012689325.1 Chloroflexota bacterium
GGGCTAGGCCGCCACCCGGTCGAACTGGCTATTGTACATGTTGGCGTAAAAGCCGCCCCGCGCCAGCAGCTCCTCGTGCGTGCCTTGCTCCACGATATCGCCCTCGTTCAGGCAGAGGATCAGATCGGCGTTGCGGATGGTGGAGAGCCGGTGGGCGATGATAAAGCTCGTCCGGCCCCTGGTCAGCTCGTCCATGGCCCGCTGGATCAGGATCTCGGTGCGGGTGTCCACCGAGCTGGTGGCCTCGTCCAGGATCATGATCTGGCTATCCGCCAACACCGCCCGCGCGATGGTCAGCAACTGCTTCTCCCCCTGGGAGAGGTTGCTGGCCTCCTCGTTCAGCTCCATGTGGTAGCTTTCGGGCAGCGTCCGGATAAAGTGGTCGGCCTGGGCCACCTGAGCCGCCGCCGCCACCTCGTCGTCGCTGGCCTCCCGGCGGCTGTAGCGGACGTTGTCCATGATCGTGCCGTTAAAGAGCCAGGTGTCCTGCAAGACCATCCCGAACTCGCTGCGCAGATCCCGGCGGGCGAAGGAGGTGATGTCGTGGCCGTCCACATAGATGGCGCCGCCCTGCAGGTCGTGGAAGCGCATCAGCAGCTTGACCAGGGTGGTCTTGCCGGCGCCCGTCGGCCCGACGATGGCGACCTTTTGCCCCGCCTTGATCTCGGCGGAGAAATCGTGGATGACGATCTTGTCCGTGTCCTCGTAGCCGAACTTGACGTGGTCAAAGGTCACGTCGCCGCGGATGTTGGCGGTGGCCATCTCCATGGTGGCGGCGGTCGCGGGCTCCTCCCGCTCCTCCAAGAACTCAAAGACGCGCTCCGCGGCGGCCACCATCATCTGCAGTTGGTTCGAGATGTTGGCCATCTGGCTGATCGGCTGGGTGAAGGAGCGGACGTACTGGATGAAGGCCTGGATGCCGCCGATAGTCATGCGGCCGCCCGCCGCCATGGCCGCGCCGACAATGCAGATCACCACATAGCCGAGGTTGCCCACAAAGACCATCATCGGCATCATCAGCCCGGAAAGGAACTGGGCTTTCCAGGCCGACTCGTAGAGCTGGTCGTTCTGCGCGTCGAACCCGGCGAGGGCGCGTTCCTCGCCATTGAAGGCCTTGACCACCACGTGGCCGCCGTACATCTCTTCCACGTGGCCGTTGACCGCGCCCAAGTACTTTTGCTGGCCGACAAAGTGCTGTTGCGACTTGCGCACCACGCCCATGACCAGGCCCAGCGAGATCGGCAGGATGCCCAGCGCGACCAGGGTGAGCAGCGGGCTGATGGAGAGCATCATGATCAGCACGCCGACCAACGTCGCGGAGGAGGTGATGATCTGGGTGATGCTCTGGCTCAGGCTCATGTTGAGGGTGTCCACGTCGTTGGTGATGCGCGACAGCACCTCGCCGTGGCTGGTGCGGTTAAAGTAGGAGAGCGGCAGGCGGTTGATCTTGCGCATCAGGGCATTGCGCATGTTATAGGCGACCTTGGTCGAGATGTCGGCCATGATCCGCCCCTGGAGGTAGGAAAAGGCGGCGCTGGTCAGGTAGAGGCCGGCCAGGGTGAGGACGATCCTGCCGATATAGTCGAAATCGATCCGGCCCGCGCCGCCGGCCATCTTGCTCATGATCCCGCGGGCGAGCTCGTCGGTGATCCTGGACAGGATCTTGGGGCCCACGATGGTAAAGACCGTGGAGGTGGCGGCAAAGATCAGCACCGCCACAAGCCACCACTTGAAGGGGGCCAGGTAGGCCAATAGCTTCTTGCCGCTGCCCTTAAAGTCCTTGGCCTTGACCACCACCCCCATGCCGTGCATCCCTGGCCCGCCGCCCATCGGCCTGCCGCCGGGAGGGCCCTGTCGCTGCTCGCGCCTCGCTGTGGTCATGCCAATTCCTCCTGCGAGAGCTGGCTCTCGGCGATCTCTCGATAGGTCGGACAGCTATTCAGCAGCTGCCGGTGCCGGCCGATGCCAACGACCCTGCCCTGGTCGAGGACGATGATCTGCTCCGCGGCCATGATGGTGCTGACGCGCTGGGTGACCACCAAGACGGTGGCGTTCGCGGTGTATTGCCAGAGGGCGCGGCGCAGGGCCGCGTCCGTCTTGAAATCGAGGGCCGAAAAGGTGTCGTCAAAGATATAGATGGGCGGGTTCTTGGCCAGCGCGCGGGCAATGGAGAGGCGCTGCTTCTGGCCGCCGCTGACGTTGGTCCCGCCCTGGGCGATGGGGGCCTTCAGGTCGCCCTCCATAGCCGCCACGAACGCGCGCGCCTGGGCTACCTCCAGCGCCTTTTCCACCTCGGCGGTCGTGGCGTCTGGCTTGCCGTAGCGGATGTTCGAGTCGATATCGCCGGAGAAGAGGGAGCCTTTTTGCGGCACGTAGCCGATGCTCTCCCGGAGCTCGTGTTGCGCCACCTCGCGGATGTCCACGCCGCCGATGGTAATGGACCCGGCGGTGATGTCGTAAAAGCGGGGGAGCAGGTTGACCACGGTGGACTTGCCCGAGCCGGTGGAGCCGATCACGGCGGTGGTCTCGCCGGGGCGGGCGACAAAGCTGATGTCGTGCAGCACGTCCTCCTCGGCGTTGTGGTAGCGGAAGGAGACGTTCTTGAACTCGACCAGGCCCTTGGGCTCGCCCAGCGGCTTGGGCCGCTCGGGGTCGCGGATCGCCAGCTCGGTATCCAGGACCTCGCCGATGCGGGTGGCCGAGACCAGAGCGCGGGGGAGCATGATGAACATCATCGCCATCATCAGGAAGGACATGATGATGTGCATCGTGTACTGCATAAAGGCCATCATGTCGCCGATCTGCAGGGTGGATGCGGCGATGGCATGGGCGCCGACCCACATGATCAGCAGGCTGGCGCCGCTCATCACCAGGGTCATGGCGGGCATCATCAGGGACATGGTCCGCTGCACAAAGCGGGTGGTCTCGGCCAGGTTGCGGTTGGCCGCCTCGAAGCGCCCTTCCTCGTACTCCTCGTTGCCAAAGGCGCGGATGACCATGATGCCGGTGAGGTTCTCGCGGCTGACCAGGTTGAGGCGGTCGATCAGGTCCTGCAGGATCTTGAACTTGGGCAGCGAGATGGAAAAGATGATGGAGACGAACCCCAGCAGGACGATCACCGCCACGGCGATGGTCCAGCTCAGGGAGAGGCTCTTGCTGAGGGCAAAGATGGTGCCGCCGATGCCCATGATGGGGGCAAAGAGCATCATGCGGAGGCCCATGACCACAAGCATCTGCACCTGCTGCACGTCGTTGGTGGTGCGTGTGATCAAGGAGGCGGTGGAGAAGCGGTCGAACTCGGCGCTGGAAAAGCTCTCGACCTTCTGAAAGACGTCGCGGCGCATCCGGCGCGCGACGGCGGCCGCGGTGCGCGAGGCGAGATAGCCCACGGCGACGGCGGCGATCACGCCGCCCAGGGCGACCAGGAGCATGACCAGGCCGGTGCGCAGGATGTAGCGCCGCTGCAGGGCCGCGAGATCGACGCCCAGCTCGGCGTAAAAGAGTTTGGTGAAGGTGACGCCGATCTGCTTGCCCAGCAGCGAGTCGGCCTCCGCCGCCGCCTGGATGGCCGGGGCCAGCGCCTCCGCTGGCATCTGTTCCAGCGCGGGGAGCATCGCATAGATGGCGCCGATCTCCACGCCGGAAAAGCCGCTCTCGGGGTCCAGCGCGACCGCGCCGGCCTGGGCCATCCGGGATTGGGCCAAGGTCATGAAGGCCAGGGAGGCCCGGCTATAGGCCGCCTCGAGGGGGGCGGCGTCGGCGGCGGACCGGATGTAGACGGGTTGGCGCTCCAGCAGGGTATAGTCGGCGACGTGGCGCGCGGCCTCGGCTGAGCCTGGGTTGACCAGGGCATAGCCGCTCTGCACGAGCTGCCGGTCCGCCGGGCTCATGAAGGCCTGCACCAGGGCCAGGCCCTGCGCGCTGAGGGCCGCGGGCGCGCCGTCGGCGACGCCGCTGCGCTGGATGCCGACGTTGACGATGTCGCTCATCAGGTTGGGCAGGGTGAAATCAGCCGCCGCCTGCCCGAACAGGAAGAGCAAAGATAGCAACACCTGGACCCGATAGGGCTTCAGATACCGCAAGATCAGCTTCATCGGCTATGCGCCTTTCCGCCTGCTAGATGTTGAACAGGATGTTCATCACGTCGCCATCCTGGACGATATAGTCGCGGCCCTCCAGGCGGAGCTTGCCGGCCTTGCGCGCCGCGGCCAGCGACCCGGCGGCGATGAGGTCGTTATAAGCCACCACCTCGGCGCGGATGAACCCCCGCGCCAGGTCGGTGTGGATCGCTCCCGCCGCCTCCACCGCGTTGGCGCCGCGCTCCACCGTCCAGGCGCGGACCTCGTCCTCGCCCACGGTAAAGAAGGATTGCAGCCCCAGCAGCTCGTAGCTGAGGCGGATCATGCGGTGCAGGCCCGGCTCGCTGATGCCGTACTCGCGCATGAACTCGGCGGCCTCGCCCTCGGAGAGCTGGGCGATCTCCATCTCGAGCCCGCCGCGCAGGCAGATCACCTGCGACCGGCGGTGGTCGTAGCTCAGGTATTGCGTGGGGTCGTCGTCGCCGTCGTCGCCGACATTGAGCACCACCAGCGCCGGCTTGGCGGTGAGGAAGCGAAAGCCGCGCAGCAGCTTGTCCTCCTCGTCGGTCAGCTCCACGTCGCGGATGGGCACCTCGCGTTCCAGCGTCTCCTTGAGCCGGGCCAGGAGGTCGTACTCTTGCTGGTCGGTCTTGCGGGTGGCGTAATTTCCCTTGCGGTTGAGGTCGTGCTCCAGCCGCTCCATCCGCCGTTCCACGATCCCCAGGTCCGAGACCAGGAATTCGAAATCCAGCGTCTCCACGTCGCGGGCGGGGTTGACGCTGCCGCTGGGGTGGGGGATCTGGTCGTCCTGGAAGGCGCGCACCACGTGGAGGAGCGCGTCGTTGATGGCGAGGGCATTGAGCAGCGGCCCCGTCATGCCGCCCTCCTGGCCGATCCCGGCGCGCAGCCCGGCGATGTCGTTGTACTGCACGCGGGCCGGCGTGGTGAGCTTGGGCTTGAACATCGCGCTCAGGCGTTCCACCCGCGGGTCGGGAACCTCCACCACGGCGGTGTTGGTCTCCACCTGGCCGGTGCTAAAGGCGGCCGTGACCGCCTGGCTATGGGTCAGGGCGTTAAAAATCGTGGTTTTGGTGCTGGTGGGCAGCCCGACGATGCCGATCTGCATGGGTAACTGGACCTCCGTGCTTACAAATCGCGGAGCCATCCGAGACGGCCCCAACCGAGCTATTTTAGCACCAAGCGGCTCCGCGCGCCAATTCCGGCTCTCTTTGACATGGCTCACATCCCGACTAGAATGGATCAGAAGCATGGTCTGGTCGTTGGGCAGCCACGCCAACAAAGGAGGGCGCGATGATCAACCGTGACGATCTGGGCCGCCTTCGGCGGCTCGCTGGACTGGTCCTGGTGGGGCTTCTATTGCTTGCGCTGCCTCGTTGGACGCAGGCCCCCGTGGCCGGCGCGGA
>JAAYEA010000400.1 GCA_012689325.1 Chloroflexota bacterium
GAAAGCGACCCGCAGGCGCACCCCAGCCGCAGCGCCCGCTCCAGCGGCCACCCCTTCAGGTAGCCATAGATGAACCCCGCGTTGAAACTGTCCCCCGCGCCGGTGGTGTCCACCACCGTGGCCGGGATCGCCTCCGCGCGGGCGCGCTCGGCGCCGCTAGCTGCCGCCGCCCCCTGGGGCCCCAGCTTGACCGCCACGGTGGGCACCCGCGCCGCCAGCCGCTCCAGCGCCTCCTCCACCGTGTCCGCGCCGGTGAGGTGCAGCGCCTCGGTCTCGTTGGGCACCAGCACGTCCACCAGGTCGATCACCCGCTCCAGCTCGCTCCCCCAGCGCCCCTCGGGGTCCCAGCCCAAATCCAGCGACACGGTGAGCCCCCGCGCGCGGGCCCGCCGAAAGAGGTCGGGCAGCCCCGGGCGCAGCCGCTCTTGCAGGAAAAAGCTCCCGCAATGGAGGTGCCGCGCCGAGCCGAGCAGGTCGTCGGGGACCCGGTCGGCGGTCAGGGCGTCGATGGAGCCCATGAAGGTGATCATGGCGCGGTCCTTGGCCGTGGAGAGGCTGACCGTGAGCCCCGTCCGCAGCGCGGGGTCGGCCACCACCCGCGAGACGTCCACGCCGAGCTTGGCCATCTCGCGCCGCATGAAGGCGCCGAACTCGTCGGCGCCGGTCAGGCCGAAAAAGGCCGTGTCCAGCCCCAGCCGCGCCGCGCCGCAGGCCATGATCACCGAGGAGCTCCCCGGCGTCAAGAGCGCGTCCTTGACCACGATCTCTTGGCCAAAGACCGGCGCGATGGTCTCATCCTGCAAGATCAGGTCGACGTTGATCTCCCCCACCACCAGTAGGTCATGCATGGCTCAGCTTCACCACCGCGTCCAGGTTGGTGGGCGCGTCGGGGTCTAGCCCCTTGCCCAGCGCCCGCTCGAAGGCCAGCAGGTGCAGCGCCGGCAGGTAGAGCACGCCCCGCGCCTCCTCGGGGAGCGCCGAGTGGAAGGCGACCTTGCGCGCGCCCGCCAGCTTTATCTCGTCGCCCAGCGCCAGCACCGTGGCGCCCAGCTCTTGCATCTCGCGCAGCACAGCCAGCTCTTGCTCGCCCTGCGCCGCCGAGAGCAGCCCCACCACCAGCGTCCGCTTGTTGACCATGGACTTGGGGCCGTGGCGGAACTCCATAAAGTGGAACGGCTCCGAGTGGGTGAGGGTCATCTCTTTCATCTTCAAGCTGACCTCGGAGGCGAGGCCGTAGCGCGCGCCCGAGCCGAGGAAATAAAAGCGGCTGAACTTTCCCGTGCCCAGCGCGCGCATCCGCTTGTGGGCGCGGGCCAGGATCCCCTCGCCGAGGGGGGCCAGCTCGCCCAGCGCCGCCAAGAGGTCCTCGCGCCCGGCGCAGATGGCGCAGAGCCCCACGGCGGCGACGTACATGGAAGCGAAGGAGCGGGTCTGGGCGATGCTCTGCTCCGCCGCCCAGGGGAGGCCGATGTTCAGGTCGCCCCGGCCATAGAGCGCGCTTTTCTCCTCGCAGGTGATCACCACCACCTGGCCGCGCTTGGCCTCCTTGAACGCCTCCACGGCGCGGAGCACCTCGGTGGTCTCGCCGGAGCGGCTCACCGCCACCAGCAGGACATCCCCCGCGCCGAGGTAGGTGCCGGCGGGGTTGAGCCAGAGCTCCGAGGCCGGCGCGGCGACGGCGCAGCGGCCGGTGAGCTGGCGAAAGAGGCTCGCCGCGGCGAGGGAGAGGTAATAGGGCGAGCCGCAGCCGGTAAAGACCACCTGCTGCCAGGGCCGGGCGCCCCAGAGCGCGGCGATCTCACCGCGCAGCGCCGCCATCAGCTTGGCGGTCTTGGCCCAGCTCTTGGGCTGGGAGAGGATCTCTTCCAATGTGTGCTTGCCTGGTTTGGCCATCTTGCCTCCAATCAGCTACGGTTGTAACCGCGA
>JAAYEA010000401.1 GCA_012689325.1 Chloroflexota bacterium
CGCTGGCGCAGCGCGAGGGCGTCTTTGGCGAGCCGGCGGGCGTGGCCAGCTTGGCGGGCTTGCACAAGATGCTGCGCCAGCCCGGCGCCGAGCTGGCAGGGGAGCGCATCGTGGTCCTCGTCACCGGCAACGGCCTCAAGGACGTGGATAGCGCCATCCGCAGCGCGCCTGAGCCGCCTCGCATCGACCCCAACCCCGCCGCCCTGGACGCGCTGGGCCCGGACGGCCTCCTGGCCTAAGGGGTCAGTTCCCCTGGGCGGGAGCGGGATCGAACAAGGTCGGCTCGGTGTATTTCCCTGCCGCGTTCCAAAAGAGCCAGCCGTGGGCCTTGGCCTCCTCGGCGCCCCTCTTCTCCTCGAGATAATACTCGGCGTCTCCCCAATAGTGCTGCAGCCAAGGGCGAATCTTGGTGCTGGTCCGCTCTTGGGCCTTGACGCAGCTCCGATAGACCACCTCGTAAGGATGCGCGCTGGGGTTATCCAGGTTGAGATTGCCCTTGGTAAAGGTCGAGGGATAGACCATCGGCGAGATATAGTCCACGTGCGGCGCGATGTCGATGAGCCGCTGGCCGATGCCGAGGTCGCGGTCATCGGCAACCCACAGCGTCAGCCCAAAGAGGTCCGCCGAGATCATCACGCCCAACGGCTTGAGCGCGTCATGGACCTGCGACATGAACTCGCCGATGGCCGCCGTGCGCGTCGCCATGTTGCTTTCCACGGGGTAGGCCAGGTCGCGGGTCACGCCGTCGGAAGGGAACCGCAAATAGTCGAACTGGATCTCATCAAAGCCGATGGCGACGATCTCTTTGGCCAGAGCGATGTTATAGTCGTACACCTCTTGCAGGTAGGGGTTGGCCCAGGTCAGCCCCTCCAGGTCCACGTACATCTCGCCGCTCTGGCGGTGGATGGCCAGGTCGGGGCGGACGGCGGTGAGGACCGGGTCCTTAAAGATGACCATGCGCGCGATGGCATAGATGCCCCTGGCGTGGCAATACTGCACCAACTCGTTGAGATCGGCCATGTCGGGGTGCAAGGCCTCGCCTTGGACGGCGATCTCCACCTGGCTCTGGTGCGCGATGCGCCCGCGATCGCTCTTGACGTCCACGACGATAGCGTTGAGCTCGGTGGCCTCCACCAGGTCGAGGATGCTCTGCAGGCGGTCGGGCAGGTACAGGACGCCATAGGGGACATAGACCCCCTTGACCACAAAGGGCTCCAGGGTCGTGGTGATGGGAGCCGCGACGGTCGTCGTGATGTCGAGCGTGGCCGAGAGATAGCCTGCCGCGCGGATGGACAGCACCGCAGGCGCGGTGACGGCGCTGATGGCATAGCTCCCATCGTCGAGGGACACGCTCTGCCTGGTCGCGCCCTCTTGGCTGCGCCAGATGAGCTGCGCCCCCGCCACCGGCTCTTCAGTCAGACGATCCACCAGGCGGCCATGGAACGTCACCGGGCGCAGCGGCCACGTGATCTCCTCTTGTCCCTGATACGTCACATCTCCCGGCGTGTAGCCTGCCATCTCCAGGCGAATGGCCGTCCCCGGCTCGAGGCGCGCCAGCAACACCTTGCCGCGCTCGTCGGTCAGCGCTTCGGCGTCGTTGGCGGTGACACGCACCTCGGGCAACGCCTCAAAAGAGGTGGGATCGAACACCGTGAGCACCAGCCAGCGCGGCTCCAGCGCGATATCCAGTTGCCGCTCGCCTTGCCAATCCATGCGCCCCTCGAGATAGCCGGCGTGCCGCACCACCAGCGGCGCCGCGGCCGCCGGCGGCTGATGGAAGGCATAGGCCCCATCGGCGCCAGTCTCCACCTCCGCAGCGTCCCAGACGAGCTTGGCGTCGGCCAAGGGCTTTCCCGTCTCGGCATCGCGCACGGTCCCCGCCACGAGCCACGGCGTCGGCGTGGCCGTGGGCAGCGGCGTCTGCGTGGGAGACAGGGTAGGCGCCATCGTGGGCGGGGCGTTTTGCGCGGTCGCGGTCAGCGTGGTAGAATCCGTCGGCATCAGCGATGATGTGACATCGGATCCAGGGGTGACGTCCTGATCAGAGCAGCCCAGCAAGGCCAGCAGCAAGGCCAGCAGGAGCGGGAGAAGCCGTCTGTAGTTCAATCTAGTCCCTCAATGCATGATGGATGACAGAGTGGAATTATACCACCATTGCCCTCACCTCCCAAGCTAAGGCGGCCCGCCGACGAGCTAACCGTTTCCATAAGTTCTTTTAAAATTCCAGATGGGTTTTCCGCTGCTATTTGCGCCGAATTGGCGCTGATTCCTCCCTCGGGCGGGCATAGCTCAAGCGGTAGGGCAGCGAGCCTGTTTACCCCCCACAAATTGTAGCCAGGCCCGTTCGGCGCCCAGACACGCCGCCAGCGTCGCGCTTGTGCTTTGGATCGATCTCTGTTATAATGCGGCCAGTTGAGTGAGAATGACTTGGGGAGACACGGTGGTCGGCGCCCCGATAGTGGCATCGGGGCTGATCTTGCTTCCGTGTGGTGAATTTCATGGCCTGATCGAGAGCGAGGCGCCCAGCTAGCTCTCCCCCTGCGTTTGCCAGGCCATTCCCCAAGCCTCTGTTGTTCTCGCGCTCAACATCCGCTAGTGCCCGTTGTCCGCCCAGAGGCCGCAAGCAGGTCTTCTTGGCCTCGCCCTTCGCAGAGAGCATAGAGACATATAGAGTCAAAGCAGGGCTAGCCCGTTCGCAGCCGCTTCTCACGCCCTGTTCGGTTGCGCATCGTTTGGTGGCCTTTTTGTCTGCTTTTATTTCCGCTGCCCTGGAGAGATCGCATGGATGCCAAAAGAGCCTGGGAAGCAACGCTGGGAGACCTGGAACTGCAGATGACCAAGGCCACCTTTGACACGTGGCTAAAGAACACCACCCTGGTCTCCTACGAGGATGGCACCTTTGTGATCGGCGTTCCCAACGCCTACGCCAAAGACTGGCTGCGCCACCGCCTGCTCTCCACCATCAAGGAAACGCTCACTCGCATCTGCGGGCAGACCGTGGAAATCAAGTTCGCGCTCATCCAACCGCAGCGCCAACGGGACGCCGTGGAGATCCTCCAGCGCCCCACGCCTGGATCGATGATGAGGAGCGAGCAGATGTGCCCCAATCTGAACCCCCGCTATACGTTCGAGACCTTTGTCGTGGGCAATTCGAACCGGCTGGCCCACGCCGCCGCCTATGCCGCGGCCAAGAACCCCGGCAAAGCCTATAACCCGCTGTTCATCTATGGCGGGGTAGGGTTGGGCAAGACCCACCTTTTGCACGCCATCGGCTCCGACTATGTCCACATGAACCTCGATGTGCTCTATATCCCCGCGGAAACCTTTACCAACGAGATGATCAACGCGATCCGCTCGCAGACCACCGATGATTTCCGCAACAAGTACCGCAGCCCCGACGTGCTGCTCATCGATGACGTCCAGTTCATCGGCGGCAAAGAGAGCACGCAGGAGGAGCTATTCCACACCTTCAACGCCCTCTACGAGTCCGGGCACCAGATCGTCCTCTCCAGCGACCGGCCGCCCAAAGCGATCAGCCCGCTGGAGGAGCGGCTGCGCTCGCGGTTCGAGTGGGGCCTGATCGCCGACATCCAGCCGCCAGACCTGGAAACGCGCATCGCCATCCTTCGCGTCAAGGCCGAGGATCTTTCCATCGAGATTGACGATGACCTCCTGGAGTTGGTCGCCCACAAAGTCACCAGCAACATCCGCGAGCTGGAGGGCGCGCTGAACCGTATCGCCGCCTATGCCCAGGCCCTGCACGTCCCCGCTACGGCGGATGTGGTGGAGCAGGCGCTGGGCGGCATCCTGGGGCGGCCCCAGGTTCTTTCTTTTACCGAGATTCTGCAGGCGGTGGCCAGCCACTATGATATCGACGCCAAGAGCCTGAAAGGCAAGCGGCGGGACAAGCGCGTGGCCGAGGCTCGCCAGATCACCATGTACCTCGCCCGCGAGGAGACCAAGGCGTCCCTGGCTTATATCGGCGAGGAACTCGGCGGCCGCGACCACACCACCGTCCTGCACGGGCACGACAAGATCGAGAGCCTGATCGAAGCCGATGACCAGTTGCGTCGCAACGTCTTTGCCATCCGCGAGGCCCTCTACAAGAAGGCCTGATACCCACTAGCGCAAACTATGTTCCGACCCGCCCCGAGCCGCCCTCTATTCACATAATTGTGGATAACTGCCCCCAAACTGTGGATAAGTACTTGTTAATGGGGATAAGTTGAAAGGCTCGGGGCTTTTTCACGCCTCGGCCTGGCCGTTCCCAACTAGCGGTAGTGGCCTCGACCGCCGATCATCCCCACTCCTGGAACCCGCACAATTGGTCTATCCCGCTCGGCTTATGTCCATTTTCGACGTTCACACCTATCCACAGGGGACGTGGACAACTGTTATGACGAGATCGCTACATCTCGGCGGGCGCGCGCGGAGGACAACCAGGGGTAGTGGGGAGAGGGCCGCTCTGGCCTGGCCAGCCGAGTTTTCCACATCATCC
>JAAYEA010000051.1 GCA_012689325.1 Chloroflexota bacterium
ACCAGGCGATCTCCTGATGGCGCAGCGGCCCAGAAAAGTAGCGTGGCATGCTCCACCTCCGGCTGCCTTTCTGCTGCACCCCCTATTGACATATTATACCCATTTGCCCCAACTCGGCAAAGCCATTCGGAAACTCGTCCAACCGGCGATTATTTGTCGAAATCCGGCGACGGTGGTAAAATGGCGCGGCAGTGGTATTGGGGTGTCGCCAAGTGGATCAAGGCACGGGACTTTGACTCCCGCATTCGGAGGTTCGAATCCTCCCACCCCAGCTTACTCAAGTGACCGGGGTGGGGCCTTGTGGCGCTATCTTGGTCATTTTTTCTATCGGGAGGTGCTATGGAAGACCTGGCCGTCGTCGTCCTCGCCGCAGGGCAAGGCACCCGCATGAAGTCCAAGCTGCCCAAGGTGCTGCATCCCGTGGCCGGCCTGCCCATGATCCAGTACTCGCTCGACAGCGCCAAGGCGCTCTCCGCCCAAAAGCCGGTGATGGTCATCGGCCACGGCGCCGAGATGATCCGCGAGGCGCTGGGCGCGGAAGCCGAGTACGTCTATCAAGCGCAGCGGCTGGGAACCGGCCATGCGCTGCTCCAGGCGCGACAGGCGGTGGAAGGCAAAGCGCCGCTGGTCCTTTCCCTCTATGGCGATATGCCCCTCTTGACCCTCGAGACGCTGCGGCAATTGGTGGAGCGGCAACGCCAGAGCGGCGCCGCCGTGACCATGCTCACCTGCCTCTCCGATGACTCGATGGCCTTTGGCCGCGTCATCCGCGATGACCAGGGGCGCGTCCGCCAGGTGGTGGAAGAGGTGGATTGCACGCCGGAGCAAAAGCTGATCAAGGAGCTGAACTGCGGCATCTATTGCTGGCGCGCCGAGTGGCTGTGGCCCAACCTGCCCAAGATCGGCCTGAGCCGCAAGGGCGAGTACTATTTGACCGACATGATCGAGATGGCCGTGCGAGATGGGCAGCAGGTCGAGTCCATCGTATTGGACGACGTGCGCCAGGTCATCGGCATCAACAAGCGCACCCAACTGGCCTGGGCGGAAAAGGTGATCCGCGACCGCATCCGCGAGGCGCTCATGGACAGCGGTGTGACCATGATCGACCCCGACACCACCTATATCGACGCGACCGTGCAGGTGGCCCAAGATACGACGATCTACCCCAATTGCCACCTGCTCGGCGCCACCCAGGTCGGGGAGGACTGCATCATCGGGCCCAACAGCCTTATCCGCGATAGCCAAATCGGCCAGCGGTGCCAGATCATCTCCTCGGTGGTGGAGGAGGCGGTCATCGAGGACGAGGTGCGCATGGGGCCCTTCGCCCACGTCCGTCCCGGCGCCCACCTGGAGCGCGGCGTCCACATGGGCAACTTTGGCGAGGTCAAGAACTCGCGCATCGGCGCGGGGACGGTGATCAGCCATTTCAGCTATATCGGCGACGCCACGGTGGGCCGGGGGGTGAACATCGGCGCGGGCGCGGTGACCTGCAACTATGACGGCCAGCGCAAGCATCCCACGGTCATCGACGACGGGGCCTTTATCGGCAGCGGCGCCAAGTTGGTCGCCCCGTTGCGCATCGGCCGAGGGGCCATCGTCGGCGCCGGCGCGGTGGTGACCCACGACGTCCCGCCGGAGACGGTGGTCTATGGCGTCCCCGCCCGGGAGAAGGGCCAGGGTGCGCCATGATCTCGGACGAAGAGCTGATCCGCCGGGCCGCCGCCGCGCGAGAGAATGCCTACGTCCCCTATTCGCACTTTGCCGTCGGCGCCGCGCTGCTGACCCAGTCCGGCCGCGTCTATGTGGGCTGTAACGTGGAAAACGCCTCCTATGGCCTGACCATCTGCGCGGAGCGGGCGGCGGTCTTTCGCGCCGTGTGCGCCGGCGAGCGCGAGTTCGCCGCCATCGCCGTGGTCACCGCCAACGGGGTCTCTCCCTGCGGCGCTTGCCGCCAGGTGCTGCGCGAGTTCAGCGCCGATATGCGCGTGATCATCGCCACCGCGGGCGCAGAGGACAGTCCCCCGCGCGAATATACCCTGGATCAACTGCTGCCGGACGGCTTTGCGCCCCACGACCTGAGATGAGGCGCGGCAGCGCAGAGTAAAGGAGCGAGCACATGCCAGCGATCGAGATCAAGCCGGATGTCTATTGGATCGGCGTCAACGACCGGACCACGGACCTCTTTGAGGGGCTGTGGCCCATCACCCGCGAAGGCGTCTCCTATAACACCTACCTGGTTCGCGACGACAAGTCGGCCATCGTGGATCTGGTCAAGGACACCAAAGAGGGCGAGTTGGTGGACCACCTCAGCGACATCATGGACGTCGCTGACCTGGACTATCTGGTCATCAACCACATGGAGCCCGACCATTCCGGGGCGCTCAAGGTTTTCCTGCGCCTGGCCCCCAAGCTGACCATCCTGGGCACGCCCAAGACCAAACAGATGCTGGAGAGCTTTTACGGCATCACCGAGCGCGTCCGCGTGGTGGAGGACGGGGAGGAGATCTCCCTGGGCCGCAAGACCTTGCGGTTCGTGCATACGCCCTTTGTCCATTGGCCCGAGACCATGATGACCTATGTCGTCTCGGAGCGGGTGCTCTTTGCTTGCGACGGCTTTGGCGGCTATGGCGCGCTGCGCGGCGCGATCTTTGACGACCAGTGCGTCGACCCGGCGTGGTATGAGAAGGAAGCGCTCCGGTACTATGTAAACATCGTGGCCAAGTTCAGCGGCCCTGTCCTGCGCGCCATCGACAAGCTGGCCGGCGTGCCGGTGGACGTGGTCGCGCCGTCCCACGGCCTGATCTGGCGCGCTCACCCCGAGCGCATCATCGCCCTCTATAAGGAGTGGGCCGAGCTGGCCAAGGGCGGCGGCGCGCCCGGCGTGGCCCTGGTCTATGGCTCCATGTACGGCAACACGGAAGAGATGATGAACGCCGTGGCGGAGGGCATCTCCAAGGTCGGGCTGCCGCTGGAGATCTTTGACGGCGGGCGGACGCACAGTAGCTACATCTTGCCCGCCATGTGGCGCTACGCCGGCGTGATGGTGGGCGCGCCGACCTACGAGGGTTCGCTGTTTCCGGCCATGACGCAGGTGCTCGAGATGGCCGCCCACAAGCGCATCCTGGGCAAAAAGACCGCCCGCTTTGGCAGCTATGGCTGGAGCGGCGGCGCGCAGCGCGAGTACGAGGCCATCGTGCAGCCGCTCAAATGGGAAGTGATGGAGCCGTTCGAGTTCGTCGGCGCGCCGACGAAAGAGGACCTCAGGCACGGCTTCGAATATGGCGAGCGGTTCGCCCGCTGGGTGGCCGAATCCGCCAAATAGCGTAAAGCCAAAGAGGCCGGGCAGCGCAATGCGCTGTCCGGCCTCTTCTATGACGACCCTACCCGGCTTGGGCCTTCCGCTGCTTGAGGTGCAGCCAGAGCCGGTGGGCAAAAAAGGCCACCACCACCAGCACGCCCAGCACCAGCACCGCATCCTCGTACTTGCCGACGAACTCGCTGACCGCGGTCCAATTCTGGCCCAGGATGCGCCCCGCCAGCGCCAGCAAAAAGCTCCACAGCGCCGTGCCGATGCTGGTATAGAAACAAAAGCGCCCCAGGTTCATGCGCGCCAGGCCCGCCGGGACGGAGATCAGGCTGCGGACGATGGGCACCATGCGCCCGAAAAAGATCACGTACTCGCCAAAGCGGCCAAACCAGGCCATCGCCCGGTCCAGGTCTTCCGTGTCCAGCATCAGCCACTTGCCATAGCGCTCCAGCAGCCAGCGGATGCGGGATTCGTCGAACCAATAGCCCAGGCCGTAGAAAAAGAGCGCGCCCGCCACCGAGCCGATGGCGCCAACCAGCGTCACGCCAACGAGGGTGAAGCGCCCCGTCAGGGTGAGGCTGCCCGCCAGCGGGAGGACGATCTCGGAGGGGATGGGGGGAAAGATGTTTTCCAGGAACATGACCAGCCCCAGGCCAGGGTAGCCCAGGGAGCTGATGATCGACTGCGCCCAGGTGTTGATGGTGTTCAGTAGCTCGCTCAAGTGCATGAAGCATCTCCTGCGGTTTTCTCAAGCGCGGCGGGCCCGCTTGTATCCCCCCCATTATACGGGTTTTGCCCACCAAGTCCAGATACGCTCGGCGCGGGCGCCGGCTTCAGAGCCCGGAGCGGCTAGACACAAACAGGCCCCGCCTTGGAGACGGGGCCCGCTGGAAGAAGCAGGTTACAGGCTAGTTGGCCCAGGGAAAGGGGTTATTGCCCCAGGGAAAGATGCTGTTGCCCCAAGGGAAAGGGCTATTGCCCCAGGGAAAGGTCGTGTCGCCCCAGGGGAAGCGGCCATAATAGCCGGGCTGAGAGTACGACGTGCTCGAGATGAGCGCCAGCGCGCCCAGGCAGCAGCAACACAAAAAGATCAAGAGCGCCACCACCAGGACAACGATCAGAATGGTCCTGTTCTGCCGCGACATGCCAAGCCTCCTTTTGGCTCAAACAGAATATGCTCCAGCCGCCGCTGCCCACAGCGACAGCCAACCATGACTCGCATCGTTGGTCCCGCAGCCCGTGCTAGCCTTCCGCGAGCTGGACCAGGGCCTTGACCACCCGGCGCTGGCGCACCGCCTCGAGGGCCTGGCCGATCTCCCGCAACGGGAAGGGATGCTCCAGGTCCAGCCAGATCTCGGCGCGCAGCCGCTTCGCCTGTATATACGCAACGACGGCGTCGTGGGTTTCGCCCTCCTCATAGCCGCCATTGTAGACGGTAAAGGTCACCCGGGCGGCGTGGGGGTTGATCTGGCAGCGCCCATAGTCGTCGATGCCATAGATGCCCACCATGCCGCCGGATTTAAGGAAAGGCAGCGCCAGGTCGATCTGGCCGGCCTTGCCCACCGCGTCGATGACGAAATCGGCGGGCGGCAACTGCGCCAGCCGTTCGCGCAGGTCGGCGGCGCGATAGTCCAGGTAGGCGGTGGCGCCCACGGCGCGGCCCAGGGGCTCCCGGCTTGCGCTGCCGACCAGAGTCACCGCCGCGCCGAGGTTGGCCGCGTGCGCCGCGAAGGATAGCCCGTTGCCGCCCGACCCCATCACCAGGACGTGGGCCCCAGCGCCGATGCCCATGCGAGTGACGTAGCTCAGCGTCTCCCGCCAGGTGATCACCATGGTCGCGCCGCGCGGGTCGGCCTCCGGCGGCAAGAGCTGGTTGATCCGATAGGGGCGCCAGGCTGCCTCGGGCAGGCCATCGTCGCGCATGGCCCAGTAGTCCCTGGCGAGGCCGCACTCGGCGAACCCGCCCCAGTTCACGTTCAGCCCGGCGCTGGGCGGCGCGCCGACCCGCGTCACCAGGTCGCCGGCCCGAAAGCGGCGCACCTTGGCCCCCACGCGGATCACGCGGCCAATGCTCTCGTGCCCCAGGATAGTGGGGTAGCGCACCGGCCAGGGGAAATGCCCCGCCAAGAGGTGCTGGTCGGTGCCGGAGCAGGTGGCGCCGTAGAGCAACTGGCACAGCGCGTCATAGTCGCCCATCTCAGGCATGGGGACCTCGCGCACGACCAACTCGCCCGGGCGTTCGATGACGGCTGCTTTCATGTCAGGCCCTCCCCGGCCCCTTATAGGGGCGCCCAAACGGCAAGCCAAACGGCTCCTCGAAGGGGCGGAAGGGCACCATCGCCGCGATCTCGTCCAGGCGTTTCAGGATGTCCGCCGGCAGCGGCCCCTTGTCCACCGCGGCGACATTCTGCTCCACCTCAGCCTCGGAGCGCGCTCCCATCAAGGTGGTCGAGATGTCCGGGTTCGAGATGACAAAGCGCAGCGCCACCTCGGTGATGGGCAGGCCAAGCTCGTCCAGGAAGGCATAGAGCGCGCGGTATTGCGCCCGGCGCGGCGAGCTGAGCCACGGCGCGCCGCCCTCGATCTCGGCATCGTAGCGCCGCGCCAGCGCCCCCTGTTGCAGCGGCGAGCCGATGATGATGCCCATGCCCTGCTCCTTGGCCGCCTGGAGCACCTCGATCTCGGCCTCGCGCCAGAGCAAAGAATAGTTGAAAGCGGTGAGCACCACGTCGAATTGGCCGGTGCGGATGATACGCGCCATCTCGTAAGCGGTGGTCCCGCCCAGGCCGATGTGTCCGACCACCCCCTGGCGCTTCAGGTCACGCAACAGGTCCAACACGGGGCCGCGATACACCCACGGCTCCGGCCACCAATCGTATTGCCCGGGGCGGTCCGGCTCGTGGATCATCAGGAGGTCGATGTAGTCGCGCTTGAGCAGCCGCAGGCTCTCTTCCACGGAGCGCATCAGGCCGTCGCGGTCTTGGGGGAGAAAAGGCTGCGGCCGCCCGCCCAGTTTGGTGGAAAGGGCGTAGGGCGCCGTCACGCCTTCCAGGGCCCGGCCGATCACCTCTTCGCTGTTATAGTAGCCCGGCGCCGTATCGACATAGTTGACCCCCAACGCCAGCGCGCGATGGATCGCCGCGCGCGCCTGCTCGTACTCGCCGCCCACCGAGGAGACAAAAAGGCCTCCCAGTCCCAATTCGGTGACCTGGAGGCCCGTCTTGCCCAGCATACGCTTCTTCATGCCTTGCCGCCTTTCCAGCCCGGAAACTCGCTCCTATGATTGCACCAGCGGAGATAGAGACGAGATCGCCACAGGCAACACCAGCGCGAGCAAGTTGATCGTCACGCGGCTGGCGATGGCGGCGCTCAGGCCCAGCCGCCGGTAGACATAGCTCTGCACCAACCCAATGATGGCATAGAGCCCCACCACCAGGGCCAAGTCGCCGATGCGCAGGCCCGGCACCGGCAGGAAAAAGACCAGCGCCACCAGCGCATACAACGCGATCGAGATGGGCAGGCCCAGCTCGCGTTGCACGAATCCGCGAAAATACAGCTCTTCCAGCGGCGCCGCCACGAGCACGAGCTGATAGAACAACAGGAGCCCATCCGAGGTCCCCAAGATCGTGGCGACGAACTCGGGCAGGCGAGACCAGCCGAAGGCCATAAAGGGCACGCTGGCCACCACCCCGATCAGCACGCCCCAGCCCACATTGGTCCAGGAAAAGCTCGCTCGCACCGGCCGCGCCTCGACATACACCAACGCGGCCAGCAGCAAAGCAAGCCACAGGACCGTCTGCCGCAGCGGCTGCTCCAGCTTCCAGGTGCCCACGCCGATGGCGACCAGGAGCAACAGGCTGATGTAGGGATTGACCCGCGCTCCCGGTTGGCGGCGCCGCCTCTTGACCACAGCTATCCCTCCATGACCCGCTTGATCACGCCCAGCGCATAGGTGATATCCTCGGCCTCGATGCCATAGTGGGTTACCACCCGCACCTGGGGCAGGCCCGTGCTGGGCCGCGACAAGACCCTGACGCCGTCCGCCGCCAGCTTGGCCACGAACTCGGCGCTGGACATGCCCGGCTTGGAAATGTCCACGTAGAGGATGTTGGTCACCACGCGGCGGGGATCGCAGACCAGCCCCTTGATCTGGGCGACGCCCTCGGCAAAGGCGCGGGCGTTGCGGTGGTCGTCCGCCAGCCGATCCACCATCTGCTCCAGCGCGACGACGCCCGCCGCGGCGATGATGCCCGCCTGCCGCATGCCGCCGCCGACCACCTTGCGCGTGCGCTTGGCCTCCCGGATAAAGTCGGCGCTGCCGCAGACCATCGAGCCCACCGGGGCTGCCAGGCCCTTGGACAGGCAGAACTGCACCGAGTCCATCTCGGCCACCAGCTCTTTGACGCTGACGCCCAGCGCCACGGCGGCGTTAAAGATGCGCGCGCCGTCCACGTGCGTGGCGAGCTTGTGCTTGCGGGCGATGGCCGCCACCTGGCCCATCTGGGCCGGGGTCAGGGCGTTGCCAAAGCAGGTGTTATGGGTGTTCTCCAGGCAGATCAGCCGCGAGGTGGGGTAATGGATATTGTCGCCGCGCACCGCCCCCTCGACCTCTTTCAGGTCCAGCGTCCCATCGGGCAGGTTGGGCACCGTGTGCGGCACGATGCCGCCCAGCGCCGCCAGGCCGCCCTGCTCGTTGATAAAGATGTGGGCCTTGTCGCCGAGAATCACCTCGTCGCCGCGCCCGCAGTGGGCCAGCAGCGAGACCAGGTTGCCCATGGTGCCGCTCACCACCAACAGGGCGGCCTCCTTGCCAGTGCGCTCCGCCGCCAGCTCTTGCAGGCGGTTGACAGTGGGGTCCTCGCCAAAGACGTCATCGCCGAGCTCGGCGCGATACATGGCCTCGCGCATGGCCGGCGAGGGCAGGGTAACGGTGTCGCTGCGTAGATCGACCAGTCTCATAGGGCCTCCCTAATACATTTTGACCAATTCGCGGTAGCTGCGCGGCTGGCGAGCCTGCAGCAGTTGAAAATCGTCGCGGAAGCGCCGCACCTCGTCCAGATCGAGCTTGGCGACGGCATACTTTTCCACCTCGTGCTCTTCGCCTTGCTCGTTCTTCACCGGCTCGATCATGGCGCAGCTCTCGCCGCGCGGCCCGGTGATCATGCTATCGCCGAGGAAGGAATAGGTGTACTCTTCGCCCACGCGGTTGGCCGAGGCGATATAGACCGAGTTCTCGAAGGCCCGCGCTCGGTTATAGGTGCGCCACTCGTCGCGGTGCGGCTTTTCCCAGTCGGCGCAGACGCAGACCAGGTCGGCCTCCTGCAGCACGAGGCTGCGCGTCGCCTCCGGGAAGGCGAGGTCCCAGCCGATGAGGATGCCCAGGCGCCCAAAGGCGGTATCCGCGACCACAAAGCGGTAGCCGGGGCGGAAAGCCAGCCGCTCCTCGCCCTTCAAGTGGACCTTGGCGTACTTGGTGATCACTTCGCCTTCCGGGCCCACCAGCACCGCCGAGTTATAGATCACGCTATCCGGCTTGCCCTCCTCGGCCATGCCAAAGAGGATATGGGTGCTGAAGCGGCTGGCCCGCTCGGCCAAATAGTTGGTGGTGTGGCCGGGCACGGACTGCGCCAAATCGGTAAAATGCACGCCGCATTCATAGCCCGTGGTGGCCAGCTCGGGGAAAACGATCAGGTCCGTGTCCTGGTGCAGGCAGATCTCCTCGACGATCTGGCCCATGCGCGCCATATTCTCTTCCACCGCGCCCAACTTGGGCGCCATCTGGACGACCGCGACGGTGACTTCTTTCATGGCAAGGGTCCTTTCTTCCGACAGAATAGAACACCAGTTCTATTCGCAGTATATGGTGATTCCTGCTGGGGGTCAAGTCAGCGAGTCTGGCACGGCCAGCCCCAGCGTATCCAGGGCTTGGGTCAGGTCGCCAGGCAAGGGCGCGCTAAAGGTCGCCCGCTCGCCGGTGCCGGGCAAGGTGAAGGTCAGGCGCCAGGCGTGCAGGAACTGGCGGCGCAGGCCCAAGCGCTCCTTCTTCCCGCCATAGACCCGATCCCCCACCACCGGATGGCCGATGGCCGCCAGGTGCACGCGGATCTGGTGTGTGCGGCCGGTCTCGGGGTAGGCTTCCAGTAAGGTGAAGGGGTCCGCATGGTCGCGGACCTGATAGGCCGTGCGAGCCGGGCGCCCCCCCACCGAGACCACCGCCATGCGCTTCCGCCGAGCCGGGTCGCGGCCGATGGGCGCCTCGATGACGCCCTGCGCCGGCTCCAGTCGGCCTTCCACCAGCGCCAGATAGACCTTTTTCACCTGCCGCCGCTTGAACTGGCCCTGCAACTGCTGGCGGGCCTCCTCGTGCTTGGCCACCAGCAACAGGCCCGAGGTGTCGCGGTCCAGGCGGTGGACGATGCCGGGGCGCTCCCCTTCCTGCAAGGCCAGCTCGGGCAGATAGCTGAGCAGGGCGTTCACCAGCGTCCCCTGGCTTTGGCCCGCGCCAGGGTGCACGACCAGCCCCGCGGGCTTGTTGACCACCAGCACGTCGGCATCCTCGTACAGGATGTCCAGGGCCAGCGGCTCGGCCACAGGCTGGGTCGCCGCCGGCCGGGGCAGGGTGACGGCGATGGCGTCGCCCTGGGCGATGCGATAGCTCGCCTTGCTCGGGGCGCCGTTGACCAGCACCTGCCCCTCGACGATGAGCTTTTGCAGCGCGGCGCGCGAAAAATCGGCAAGCTCCTGAGCCAGGTGCTTGTCGAGTCGTTCCCCCCCTTGATCCACTATCCAGGCGATGCTTGGCGTATTCATGGGTTTCTGCGAGGCTCGCGTGGTTCGCATCGGGCCGGCCGAGGTCAGTTGTTCTCCGGCTCGAGCTGCTTGGCCTGGATCCATTCGTCATCGGCCTTGAACAGCAAGTAATAGGCCAGTATCACCACGCCGATCACAACGGCGCTATCCGCCACGTTAAAGACTGGCCAGAAATGGAAATCGATCCAGTCGATGACGTGCCCGTGACGCAGGCGGTCGATCAGGTTGCCCGTGGCGCCGCCGAGCTGCAGGGCCAAGGCGGCCCTCACCAACCCCTGATTCGCGGGCACATGGCGCTGAAAGATCAGGATTGCCGCGATGATCGCCACCGCCACGATCATGAAAAGGGCGCTGCCGCCGGGAAAGAGGCCGAAAGCAGCCCCCGTATTGGTCACCACGCTCAAGGTCACCACGGGGCGCAAGGCGGGGATCGGGTTCCAGGGCTGCACCGAGGGAAGGTAGCGGAGCGCCAGCTCCTTGGTGAGCTGATCCAGCGCCAACACCACCGCCGCCACGCCGACCAGCATCAACTCGGGTCGTCTGTTCTTGGGCAAAATCGCCTCTCCCAATCCAGGATCGCTCATCGGCCAGGGGATCGCGGCCCCATGGCGGGCGCCGCTACGAGCGCTCCTCCAGAGCCTTTTGGCACGCCAAACAATGACGCGCGTGCGGCCAAGCCTCCAGCCGGTCCGACTCGATGGGCTGCCCGCAGCGCTCGCAAACCCCAAAGCCTCCTTGGCGTAGCTTGTTCAGCGCAAGCTGCACCATCTCGAGCTCGAGTTCCGTGTTTTGCCGCAGCGCCAGGTTCTTGGCTTGCTCAAAGACCTCCGTGGCATCATCCGCCATGTGCGAACTATAGCCAGGATGCTCGCCGGCGAGCGTTTCCTGTTCTTTGCTCAGGTCCTGCCGCAGATGAGCTTGTTCCGCCAGGAGCCGGGCCTCAAACTGTTTCTTCTGCTCAGCCGAGAGCATGTGCACACCTCCATGCGACGCATGAGCAAACCGCCCCCTAGGTTCTTCATTCTACACCTATTTGCAGGCAAGGCCAAACCCTTGGCGCAGGCCGACCACTTGTGCCCCCGGGGCCCGCGTGCTATAATGCGCGTCGTGACCAGCGCTTTTCACCCTGAGGAGGCGGTACCCGCACATGTCTGAACCGACCGGTCTGAATGCCAAGATGGCCGAGGTCCGCGCGCTGACCGACGCCAAGGGCTTTTCCTCCAGCCAGGAGCGGATCTGGGAGATGCTGGCCCTGATCCACACCGAAGTCTCGGAGGCCACCGATGCGTACAAAAAGGGCGAGGGGATGGAAAAGGTCGGGGAAGAGCTGATCGATGCCATCATTCGCATCCTGCACCTGCTCTCGGCGCTGGAGCTGGACGCGGACCAGCTTTTCGAGGACAAAATGGACGTCAATTGGAAGCGCCCGCACAAGTACGGCACGGCCCGCGGCGGCTAACGGGCGCGCGAGGAGGTTGCACATGGCCCTGATCGATGTGGATAAACTGACGGCGGCCCAGATCGCCAAGACTATCGACCACACGCTGCTCAAGCCGGAGGCGACTCCGGCGCAGGTGGACCAGATCTGCGACGAGGCCATCGCCCACGGCTTTGCGGCGGTATGCGTGAACCCCTGCAACGTCCGCCAGGTGGCGCAGCGCCTGGCTGGCTCCGGCGTGCACGTGGCCTCCGTGGCTGGC
>JAAYEA010000005.1 GCA_012689325.1 Chloroflexota bacterium
CCCAGCCACGCCGTCCCCGCCGTATCGGCCAGGTAGACCTTGTTTTCGCCCTGGTCATACTTGAGGTACACCGCATTCGGCCCCATCTCGCCCGTCGGCGGCGCGTCGGCGATGGCCAGGTAGAGCGCGTCCAGGTTCGCCCAGCCGTCGAGATCGCCATAGCGCGGGTCCAGGGTGAGCCGCACCCCGGCGCCCACGGTGGCGTTGACGTTCATGGTCGGCGGGACATGAGTCGGCGCGCGGTTGATGGTCCAGTCGCCGCAGTCAACCCAGCCGATCGAGGCCCCGCTCAGCTCCTCCGCGCTGAGGTAGAGACGGTGCGCCTTGCCGCTGTGGCGATAGGTGGGGGTAAACGCCCAGGTCACCGTGATCGCGTCCGCGCCCGCGACCACTCCGCTGCGGCCATAATCCAGGGCGGCATAGGTGGTCTTGGCCGTCCCGGCGCTCCCCGGCGCGCCGCCGCCCAGCCAGGCCCCGTCGTCCGGCCGGCGGATGTACAGTCGGTCAGCCTGCACGTCGTAGCGCAGAGTGACGCCATTCGTCGGGCTGGGCGTGGTGTTGAGCAGCAGGTCGGCGTAGCGGAGACCGGCCTGCCCGCCAGGAGCGCGGTAGACGGCAGCGAAGGAGAGCAGCCGGCCGGGCTCGCTCCACCCCGCGCTGGGCGCCACCGCCAGCGCCGGCACGCCCATGCTGTAGGCCCAATAGCGGAACTCGGTCCACAATGTGCTGAGCTTGACGATGGTGACGGCCACGGACGATTTGCCCGCGGTGAAGGCCGCCGGAATCTCGAAATCCTCGTCGCTCCACTGCTTGTCGGTCTGGGAGCCGGCCCGGCGCCAGCGTCCCACGTAGGCGCCATCCACATAGACCGCCGCGTGTTGCCCAGGGACCGAGCGATCGCAGCGGCGGCGCAGGAGCGCGCCCTGGTTGGCCGGGTCGAGCGCCAGGCGGAACTCGCTGCGCCCGCCCAACAGCCGCCCCTCATCGGCGATCAGGATGTCGTCGTCGTCCCCCTCGTAATAGGCCGCCTTGGAGACCAGCGAGGAGCCGCCGCTGACGGCATAGCCGTGCGCGGCCTCCGACGCCGCGTTGCCCACGTCCAGCTCGTCGGCGAGCTGGGCCGCGGGCGCGCCGAGCTGGTAATAGAAGGCCACGCTGCGATAGTGGATCGGCACATCGTTGGTGGGGCCATGCTCCAGGCCGAAGCGCAGCGACGCCGCGTACGGGATGACGTCGCCCAGGTGCAGCCGGTAGCAGGAGAGGCGCGCGGTCCCCGTGTGGCGCTGGGCGACCAAGCCGTGGGTGGGCAGCGAAAAGAGGCCGCCCAGAAAATACCAGCCCCCCAGGAAATAGTCCTCGGTGCCCGTGCCATAGATCGCCGGCGAGAGGCTCCCATCCACATGGACCCGTGGGTCGCCCTCCAGGTAGATGGGGTCATACGGGGCCCCGCCGGACATGTCCACCGTCGCGCCAACGAAATGCCCCCGGCCCGCCGTGTCCAGCAGAATACAGTCGCGGCCATCGGCGCCCTGGGTGGATTCGCGGTATTGGGCGTGGAAATAGCCCGCCTGCCCCGCCGGGTAGGGCGTTCGGGTGTATTGGATCTCGTACTGCAGCGCCGAGATGGCCGTGCCGGAGCGGTTCTCCACCTCCAGGCGGGCCGAGCGCCAGAACGGCATGGGAAAGTAGCAATAGACGTTGCCTTGCGGGTCCATGCCGATCAGCAGCCCCCGGACCGTGGCCGGGCCCAGCCCCGACCCGAAAAAGAGGCCCAGGGGGACATCCACGCTGGGTTGCGGGTCGCCGTCCCAAAAGAAGCGCAGCCGGGCCCCCTGCAACACGGCCTCCTGGCTGGGGTCCAGCCGCAGCTTGAGGCTGGCGATAGCCCCTGCGCCCTGAAGATCGGCCAGGGTGGCCCGATTCCCCGGCGCGATGGCGACGAGGCCCGAGATCGTCTCGTTCGACCAGCCCTGCTTGGGGTCCGCGCCAACCCGCGCCCAGAGGTCCCGCACCGCAGAGGTGTCCTCCGCGCCCGTGAAGGTCTGGACCCCCTCGGCGGAGGCGTAGGTGTGATAGGCGATATTGTAGTAGCGGGTCGCGCCGAGCGTGGTGACCTTGCAGGACTTGGCGAAGGGCATGGGCAGGAACGAGGTGAACCCCCCGCTCGACTCCAGGGCGTCATAGACCAGCGGCGATAGAAAGGGGGCCGTCGCCCCGCTGAACATGTCCACGGCGCGGATATCCACGCGGGGCGTCGTCTCGCCGTCGAAATAGAAGCGGACCCGGCTCATGGTCAGGCTGGAGAACCAGATGTTATAGATGCAGCCGGGCCCCGTGACGTCGAAAAGCACGAACTCGGGGTCCTGGTAATAGAGGAAACGGTCGTGGTCCACATTGCCGCCGGTGGGGTCGTGGCTGGAGACGCCGTAGGCGCGGGCGCCATCCCGGGCCAGGGGGAGGTCGGCGACGCGTGAGAGGGCCGCCAGCCCTAGCGGCGCGGGGGCGCACGGCGCGACGGCGCTCCGCGCCCCACTCGCCACGTCCGGGCCAGCCCAGGCGACGCTCCCCTGAGCCAGCAGGGCCTGCAACACGCACAGGGCCAGGAAAGCACGGAGGCATCGCATCGGCAGACCTCCTTGTGAAGCGCGACCCATCACGCCTCGGCGGGCGAGGCCCCCGCGGTCACGACAGCGGATAGCCGCCTCGCTCGGCCAGCAGCTCGGCGGGCGAGGCCCCCGCGGTCACGACAGCGGATAGCCGCCTCGCTCGGCCAGCAGCTCGGTGACCCAGGCCACGCGGTCGATGAGCGAGTCGGGCATGGCGTTATCGGCGATGCCCAGGATAAAGGCGTCGCCCGGGGCGATGGCCCGCAGCAGCTCGCGCATGTAGGCGCGGAACTCGTCTTCCGGGACGCTGGGGGAGAGGAGCAGCGAGGGCAGCCCGCCCCAGATGATCACGCGGTTGCCCCA
This sequence comes from Chloroflexota bacterium, assembly GCA_012689325.1. Taxonomy (GTDB): domain Bacteria; phylum Chloroflexota; class Anaerolineae; order JAAYEA01; family JAAYEA01; genus JAAYEA01. Next base: position 2,970 of record JAAYEA010000005.1, read on the forward strand.
GGCGGCCCGCGCCTCGGCCAGCGTCAGCGGCACCATGGGCGCCGTGACGAAACACTCCACCATGTCCCAGCCCGCCCGCTCGATGTGCGCCAGGATGGCGCTGGTGTCGTTGTCGGCGTGCATGGCCACGGCCTTGCCATGCTCGTGCATGGCGGCCATGAAGCCCTGGTAATAGGGGATGACGTACCGCTCGAAGAGCTTGGGCGGGGTGAACTGGGTGGAGAGATGCATGCCGTGGAGCAACAGCCGCGCCGGCGATTTCGCTACCACGGGCCAGAGCCGCTCGCGCTGCGCCTCCGCCATCACCGCCAGCAGGTGGTCCACCTCGCGCGGATAGTCGGCCATCTGGTAGTAAGCGTATTCGTACCCGGCCAGCACCTGGGCGAACTCGTGCAGCGGCACGTCGCCCACCTGGACCATGGGCAGCCCGTCCTCGCCGACCTCGCGGTCATAGGCCAGGTATTCGTCATAGGCGGGCGCGTAGGTGGTGTGCTGCACCACCCACTCCCAGACCCGGTAATCCTCGGGGCCCTTGAGCGGGAATTCCTCCACGCGGCCGGGGAGGCCCTGCTCGTCGAGATCGTCGGAATAGTGGGTCACCTCGCGCACCATGCCCAGCGGCGTGTGGTGCTCGACGATGAGCTTGCCGCCCTCCCGCCGCTCCACCCGCTGCACCGTGTCATCGTAGCGGGGGCGGCAGATCACGCCGTCGCGGGCGGGCGTGCCCAGGCCCAGCGCCCGCTCCACCTCGCGCAGGCTTAGCCCCTCGAAGCGCTTGGGCATGGTGTGGGTCAGTTGCCGGGCCTGGTGCCAGAGAAGCAAGCGCGGAATCCAGGGAATGCGGTCCGGGGGCCGGCGGTCGAGGATGGCCAGCAGCCGCTCGCGGTTGTTCATGATTGGTCCACCTCCCAGGGGTTGCGGTCAAGGCGATGCTGAGGCCATTCTAGCACATCCGCGCGGGGGCAACAAGAGAGCCTCTTGCCCTTCGGCAAGAGGCTCTGGTATCCCCCAACCTCCTGGGGGGGAGGAGGCTGGGGGCCCCCGAAGGGGCGCCATAGGGTTTCGCCCGGGCTGCCACCGGCCGCGGGCGCAAGCTGTCGTTTCAGGGCGGCGCTAGGGCCGCAGGATGCGAACGTAGAGCACTCGCAGCGTGCCATCCTCCTCACGCACCGCGCGCACCTCGGCCCACATGTCCGCCTCGGCCCGGCCGCGGCTCTCGTCGATAAAGGTCTGCTCGTCGATGATCAAGGCGTAAGGGAGCGGCGCCTTGCCGTCGCTCAGCGCCAGCGCGCCCAGCTTGGCCCCCTCCCGCGAGATTCGGGCGATGCGCCCTTCCACCACCAGCGACTGCTCCTCCGCGGCCACGACCCACACCTCGGCGGCCAGCACGCCGCGCGCGCCCCAGGGCTGGCCGCGCAGCTCCACCTCGGCGCCTAGCGCGGGCTGCCCATGGATCACTGTCCCGGCACCCACCCGGACCATCACGCCGTCCACTACCCAATCGCCCAGGCCGTCCTCGCGGGGCGAGAGTTGCTCGATTCGCCCCTCGAACTCGACCGGCGCCTGGACGAGCGCAGCCCGCTCCGGCGCGGCGGCGGCGCGGTCCCGCACCACCTGGCGCGCTATGAGGTTGCCCGCGGCGTCCCGCTCGGCGTGCACCAGCGTCCAATCGCCTGGGGCGAGTTCCTCGCCGGGCGCCAGCAGCCCGTCCGGCAGCGCCACGTCATAGCCGGCGATAGTCACCGCGCCCGGGGCGACAGACTCTACCCGCCCCTCCAGCTTGACCAGCGCCGCGCGACGCAGGGGAGGCCACGACCAGGCCAGCACGTAGGGGCTGCTGGCCCGGAGCGCCAGGGCCAGGGCGCACGCCGCGATGGCCACGGCCCAGGCCAGCCGGCTCTGTGATCTGCGCCTCCAGAACGCGCTCACGATGGACCTCCCCCTCATTCATCTATCAATCTAGACGCGGCAACGGCGCAATGGATACGTTTGGGCATTGTAGCGCCAACTGGGGGGATGACAAAACGCCCGGGCTGTGGCATAATAGAGTCAAGCGGAACTCGGGCGGCTGCGATTCCGTCTATCTAGGTGACGGGCCCTGGAACCAACCGCCCGCAAGGCGCGTGGAGCCCGTCATCAAGGAGCAGAACATGAACGCAAAACACCTACTGATCACTCTGGCGCTGCTGGCGCTGGTCGCCTGCGCCGCGCCGATAGAAGCGCCTTCCGACGCCAACCTGACCTTCCAGGCGCCCATGGCGGTGAACGCCCAGGGCGAGTTCGAGGTCAGCCTCGCCGTGCGCAACGACGGCGTGGAGCTCTTTCCGGCCGATCGGACCTTTGACGGCGTCGTGCGCATCCTGGACGCCCAGGGCAACCCGGTGGCCGAGGAGACCGTGGCGAGCCTGCGGGCGCTGGAGGCCGGCGACACGGCCTGGCCCGCCACCCTGCGCCGCGAGCTAGCGCCCGGCGCCTATGAGCTGACCTGGGGCGCGCCCGGCCACGCCGCCATCCGCATCCCCTTTGCCATCGCGGAGCGGGACGGCCGCCTGACCCTCAGCGTCGGCGGCAAGGGCGAGCCCGTCGGCCAGGATGTGGAGCCGGACGCCGCCGCGGCGCCCCTGGTGGACAAGGCCCGGGCCGACCTGGCGCGGGCGCTGGGCCTGGCGGTGGACGAGATCGCCGTGGTCAGCGCCGAGCCCACCATGTTCCGCGACAGCAGCCTGGGCGTGCCCGAGCCCGGACGGGTCTATAGCCAGGTGATCACGCCGGGCTATGCCATCACGCTGGAGGTGGGGGAGATGGTCTATGTCTATCACGCCGCCGGGAGCCGCATCGTGCGCGTCCCGCCCAAAGAGACCGCCACGGAGGAGGGCGCCGCGCTGGCCCAGCAAGCCGTCGCCGACCTGGCGGGGCGGCTGGGCCTGCCCGTGGGGCAGATCGCCATCAAGGAGACCCTCCCCACCATGTTCCGCGATAGCAGCCTGGGCGTGGCCGAGCCAGGGCAGGTCTATCTCCCCGCCGTGACGCCGGGCTATATCATCCGGCTGGAGGCCAATGGCCAGCCCTATACCTATCACGCCAGCGGCCAGCGCGTCGTGCTGGCCGCGGAGAAGGCGCTCCTGCCGCGCGGCGGCGAGGCCGAGGCGCTGGGGAAACTCGCCATCGAGGACCTGGCGGGCCGACTGCGCGTCTCGGCGGACAAGATCGTGGTGGCCTCGGTGACGCCCACCGAGTTCCGCGACAGCAGCCTGGGCGTCCCGGAGGAGGGCAAGTTCTACCTCCAGGTCATCACGCCGGGCTATATCATCGTGCTCCAGGTCGAGGGCAAGAGCTACACCTACCACGGCAGCGGCCAGCGGATCGTGCGCGCGGATTGAGCGTGGGCACATGTCGCAGATCATAGGCAGCGGGCGCTATCCGCGCTAACACTAGGGTATGCACTTGGAGCGACCCAAGCAGGAACCAAACGGGGCCCAAGAGCGTATATAACACATAATCATTTGGATGGGGGGCAGTTGCGCTCCGCGGCCGCGCAGAACGGACCGGGGCGCAGGGAGGCACACCATGTTTACCCGTAGCAACACTCTCAAAGCAGGCTGGCGCATCCTGCTGGCAGCGGTCTTTTTCGTGACGCTGGCCAGCCCCGCCTTGGCCCAGGAGTACTCGATCAGCTACACCGAGCCAGGGTGGCAGGCCGCCTATTGGAACAACCGTGGGCTCTGGGGCCCGCCCGTCATGTGGCGCACCGAGGGCGGCAACCTGGACTATAACTGGGGGACCGGCTCGCCCCATGCCAGCGTCCCCGTGGACAACTTTTCCGCCCGCTGGGCTCGCTCCGTCGAGTTCAGCGCGGGCACCTACCGCTTCACCGCCACCGCAGATGACGGCGTCCGCGTCTGGGTGGATGGCCAGCTCGTGATCGACGCCTGGAAGGACCAGGCCCCGACCACCTACTCGGCCGACCGCTACATGACCGCCGGCGACCATCCGATCCTGGTCGAGTTCTATGAGAACGGCGGCGGCGCGATGATCCAGCTCGCCTGGCAAAAGGTGGGCGAGGTCATCTATGACTGGCGCGGCGAGTATTTCACCAACATCTGGCTGAGCGGCTCGCCGATCCTCACCCGCAACGATGCCTCGCTCAACTTTGACTGGGGCGAGGGGTCGCCGTCGTGGGGCGTGGTCCCGTCGGACTATTTTTCCGCGCGGTGGACGCGCAACCTGACCCTGGCGGCGGGCAACTATCGCTTCACCGCCGTGGCCGATGACGGCATCCGCGTCTGGGTCAATGGGCAGCTCATCATCAACGCCTGGTACGATCAGGCGCCGACCACCTATACCGCCGACATCGCCGTGACCGGCGGGGCCGTGCCGGTGCAGGTGGAGTACTATGAGCGGCTGGGCGGCGCGGTGGCCAAGCTCTCCTGGGCGCTGGTCACGCCTCCGCCGCCGGCCGAGGTGGTGGTGGACGACAAGGATTCGGGTTTCGTCAAGGGCGGCTCGACCTACTCCTGGAACACCATCAGCTATGGCGGGTACAACGGCCAGATCACCTGGACGCGCAACAACGACTGGAAGCGCCCGAACTATAACTGGGCGCGGTGGTATCCGTCGCTGAACCCGGGCTGGTACGAGGTGTACGTCTATGTCCCGAACACCTACTCGACCACCGGCAACGCGCTGTACTGGATCTCGCACTATCACGGCTTTACCCTGCGCGTGGTGAACCAGTCGATCAACGGCGGGCGCTGGGTGTCGCTGGGGACGTATTACTTCCGCGGCAACGCCCAGGATTACCTGTCGCTCAACGACGTGACGAGCGAGCCCTACCTGAGCCGGCTGATCGCCTTCGACGCGGCCAAGTGGTCGCCTCGGTAAGACAGAATGGGACGCAGATCAACACAGATTCACGAGATCAGATTCCTGAGCCGTGCGATCTGTGGAATCCGTGTCCCTTGATCGGGGCGCGAGACAACCGAATAGCGAAACGGGCCAGGCAGATGATGCCTGGCCCGTTGTGTGTTAGGCCGCCGAATTCCATTCCGCAGCTCAGCGCCATGGAATGGCGTCCTGGCAAGTCCCAACGGCATTCCATGCCGCCGGGGACTTGCGTGTTCAGCCAGGGATCTCTGGTCCCTGGCCAGCACGCCGCTAGCCTTGGCGCTTTACCCGAGCCAGAGCTAGAAACTCGTCATAGCTCAAATGCGCCTGTTCCAGGATGCTCTCAAAAGTGCCCCTGGGCACCTCGGGTTTGTCCAACGGCACGACAACCACATGGTGGCCGCTGCCGTCGGGCTTGGGGCGCGTATAGGAAGCATGGCTGCCCGCGGAACGCGCATGGGCAAAGCCCGCTCGCTCGAGCGCCCGGATGATCTCGCGACTGGAGAAGAGCCGCTGCCTGATCATGCCGCCACGGGAACGAGCATGGTCTGGCCTAGAGCCCCCGGCTCACACTCGACCCGTTTGCTCACCACGGCGCCATCGCGCCAGTCGTATACCCTGACGTCCTTTTCCGCCAGCAGCTTTTCGCACTCACCCAGATCTTCCAGCGTGTTCAGGAACAGCAGCGTCGCCTCATCAAGGTTGCGGAAGGCCTCCTCTGGCGTATCACCAAAGCTCGAGGTGCCCAGCTCTTTGCACCGCGCGACATAGTATTCCCCCTCGCGATGTGCGGTACAGGCCAGGAGGATGAACTTCATGCGCATCGACCCCCTTCTTGCGATCCTGCTCCCAGTATAGCACGGTTTGGCCTGTCCTGCCAGTGCGGCGCGCTGGCCCTATTTGTGCAGCAGGAGCCGATCCTGCTCGCGGCGGAGCTTCCAGAGCACCGAGTCCGCCGCCGGCGCCACGTGCGCGCGGGTGATGATCGTCCCCGGCGCGACGTCCACCGCCAACTTGGTCCACAGCGCCAGGTGCAGGCTGAGGGGCGCGCCGTCGTCCACCGCCCCGGCGGGGCGAATATAGGTCCGGACATCCTCATATTCGAGCGACTCGCCCGCCTTTTTCCCCCGCACCACCTCGGCGATCACGTCGAAACGAGGCTGGTAATCGATGGTGCCGGTGGGCAGCCCCAGCAGCCCCGCGCAGAGGATGGACATGGGCGTCTCCACGCCGCAGAGGTGATAGGGGCGGTAGATCAGGGCCGTGGTGCCTCGGCTGTTGCTGATGCAGCCCTTGGTGGCCAGGATATAGCGCGAGTACTCGGTGGCCGCGGTGACCACAACAGCGACGCCGCCGCCGCCATCGGCCTCATCGGCGTGCCGCAGGTTGGTCACCATCTCGATCACGCCGCGACGGCCGAGGATGCCGCCCTCCTCCACGGGAGAGAGGACTTCGGGGATCTCGGTGGTGCGGAGCGCGGGCCGATGAAGCCGGTCAGCATCCGGCGCCAGCCCCGTGGCGTTGGCCGCGATGGTCAGCTCCTCATAGTCAAAGTGCCCGATCTCGCCAAATTGGCCCAGCGCCCCCTGGCGCCCTTCGACCATCTCGCGGGCCTGGCCGGGCCGGATGGGGGCAAAGTGACCGAGCTGGTCCTGCGGCAGGGGGAACGGCTTGCTCCCCTTCCAGAGCGCCCCACCGTCGTAGGTCAGGTTGGTGTCCCGGAACTTGATGCCGCAGAGGACCTCCAGCCCCAGCTCGCGCGCCCAGCCCACCAGGCCCATCAGCAGCCCCGGCTGGTCGCCATCCACGTTGGTATAGACCACTCCCGCCTGGTCGGCGAGGCGCTTGAGCATCGGCCCGATGGTGACGCAGCACTCCTTGCCCACCATGATCACGTGCTTGCCGTGCCGGATCGCCTCCGAGGCATGGACGGCGTCGGCGGCGGCGCTGGCGGTGGCATGGACCACGGCATCGATGGGCAAGTCCATCATCAAGAGCGCGTCCCGCAGCACGACCCGCTTGCCCTGTTCCAGGGCCTGGAGGGCGGCGGCGCGGCTTTCGCAGATGACGATATCCTCAGCGGGGACACCGGCGCGCTCGAAGGCCTTGGCGGCGGTGGCGGGGTCCAGGTCAGCGACGACGGGAACCTCCAGCCGCGGGATGGAAAACGACTGGGTGACGATGGCGGTGGCATAGTGGCCGGTGCCGATGATGCCGGCGCGAACGACCTTGCCGGGCGCGTAACGGTCGAAGAGCTGGGTATAGATCATGCTAACCTCCCGGGAAATCAGGCCTGGGCGCGGATGGGCCGCATCCAGGCCAGATGGTACAACACTCGGCGCGATCCCGCAAACCGCCGCCCGCCCGAAAGCGCAAGGCGAGGCCCCGATGGAGGGCCTCGCCTCTGGCGAACAAACGATGTGAATGTCAGTACAGCCTGCCCGGCCCTACCAGGTCACCGTCACCTCATTGGAGCAGACGGTCGTGCTGCCCTCCTCGCAGACCTTGTAGGTGGCCATGGTCGTGGTCTTGGCAACCTTGTCACTATAGGCGCCGTCGTTGGGGGTGGTGATCACCTTGGTGTTCGTCCGATACACGTCCACGTTGGCCGAGGTGGCGCCGCTCCAGACCAGGTCGGCGAACTTGTTCGCGCCGGCCTTGCGGGTGGTCACGCTCAGGGTGATCCCAGTCGTCCCGCCGCTGGTGACGGTGACCGGCTTGCTGATGGAGCCCGTCGCGCCGTCGTCATCAGTCACGGTCAGGCTGACGGTGTAGGTCCTCGCGGCCTCATAGGTATGTGTCGGGTTCTGCGCGGTGGAGGTACCGCCGTCGCCGAAATCCCAGCTCCAGGCCACGACGGAACCGTCCGAGTCCGTGCTCGTGTCGGCAAAGGTGGCCGTGAGGTCGGCGGTGGTGAAGGTAAAGCCCGCCGTCGGCGGCTGGTTGGGCGCCACGCCGCCCAGGGAATCCAGCGCGGCCTTGGCCTGCACCAGCCCATAACCGTAATAGACGTCGCGGCCGGCCGCCCCCAGGTCCTTCGCCGTCGCGGCCATGGCCGAGCGGATCTCGGCGTTGGTGAGGCTCGAGTTCGAGCTCCAGAGCAGCGCCGCCACCGCCGAGACGTGCGGCGTGGCCATGGAGGTGCCGTCCCAGGCCTCGTAGCCGCTGCCCACCGTCGGCGGGGTGCTCACCACCGTGCCGGACTGGCCCAGCTTGTTGGCCACCAGGTACTGCCCGTCCTCCTGGCTCAGGCTGATGGCGGGGATGGTCGAGCTGTAGCCCTCGCCCAGGGTGCCCAAAAAGCCGCCCGGGACGTTGTTATAGATCACCGCCGCCGCGCCGCCGCTGTTCTGGACGTTCATCACCTTGTCGTAAAAGCTGATGTCGCCACGCTCGCAGAGCACCACCTTGCCGCTCCAAGCGCCGGCAGCAGTGCAGAGGCCGCCATTCACCAGGTCGCCGCTGGCCGTGCCATGGGCGGCGTACTCGATCTGGCTGCCGGTGTAGGTCGCGCCGTCCACGGTCAGGGTGTTCGTGGAGATGAAGGGCACGGTGCTCAGCACGCCCACGCCCGGCGCGGCCAGCTCCACCTGGCTGTTGTACTGGGAAAAGTCGGCCACTTTCAGGGCCTCGTCCACCGCCGCCACCGAGACCACCGAGTCATAGGAGGCGGGATAGCTGTAGGCCGAGGTGCCCTCATTGCCCGCCGCCGCGATGGAGAGGAAGCCCTGGCTGTAGAGGTTGGCGAACTGGGTCTTTTCCGTGCGGGACGATTTGCTGCCGCCCAGGCTCATGCTAATGATCTTGGCCTCCGCGGCGACGCACCGGTTGGTGGCGTCCACCAGGGTCGAGCTGTAGGCCCAGCCGCAGTCGGGGCCATCAAAGACCTTGACCATGTAGAGCGACACGGCCGGGCTGACGCCCACCACGCCTATGTC
>JAAYEA010000402.1 GCA_012689325.1 Chloroflexota bacterium
AGACGCGGTAGACGAACTCGGAGCAGATCATCGGTTCCTTGCCCGCGCGGAAGAGGGCGCTCAGCTCGGCAGCCGCGGCGTCCAGCAGGGTGCGCAGCAGCCTCCGCAGCACTGGCGTGATCTTGATCTTGCGGGTGGTGCTCAACAGCGCGAGGATGACGATCTGCTCAAAACCGTAGCGGTTGCCCTGGTCCAGGTAGCGCCGGGCCACCCGGAGCACCGGCGATAGGTCCGCCGGGGCGTGGGCGAGGCGATAGGCCTTCACCCACTCGTTGCCGTGAAAACTGGCGTGGTAGTCGTTCTCCACCAGCCCATGGGCCACCGCCTCGCCGATCTTGCCCCCTCCCAAGTAGAGGGAGGCATGGCTCACCGGCGAGCCATCGAACAACTGGATCCCCCGGCTGACGAACGATGTCCCGCGATGCAGCAGGATGTCCCCCGGGCGCAACGCATCGATCCCGATCGTGCCGCTCATGGCGCACCTCCTCTGGCGCATTCAGGGCCTCGGACACCTCGGCGGGACCATAGCCGCCCTGGCAACGAAGAGAGGTGAAGAGCGGCTGGCGAGCCGCCTACCGATTCCATTATAGCACGGTTGGGCCGGCTTGTGGCAAGGAATATCGCTGGCGCGGGGCAACCTACCTATCCCCAGCCGCCGCGACCCACGGCAGATGGCTGCGCCAGCGGGGCGCGACGGCCACCTCCGCTCGCGCGGCCTCCATCAGAATGTCGGGGGCATCCCACCCTTTGGCGTCCATGAGCGGCTGGAAGGCGCGGCGGAAGCGCAGCTCGGCAGCCACCTTCACGACGCCCCCATCCGGGGCGGCAAAGGTGTAGGTGGAGACGTCGGCTTGCCGGGCGGGGATGCGGTTATCGGTGGCGATGAGCGCCTGCTTCCAGTAGCTCACCACCGGCGACTCGCCACTCTGGACGTCGCGGAGCACCTTGGCAAAGGCCTGGCCGGGCAGCCCGGCCTCGGCGCCGCCCCAGACGGGGACCGTGGGGCCGCCCCGCTGGGCCAGAGCGCGCCCCTGGGCATCCGTGGCCGAGACGGTGAGGATCAGGTGCCGCCCCGGAAAGTCGGTGGGGACATGGTGTCCCGCCTGGGTGTTGGTGATGGTCACCGTGACCCGGACCAGCCCCCCCAGCGACTCGGCGCTGACCGTCATGGCCACGGAGTTCTGCAACAGCTCGGCGCTGGCGGCGCCCAGGTCCAGATGCGAGGGGATGGTCTCAGGCGAGCGCTCCACGCCGCCGACCTCGGGCAGGGCAAAGAGGGTCTCGCCGGTGGGCGGCATGTGGCAGTCCTGGCAGGTGACGCCCTCGGCGGCGTAGGGGCTGGCCAGCCACTCGTCGTACGACTCGTAGATCGGCGTGCCCCAGAAGGAGAATTGGTGGCAAGGCGCGCAGTAACGGCTCTCCGAGATCAGGGGGAGGTAGGTATCCGGGTCGTGGACGTCGTCATACGGCCCGAAAAAGATATCGTCGCCCGCCGGGGGGCGGAGCAAGCGCAGCCCCTGGGCGCCCGGCACGTTGGGATAGACTGAGCCGGTGGCCGGGTCCAGGTAGACGCCGCCGATCTTGTGGCAAAAGTCGCAATGGATCCCCGCCGTGATCACGTCGCGCACATCGTTCATGTTCGTGGTCAGGTAGCCATCCGCCGCGGCGGCGGGGGCGTGGCAACTGGCGCAGTTGCCCGCCGTGCCGGGGAAATCGAGCTGGTAGCCCGGCGCGACGGGCTCGACGCCCGCCACATCCGTTCCGTTATAGAGGCTGTAGAGGCGTGGGTTGCTCACGGCCGAGCCGTGCGCATTGGTGATCCACTGCGAGATGATCATGGGGTGGCAGTTGCCGCAGGCCCCCTCCGAGCTCCCCGCCAGGGGCGAGGGCCAGGCATAGTCGGGGTTGTCCACGGTGTGGTAGGGGCGCAGGGTGAGGGTGATCCCCGCCGCCGGGGGCGTGACCTTCGCGCTGGCGACGTAATAGCCGTCGGCCCAGGCGGTTAGCTCCACCTCGCGGCCCTCAACGAGCCCTGCCAGCACGAAGCGGCCCGCGGCATCGGCCAGGGTCGCGTTCTCGGTGGCGCGCACGCACACCCTGGCCCCGCCTAGCGGGCCGGCGGCATCCACCACCGTCCCGCTGGCGCTGGCCGCGCCCTGCGCCCTGGCGCTCAACTGCCAGGCGCAGAGCAGGAACGACGCAGCCAGCAGCAGCGTCAGCAGCGCCGCGCCCAGGCGGCGGATCAACAGGCTCTCTCGCGATTCCGGATGGATGGGCATCTCTTGAGCAACGGGCCCCTACTGGATCACCTCGTACACCACCAGGTAGCGGCTCCGGGGCCCCTTCTGGCGCAGCACCAGGGCGTCAAAGTACTTGTCCGGGTGCTCCGTGATCTCGAAGGGGACGCGCCAGCCCGGCGAGCGGAAGGTGATCACCTCGGCGCAGGGGGTCAGGATGGTGGCGCGCACCTTTTGCCCGCCCTGGTCCCAGATCGCCGTCCAGCCGCCCGCCATCGCGCCGCCGGTCATGAAATCCAGCAGCGGATAGTACGAGTCCTTCTGATAGAGCGTCTCTACCCGCGGGCGCAGGTTCGGCCCGGCGAGGGTCAGGCTCTTAGGCGGCGTCACCACGCTGGCGACATAGTCGTGGGTCTCCCCGCCCTCCACGTCCATGATGTCGATGAGGATCGGCAGGCCGTCGGCCTTTTCCAGCAGCGTCACCGCGCGGCGCAGCCACCCGCCCCCTTGCAGCGGGACCTCCATGGCCGCGTAGCGGTCCGGCCCCTCGCCGCGAAAGCCGAGCAAGGCGCTGGGCCCGGCCCAATGGGTGTTGTCCTCGTCGATGACCACCGTCTGGTGGCTGGCCGTGGCCTTAGCCCAGCGGTTCCCCGGGTGGTCCCAGATGTAGCCGATGTCGGGGAATATCTCGCGCCCGCCGGCGTAGAGTTGCAGGTTCAGCGGGCAGGCGTGGCGATGGATCCGGCAGGTGTCCTCGCCCATCATGTAGAGCTGGGTGGCGCGCTCGCCCTCGCCAAAGCCCAGGCAGGCCAGATGCCGGCCCTCGTAGTAGTGGTTCTGCGCCGGGCGGGAGGTCTTGCGCGGCGGCAGCGCGCTCAGGTCAGCGTTCAGCATGGCGAATTCGGAGGGGGTCGGCTGCGAGGTGGGGATATCCAGCCCGCAGCGCACCGCGGCCACATCCGAGACGATCCGCGAATAGTTCCAGCCAAAGGTGGTGTCGTCCAGCAGCGGCGCGCGGCCCGTCGGGGCGACCAGCTCGGACATGCAACGCAGGGCGGCATGGTAGAGCCCGTCCGCGTAGAGGTCCTGCGTGCCGCGCAGCATCTCGGGCAGCTTCCAGAGGTCCTGGCCGATGGGCATATGCCCATAGCCGGGGGTCTCTTTCATGGAGCCGTCGGGGTGGAACTGCCCCTGCACGATGCGATGAAAGCCGTCCAGCCCCGCCTCGATCTCGGCGGGCTCGTTGTACATCAACCCAAAGGCCACCCGCGCGGCGCGCACCGACCCGGCCTTGTTGGTGATATACTCGTAGGCGCGGATGTCGAGGTACAGCTCGAGCAAAAAGTCCCGCTCGATCCGCAGTCGCGACTCGGGGGAGATCGCCAGCTTGATCAGGTCGTAATCCTGCAGTAGCCGCAGCGCGCGGATGCTCGTCTCGCAGAGCTCCCGGCCGATGCGGCTGGAGCCCCACAGCCCCGTCGCCACGCGGGTGACGCGGGTGGTGGTCTTTTCGTGGCCCCAACCGTAGCGCCCATCATAGACGGTGATCACGGCGTTGCGCTTGAACACCGTGGGCAGGACGTCGGCGTTGTCCACGGCATAGCCGGGGTCAGCGTCCGCCACGTCCTGGAAGTAGCTCTGCAGGAGGTAGCGAGGATAGACCGCGGCAAAACGGGTCAGGATGCGCTCGGCCGCCTGCACATAGGCCGCCTTGCCGGTGAGGGCGTAGGCCAGCGAGAGCGCGTCCGCCGCGTCCAGCGCCCACAAGATCTTCATCGCGCGGATATTGCCCGCAAAGCTGACGTGTATCGGCTGGTCCACGTGCCGCTGGGCCTTTTCGCCCAGGCGCCAGTCGGCGCTCTCCTGCTCGGCTTTCAGGACGTGAAAGGTGTAGCGCATCCCCAGGCGCGGCAGCTCGAGCACGCCGTTTTCCGGGTACTGCGCGTTGGGATAGACGCAGCCGCAATAGGGGCAGGTGACCGTGTCCGGGTCGCGCCAGTCCCACTTCCAAAAGTAGCGGTTGATCCCCTCGGGGGACTTGTCGCCGATACAATTGGGGCAAAAGTTGCCGCCCGGGTTCCAGGGGCCCTGATCCGGGATAAAAGTCTCGAAAAAGTCAGCGGGCAGCGCCGCCACCGTCTCGGCCAACTCCAGCACGGCGTCGTAATAGCGGCGGGCGTCCTCGTTGCGCTGGGCGTTGGCGCGCAGCATCTCCAGTTGCTCCGCGCGGACCAGCAGCTTGGGCTCGGCGGTGGCCCGGCCGGCATAACGCGCCTTCCACTCCTCGCGCCAGGCCCGCCGCTCCGCCTCCTCCGGCGTCGGATAGGGGACCACGGGGCCGCCGCTCGACGTCCCGCCGGCGTCCAGCCCCATCCATTGGCGGAAAACGACCATCTCCTGGGCAGTCAGTTGGTTCACCGGCTTGTCCGGCAGGGGGATGAATTGTCGTACCTCGCTCATCTCGGCTCCTCTCGTGAGTATAGGTTCCGGCGGCAGCGCACTAGGCTCTAGCGTCCAAGACCTTCCCATCGCGGCCAACCAGACGCACCAAGCCCGTCCAGGTGGCCTCTTGCAGGTACGGCTCGCCGCGATAGACCTCGTGGACGACCACGAAGCGGCTCCGCGGGCCGCTCCCACGCAGCGCCAGCGTGTCGAAATACTTGTCCGGCTGCGCGGTGATCTCGAACTGGCTGCGCCAGCCGGGCGAGCGATAGCGAATCAGCTCGGCGCAAGGGGTCAGCACCGTGGCGCGCACCTGTTGCTCGCCCTGGTCCCAGGTCGCCGACCAGCCGCCCTCCACCGCCCCGCCGGTCTGAAAGCCCAGCAGCGGATACTCGGACGAGCCCTGATAGAGGGCCGCCCGCGGGCGCCAGGCCAGCCCGCCCACCTGGAGGCTGCCCGCCGGCGCGGCGACGCGCATCTGGTAGTCGTGCGCCCGGCCGCCCTCCGCCTCCATGATATCCACCACCACCGGCAGGCCATCGGGCTTGAGCAGCAGCCAGACCCGGCGGCGCAACACGCCGCCGCCCACCAGGGGCGCCTCCATGGCGGCGTAGCGGTCCGGCCCCTCGCCGCGGAAGCCGAGCAGCGCGCTGGGCCCCGCAGGCTTGGCGTCGGCCTCGTCCACCACCACCGTCTGGTGGCTGGCCGTGGCCTTGACCCACTTGTTCCCCGGGTGGTCGCAGATGTAGCCCAGGTCGGGCCAGACCTCCAGCCCCCCGGCGTAGAGCTGCAGGTTCAGCGGGCAGGCGTGGCGATGGCCGTGCAGGCCGTCCTCGCCCATCAGGTAAAGCTGCGCCCGTTCGCGCCCTTCGCCATAGCCCAGGCAGGCCAGATGCCGCCCCTCAAAGTAGCGGTTGACCGCCACATTGGGCGCGGGGACGGGCTCGGTCAGGTCGGTATTGAACAGCGCAAAGGTCGTCGGCCCGGGCTCCAGCGAGGTGATGGCGATCCCGCAGCGCGCCGCCGCGATGTCGGCCAAGAGCCGCGAGGTGCTCCAGCCGAGAAAGCTGTCGTCCAGCGTCGGCTGCGTCCCCAGCGGCGTGGTGATCTCGCGGTGGCCGAGCATGGCCGCGCGATACAGCCCCTCGCCATAGAGGTCGCGCCGCCCGCGCAGCAGCTCAGGCACTTTCCACAACTCCTCGCGGATCGGCTTGTGCCCATAGATCGGCGTCTCTTTCATCGAGCCGTCGGGGTGGTATTGCGATTCCAGCAGCTTGGTCCAGCCCTCCAGCCCGGCATCGATCTCGGCCTCGTCGTCATAGACCAGCCCAAAGGCCACCCGCGAGGTGCGCGCGGGGCCGGCCTTGTTGGTAATCAGGGTATAGGCGCGCACGTCCAAGTAATGCTCGAGCAGGAAATCCTGCTCGATGCGCCGCCGCGTCTCCGGGGCGATGGTCGGCTTGACCAGGTCATAGCCCTGCAGCAGGCTGAGGAAGGTCATGCCGTTGGTGCTCAGCTCGTTGCTGATCCGGCTGGAGCCCCATAGCCCCGTGGCCACCCGGGTGACGCGCGTGGTCGTCTTTTCGTGGCCATAGCCGTAGCGCCCGTCATAGACCCCGATGCAGGCGTTGCGCTTGAACACGGTCGGCAGGGTGTCGGCATTGTCCACCGCGTAACCAGGGTCGGCGTCCACGACGTCCTGAAAGTAGCTTTGCAGCGGGTAGCGGCCATAGACCGCGGCCAGGCGCAGCAGGATGCGCTCGACGACCTGGGCATAGGCGGCCTCGCCGGTGAGGGCGTAGGCCAGGCCCAGCTTTTCCGGCAGCGACAGCGCCCAGATCAGCTTCATGGCGCGGATGTTGCCGCTGAAGGACATGTGGATCGGCTGGCCCACAAAGCGCTCGGCGCGCTCGCCCAGCCGCCAGTCGGCGGTCTCGTGCTCGGCGCGGGTGATGTGAAAGGTGTAGCGCAGCCCCAGCCGGGGGAGCTCCAGCGCGCCGTCCTCCGGATAGTCGGCGTTAGGGAAAACCGTGCCGCAATACGGGCAGGTGAGCCTGTCGGGTTCCCGCCAATCCCACTGCCAAAAGTAGCGGTTGATCCCCTCCGGGGATTTGTCGCGGATGCAGTGCGGGCAAAAGTTGCCGCCCGGGTTCCAGGGGCCCATCTCGGGGATGAAGTGGTCAAAGAAGTCGGCGG
>JAAYEA010000403.1 GCA_012689325.1 Chloroflexota bacterium
GTCGTGGGTCATGCCGGACGGCTTGAAGATGGGATAGCAGGCCGATTGCTTGATGCGCATGGGTGCCTCCTGATGGGATTGTGGCCTTATATACGCTGGTAGCGATAGAAACCATAGTTGAGCGGGCCGGGCAGCGCGATCTGAACGGCGCCGCCCGCGTCGAGGTCGGCGGCGAAGGACTCGCCGGAGCCGCAGAGATGCTCGAAGCGGTAGCGTCCGGGCGCCAGCCAGGCCAGCCGGAGGGTCGCGGCGGGGCGGTCGTTGAGCTCGCGCAACGCCAACAAGTACCCGTCGACCGCGCTGCGGCGCTGCGACTGGAAACCGGTCCAGGAAAAGCCGCTGGGCTCCTCGCCGATGGGGAGGATGGTCCCGGCGAAGAGGCGGTCCCGGTGCTGCTTATAGACGGCCACCAGCGGCTTGAGGGCGTCGCGATAGGCCTGGGGCAGCGCGCTGGCCTCGAACCAGGCCAGGGGCCGGGCGAACATGACCGAGGCCAACAGGTAGTCGGGCGCGTATTGGCCCGGCGCCAGCGGGTCGCCGGAGTACTTGTCCTGGTGCCGGGTGTTGTTCAGGAACTCGACGACCAGCCGCCCGGGATCGACATAATGCGCGAGTTGCCAGAGGTTGCGCAGGGAGCAGTGCGGCCAGTACTTGTGCCAGTCGGTGTAGCGGTTCTCCACAAAGAGCACGCCGTAGGGCATGGCCCCAAAGTAGCCCTGCCGCTGCCCGGCGGTGATGTCCAGCAACACGGTGGCCTGGCCGCCGGATTCCTGGATCACCCGCTCCATGCAGCGGCGGAGGTTGGCCTCGCCGCGCTTGGTGTTAAAGATGATCCCGTCCAGCTTGAAGTAGCGGAAGCCGTGCTCGCGGTAGAGGCCCAGGAGGGTCGCGGCGTCGCGCTCCCAGTTGGCATAGTCGTTGCTCAAGTCCACGTCATACCAGAGCCCCAGCTTGAACCCCTTGGCGCGAGCGGCCTCGGTGACGGGGGCAAAGCCGCGCGGGAAGCGTTGCGGGTGCGGGGTCCAAAAGTCGGGCTCTTCCCAATGGCCTTCCCAGCGGCCGCCCGGGGTGGCCGAGTTGGACGTGATCCCCTTTTGCCAGCCGTCGTCGGGGTGGAGCTGGTCCATCCCCATCTCGGCCAGCGAGTCCAGCTCGGCCAGAAGAAAAGACTCGCCCATGCGGGTGTCGCGGTTGCGGTCGCCCCAGTTGTTGTGCCAGATAATGTTGTCGCGCTCGGGGTCTGGGCGGCGGACGGCGCGCTGATACGCCTGCAACGCCTCGGCGCGACCGGCGTCGCCGTCGCGGTAGGGAAGCGCGGTGAACGGATAGCTGGCGCGGGGCGACGCCTCCCCCGCGCCCAGGCCCGCGAAGGTCCAGACATCGCGATCGATGAGCAGGTCGGCGGCGCTGCGGATGGGCCGAGCGTGGGGCAGCGGCGCCTCCTTCAGGAAGGCGAGCCCCTCGCCGGTCCGCTGGCTCTCCCAGAAGAAGAGGTTGCCGCGATAGGCCACCCGCTGGGCGATGGTCAGCAGGTCGCGCCGCGTGTGGCAGAGGTTGTCGTTGCGGTCGGTGACGTCCATGAGCGCGACGACGCCGAGGACGTGATGGACGTGCTCCAGCCGCATATAGTCGTTGAGGTCCAGGTAGGAGGGCTGCTCGCGGCCGGAGAAGTGCACCGGCTCCACGCCGGTGGCCACGTCCTTGGCCGGCCCGGGCGCGGCCACAGCGGGCGGCGTCCCCTCGATCTCCAGCCAGGTGGTGATGGCTGCAGTCTGCGGATAGACCTTGATCGCCGTGGTCAGCGCATAGTCGCCATAGTCGGCGCGGGCGCGGACCACCAGGGCGGGCAGCTCGACCACCAGAGCCTGCTCTTGCGCGGCGGCGATGGACACGGAGCGGCAGGGCGCCTCCACCGCGAACTCGGGACAGGGGGCCGGCCGGTCGCTGGGGACGAGCAAGAGCTCTCGGCCGGTCGTGAGATCGCGGAAGGAGGAGCTAACCAGGAGCCCGTTCTCGATGCGCCAGCGGCGCTCCAGACAGGCGTTGCCAACGGCGAGCTCGGCGCCCCCCCACTGGGCTTGACAATCCAGGTAACTGATTTGCATGCGGCCTCCTTAGGCGCGGGGATCCACGGTGATGACGACCCGGCGATAGCTCCGCAGCGGCGGTGTGCCGTGGTCGGTGACGGTGAGGATGAGGTGCAGGACCACGGGCGCGTCCACCGCTGGGGCGATCAGCGTCGCCTCTGCCCCCTCGGCTCCTTCGATGACCACCTCTCCGGCATAGGTGCCCGGATCGGGGTAGAGCCACCACCGATAGCTCAGGGCGTCGCCATCTGGGTCGACGGAGCCGGCGGCACTGAGGGGAACGACGGCGCCGGGCCGGACCACGGGCCTCGGGTCGCTGGCGAGCGCGGCGATGGGGGCGTGGTTGGCGGCGTCGGGCGGCTGCACGCCCCAGTCGAGGCGCGCCTGGAAATCGGCCTGGAAATCGGGCCGCCAGCGGTTGACGGTGGCGCGCTCGCTCTGCTGCCCGCGGTAGCGATCCTGCGCGTCCTCGAGCTGCGGGCCCGTCCCCGCGAAGCGGCCGCCCCAACAGCCCCAGGTGGGCTGCTCCGGGTCGCTCAGGCCGGTGGGCAGCAGGTAGAGAAAGGAGGGCGTGTCCCCCTCCTTGATGCCGGAAACGCGCCCCCAGGGGTCGCCGCCGCGGTAATTGGGGTAAGCCGCGCCGAGCGGGCCGTGGCCGTGGATGTTCTCCTCCACCCACTCCCAGGTCACCAACGAGGGGTCGCCGTCCTTGTAGATGCCCCGATAGATCTGGCGGCCGGTCAGGTAAAAGAGGTCAGGGTAGGTTGCCCGGATCCAGGGTCCGGTGCGGTCCTGATCGCCGATGGCATAGACGCGGCCCTTGCCCAGGAGCGCCGCGAAATCGGCCGGGCTGTGCTGCTGCTCGAGCCGCCAGAGGGCCTGGGCCAGCTCGTGGGGCCCGCCCCAGATGGTGAACCAGACGGGGCGGGGATCAGGCCGCTCCAATACCGCCACGATCCACTCCGAGCCGGGGCTGTCCTTGCCGGGGCCCACCTCGTGCCAGTCCCGGTGGCCGCCGCGGACCCCGTCCAGCAGCGCCTGGGCGCGAGGGTAGCGCGGGTCGTGGCGGGCCAGGTTGTCGCGCACCTCGGCATAGCAGCGGACGACGTGCTCGATCATGTCGGGGTTGCAGCCGTCGGTGTGCTTGGTGTAGGTGGCGATCAGCCCCTCGATCTCCAGGTCGTTGGCATAGTGGAGCAGGCGCACCAACGACTGGGTGTCGTCGGGCTCGCCCACGCCTGTCTGGAGCGAGCTGATGTCTGTGAGCACCACCAGCCGCGTGCGGGTATCCGGTGTGTGGGCCATCTCGCTCCTATTCCCAGGGCCTGAGCAGGACCTTGGCGCATTGGTGGGAGGAGACCAGCTCCAGCGCCTGTTGCGCCTGGCTCATGGGCAAGACATGGCTGACGAGGTCCCTGACCAGGGGCGAGCGCCGGATGACCTGCAGCAGACGGGGATAGTCGGCCAGGTTATAGTGCCAGCTTCCGTGCAGGGTGAGCCCCTTGCGGATCATGTCGGGGCTGATCTTGATGGTCAGGTCGTCCTGGCACTCGCCGACAAAGGCCACCTGGCCGCGGCGGCGGGTCGCGTCGATGCAGAGGCGCTGCGCAGCGACCACGCCCGAGCAGTCGATGGCCTTGTCCACGCCGCGCCCGCCGGTCAGCTCGCGGAGGCGGGCCAGCGTCCCCTCGTCGCGGGGATCGAGCACGACCTCCGCGCCGAGCGCCAGGGCCTTTTCCACCCGGTAGGGGACCGACTCGACGGCTATCACCCGCGCGCCGCGGTAGCGGGCGTTGATCACGCCGCCCAACCCCACGGGACCGAGGCCGGTGATCAGCACTGTGTCAAAGGCGTCCACGGCCATGCGCTGGCAGGCGCCAAAGGTCGGCCCCAGCCCGCAGCAGGCCAGGGAGCCCAGCTCATCCGAGACGTCATCGGGAATGGGCAGCAGGAGCCAATCGGGCTTGAGCAGGTACTGGGCATAGGTGGCGCGCCCCTCGGTCCCCCCAGTGAAAGCGGCAAAGTCGGGCGCGTGCTCGCAGTGGATATAGTCGCCAGCCAGGCAGAGCGGGCACTTGCCGCAGGCATACAGCGGCATGACCACGACGCGATCGCCGGGCTTGACCTTGCCCGGCTGCGCCACCTCCTGCACGGCGCCGGCGGCCTCATGCCCCAGGAAAGCGTTGGGCCGCCCCGCCTGAAAGATCTTGTACTCGGTGCACATGGGGGCAACGGTGACCTTGACCAGGGCCCAGTCGGCCACGGGCCGCGGGTCGGGGACCTCGACGAGCTCGGCCTGCCGGACGCCGGTGATGACGACCTTTTTCATGGGCCTGACCTCCATATCCACGGGTGATGAGCAACTGGCGGCATTATACATCGTTCGGCGAGCCAAAGCAACGAGCCGGGAAGCGCCCGTTTCCCGTCGCCGCCGAAAGGGTGTATAATCCGGCTTCGAGTTCGTCAGGAGGTTGAACCATGTCGGCTGACCCCTTCCAAGATTTCTTCCAGGCCTGCCAGGATCTCCTCTCGGCGCAGGTCGAGGTGCCGCCCGAGGCGGCGCTCACCGTGCCGCCTCGCCGCGAGTTCGGCGACCTCTCCAGCAACGTGGCCTTTGTGTTGGCAAAACCTCTGCGTCGCGCGCCGCGGCAGATCGCGCAAGAGCTGGTCGCCAAAATCGACCCCTCCACGAGCCCCCTGGTGGCCAAGGCGGAAGTGGCTGGGGCCGGGTACATCAATTTCTACATGGACTATGAGGCTTTTGCCGCCCATGCGCTGGAGACCATCCGGGCCGAGGGGGCAGCCTATGGCACGTCCGAGCCGGAGAAGCGGCTGCGGGTGCTGGTCGAGCATACCTCGGTGAACCCCAACAAGGAGTGGCATATCGGCCACGCCCGCAACTGCGTGCTGGGGGATGTGATCGCGCGCCTCTATCGCCACGCCGGGCACGAGGTGGAGGTCCAGAACTATATCGACGACACGGGCAAGCAGGCCACGGACTCGCTCTATGCCCTGCGCTACTTCCAACCGGAGCCGCAGCCCGAGACCAAGTACGACCACTTTGTCGGCGAGCATTACGTCCGGCTGCACCGCATCCTGGGGCGGGAAGAGGACGCCCGCGCCGAGCTCAAGGCGCTGGAGGGGCAACCGCTGGAGGGGGAGGATGCGGCCAAGGCCGAGGTGTTGCGCGCCGAGCTGGCCCAGATCGCCGAGGTCAAGGCGGGGATCGTGGAGCTGATGCACCACGTGGAGCACGGCGAGTACGTGCAGGACATCTGCCGCGTACTGGACGCGCAGCTCCAGACGGCCTGGTCGTTGGGAGCTTCCTACGACCTGCTGAGCTGGGAGGGCGACATCGTGCGCTCCGGTCTGTTCCAGGAAGCCATGGACAAGATCAAGGGATCGCCCTATGTGTACGTCGCCGAGTCCGGCCCCAAGGCTGGCTGCTTGGTGATGAACATGACCGACTTCTGGGAGGGCGGCAAGGCCACCGAGGACGATGTGCTGGAAAAGGTGCTGGTGCGCTCCAATGGCATCCCCACCTATGAGGGCAAGGACATCGCCTACCAGATGTGGAAGTTCGGCCTGCTGGAGAACGACGTGCGCTTTCGGCTATACACGGTGCAGCCCGATGGCCGCGAGCTGCGGACCACCTGGCGCGAGGGCGAAGCCCGGCGCCGGCCCAAGGTGGATGTAGTGATCAACGTCATCGGCGCGCCGCAGAGCTACGCCCAGGCGGTGGTCTATACGGCGATGCGGGTGACGGGGCACGAGGAAGAGTACCGCAACTCGCGCCACCTGGCCTACGGCATGGTCTATCTGCCCAGCGGCAGCATGAGCGGGCGCAAGGGCATCGGCATCTCGGCGGACGAGGTGCTGCAATCCACCGTCGACGAGGCCTACGAGCGGGTGAAGGCCAAGCGCGCCGCCGAGCTGCCCGAGGACGAGATGCGGCGGATCGCCGAGGCGGTGGGGCGCAGCGCCGTGCGCTATTTCATGGTGCAGTTCAACCCCTCCAAGGACGTCCTGTTCGAGATCGACCAGGTGCTGAGCCTGGATGGCAACACCTCGTCTTACCTGCAATACGCCAACGTGCGCACCGAGTCGCTGATGCGCAAGGCCGCCGACGAGGGGCTGGACATGGCGGCGATCTGGCAGGAAGCGGGGTCGCTCCAGCTTTCCGAGCTGGCGGACGAGGAGAAGGACCTGGTGAGCGCGCTGGCGCGGTACCCGGGCGTGATCGCGCGGGCGCTGGCGGCGCTGGCCCCCAATATCCTCACCGACTATGCCTTCGAACTGGCGGGGCTATTCACCCAGTTCTATCACAAGTGCGCCGTACTCAAGGCCGAGACGCCCGAGCTGGTGCGCCGCCGCCTGGCGCTGAGCCGGGCCACCAACCAGGTGTTCATGAACACCTTTGGGATACTGGGGCTGGACAAGCTGGACGTGATGTAAGCCAAAGGGCCGGGGCAAGTCGCCTCGGCCCTCTTCTTTTCCCCTTCGGGGCGCGCGTCGATGGGCCGATTGCTAGTGCTTGACCGCCGGGCCATTGAGCGGCTCGGCCCGCCCGTTCGTCGCCAGCTTGCCCATGATCCACTCGCGCACTTGGTCTTCTTCTTCCTCGGTCAAGCTCAACTGTGCGGTGCGGCAGAGGTTGATGGTGTTCTGCACCAGGGCCTCGCCGAGCCGCTCGGGGCGCTCGGGCGGCTCGTTGCCGAAGCGGTAGCCCATGTAGCCCAGGCCGACGAGCACGAAATTGATGTGCGAGCGGGCCACTGGCGCGCCGCGCTCCACGCAGCGATCGCGCACGGTCTTGGAGGTGCGGGTGAGCTGATAGCCGCGCTCGTTGATCTCCCGCGCCAGCTCGCGCAGCAGCACCGCATAGTGCTCGGGCAGGAGATAGGGGGTATCGGTGAGCTGGTGCACCTTCCAGGCCAGCGGGGCCAGCTCCGGGTACTTGGCCGCCAGCGCATCTTGCGGGGCCACGATGGGCGCCTGATCCGGCCTGGCTTCTTCATGGGCAGCGCCA
>JAAYEA010000404.1 GCA_012689325.1 Chloroflexota bacterium
CCATGGAGGGGTGCGACGGCACCGCCCAGGGCCAGCCGGACACGCTGACCATCCGCCGCTACGAGCGCTTTGCCGCCGGCGGCGCCGGGCTCCTCTGGTTCGAGGCCACCGCCGTGGTCCCCGAGGCTCGCGCCAACCCCCGGCAGATCCTCCTCGTCCGCGAGAACGTGGACGCCTTCCGCGCCCTCCGCGAGCGCGCGCTGGCCGTCGCCCGCGAATCCAACGGCCCCGGCTTTCGGCCCGTCACGGTGATCCAGCTCACCCACTCGGGCCGCTACTCCCGCCCCGTGGACAAGCCCGCGCCGATCATCGCCCACCACGATGGGCTGCTGGATCAGGCGGTGGGCGTCCCGCCGGACCAGCCGCTCATCACCGACGACGAGCTGGACCGGCTGCAGGATGCTTATGTCAACGCCGCGCGACTGGCCCAGCAGGCCGGTTTCGACGCGGTGGACCTCAAGCATTGCCACCGCTACCTCCCCTCCGAGCTGCTGGCGGCGCACACCCGCCCCGGCCGCTACGGCGGCTCCTTCGAGAACCGCACCCGCTTCATGCTCGCCATCGTGGACCGCGTGCAGGCCGAGGTGCCGGGGATCATGGTCACCACCCGGCTCAACGTCTATGACGGCCACCCCTACCCCTGGAGCTGGGGCGTGGACCAGGCCGACCCCAAGGCGCCGGACATGAGCGAGCCGCTGCGGCTGATCCAGCTCTTGCGCCAGCGCGGCCTCAAGATGCTCAACGTCACCGTGGGCAACCCCTATTACACGCCGCACATCAACCGGCCCTTCGATGTCCCCTCGGTGGGCGTCAAGATCCCGGACGAGCACCCGCTCTATGGCGTGGCGCGCATCATCGACCTGGCCCGGCAGGCGCAGCAAGCGGCCCCCGAGATGGTCATCATCGGCTCGGGGTATAGCTATCTGCGGCAATACCTGGGCCACGCCGCCGCCGCGGCGATCCGGCGCGGCTGGGCGACCATGGTGGGGCTGGGGCGCGGCGCCTTTGCCTACCCCGATTTCGCCCGCGACCTGGTCCGCGGCGGCCAGCTCGACCCCAAAAAGGTCTGCGTCTCGTGCAGCCGCTGCTCCCAGATCATGCGCGACCACGGGCGCTCCGGCTGCGTCATCCGCGACCGCGAGATTTACGGCCCGATCTATGACGAGGGCCGCGCCCACTAGCCCGTAGCACAAGCCTCCGGCTTGTGGCCGCAGCAGAGGCTCGCCAGCCCGTGGCACCAGCCTCCGGCTTGTGGCCGCAGCACAGGCTCGCAAGCGGCGCCCGAAGCCGGGCGCTCCAGCTTGCGCCACAGGGGCGCCGTACCCTGATCCGTGTGATCCGTCGAATCCGTGTACCATCTCCGAGGAGGACCATGTCGAAAGAGACCGGGCGGGTGTGGACCAAAAACCTGATCACGCTGGCCGCAGCGTCGTTCTTTGTGCAACTGGGCATGGGGTTCCAGAACGGCGTCGCCACCAACTTTTACGTCCAGGAGCTGAAACTCGGCGGCGACCTGATCCTCTGGCTGGCGGGCATCCGCGAGATTCCGGGGCTCCTCCTGATGTTCCTCGCCGCGCTGCTGTCGCGGCTGCCCCTGGCCCGGCGCGGCGTGGTCTCGGTCCTGCTCATGGCGCTGGGCTATGGGCTCTGGGCGCTGGTCCACTCTTACACGGCCCTGATCGCCTGCGCGCTGATCGCCTCCGTCGGCTTTCACCTCTGGACGCCGCTGATCGCCTCCATCGGCATGGGGCTGGTGGACAAGGCTCGCTGCGGCGCGGTGCTGGGGCGGCTGAATTCCATCGGCGCGCTGGCCGCCCTCGGCGGGATGCTCCTCATCAGCCAGACGGTGGACAAGCTGGGGCTGCGCGTCTTTTTCATCCTCTCCGGGATCGCCCTGGTCGTCGCCGCCGCGCTCCTGTGGCTGCTGCCCACCAAGCTCAACCACGATGGGCCGCAGAAAAAGCTCGTCTTTCGCCCGCGGTACTGGCTCTATTACACGCTGACCTTTTTCGAGGGGTCGCGGACGCAGGTCTTTTTCGCCTTTGCCTCGTGGGTGCTGGTCGAGTTCTATGGCATGGACGCCAGCAAGCTGCCGCTGCTCTTGGTGGCCAGCGGGCTGGTGAACTGGATCGGCGCGCCGGTCATGGGGGCGTGGATCGACCGGCTGGGGGAGCGCCGCATCCTGCTGGGGAGCTATCTCGGGCTGGCGCTGGCCTTTGTGGGCTATGCCACGCTGCACAACGTCTGGCTGCTCTGCGGGCTCTATGTGATCATCAACTATTTGGTGATCTCGCGGGAGGCGCTGAACACCTACATCAACCGCATCGCCCTGCCCGGCGAGCTGGTCCCCACCCTCTCGGCGGGGGTCAGCGTCAACCACATCACCTCGGTGACCATGTCCTTCCTGGCGGGGACGCTGCTGCGCGTGGTGGGGTACGAGACGCTCTCCTGGGGCGTGGCCGTGATGATCCTGCTCTCCTGCCCCTTCGCCTGGCTGGTCAACCCCAAGCACATCCCCTTCGTCAAGGCCGAGGAGGCCGTCACGGGGTAGAGACGCCCGGCTTGCCGCCATACCGCGCCGCAAAGGCCAGCACCTGGTCCCGTGAGTAGGGCTTGGTCATATAGTCCGTCGCGCCGGCGGCCAGCGCGGCGTCGCGGTCGGCCTCTTGCGCCCGCGCCGAGATCACCACCACCGGCAGCTCGGCCAGCGCCGGGTCGCGGCGAATCCGGCGCAACACCTGCAAGCCGTCCACGTCGGGCATCATGATATCCAGAAACACCAGCGCGGGGCGCTGCTCCCGGATGCGCTCCAACGCCGCGTCGCCGGATAGCGCCGCTTGCGTCGCATACCCCACGCTCCGGAGCGTGTACTCCAACAGCCGCACCATCACCGCCGAGTCGTCCACGATCAAGATCGGCAACAAACCCTCACTCCTCTGTCCCCTGCTCGAAACCAGCGGCCCGCCCGTTCACCGGCAGGCTGAACCAGACCCGCGTCCCCTGACCTTCCTGGCTCTCCAGCCCGATCTCCCCGCCGTGGGATTCGACGATGTTCTTGGCGATATATAACCCCAATCCGGTGCCGCCGATGGCCCGCCGGATGCTCTCGGCGCTGCGGTAGAACCGCCCAAAGACCCGCTCCATGTCCTGCGCGGGGATGCCGATGCCCGTGTCCGTCACGGCGAAGCGGAGCTTCCCGCCCTCCTCGGCGACGGCGACGGTCACCTCGCCGCCCTCGGGGGTGAACTTGATGGCGTTGGAGAGGAGGTTGGTCAGCACCTGCTCCAGCCGGTGCGGGTCCACCAGGATCAGCGGGAGCCGCGCGGGCATCTCTAGCCGCACCCGCAGCGCCTTGGCCTCGGCCAGCGGCTGCAGGCTCCCCTGCACGCGCCGGACCAGGTCCGCGGGGTCCAGCGGCTCCGGGTTCAGCAGGAACCGCCCCGATTCCAGGCGCGACACGTCCAGCAGGTCGTTGACCAGCGCCAGCAGTTGCTCGGCGCTGCGGTAGACGATCCCCACGAACTCGGACTGCACGTCGGTGAGCGGCCCGGGCTCCAGCGAGATCAGCAGCTCGGCAAAGCCGATGATGGAGGCCAGCGGCGTGCGCAGCTCGTGCGACACGGTCGAGATGAACTCGGACTTGAGCCGGTCCAGCTCTTTCAGCCGCGTGATGTCGTGGACGACCAGCACCCACCATTGCAGGACGCCGGCCTCGTCGCGGACCGGCGAGAGGCTGACGCTCAGATCGGTGAGGCGGGCGCCGTTGATCTGCACCTCGCCGGCCAGGATGCCATCGCTCCGCTCGCCGCGGCGGTTCAGCAGCTCGCGCAGCGGCGCGGGCGGGTATTGCGCCGCCAGCGGGTCGACCGGCGCCGCGTCCAGGTCCCAGGCCAAGAGGCTCCGCGCCTGCGGGTTGGCAAAGAGGACGCGGTCCTCGCTATCGATGATGATGAGCCCCTCGCCCATGTTCAGCGCGGCCAGCTCGAATTTCCGCTTTTCCTCTTCCATCCGCCGGTAGAGCCGCGCGTTCTGCAGCACGCTGGCGATCTGGTTGCCCATGGTCTGCGCCAGGCCGAGCTCCTCCGCCGTAAAGTCCCGCTCCTGGCCCAGCGCGCAAAGCAGGATCGCCCCCAGCATCTCGCCCTGGGCCACCAGCGGCACCGCCAGCAAGGAGGCCACCTTGCGCCAGCCCAGCGCCGCGCGCGTCTCGCGCAGCATGATGGCCGTGCGCGCGTCGCGGATCGCCAGCGGGCGGCGGTTGGCGGCCATCCACCCCAATAGCCCGTTTCCCGCCACGGGAAAGCGCGCGCCCGGCGCAAGCCAGGGGGCCTCGTCCCCCTCGCTCGCCGCCAGCCGGGCCCACCCGCCCTCCACGATCACCAGTTGCGCCCGATCCACCTCGAACACCCGCAGGCACGCCTGCACGGCCATCTCGAGCGCCACCGCCTCGTCCAGGGTGGACGAGATCGCGGCGCTGGTCTGGTAAAGGAGCGAGAGGTCGCGAAGGCGCCGCTGGGTGGACTCGGCCAGCCGCATGTTGCGGACCGCCGCCGCCGCCTGGGAGCTGATGGCGAGCGCGCGCTCCACCTGCGCGGGGGTGAAATCCCGTTCCCGGCGGTCGTCGCCGATCAGCGCGACGCCGATGGCCCGGCCCTGCGCCAGCAGCGGGAGCGCCAGCAGCGACCGGGCAGTGCAAGCGGCGGCCACGGCGGGATCGAGCAGGGTGCTCGTCCGCACGTTGCGGATGCTCACCGGCTCCTGGCTCCCCGCCACCATCCGGCCCAGCGAGAGGTCGCCGGAGACGCTGAGCTCGGCCACGGCGTCGCCATGGCTTGCCGCGGGGGCCAGCCGCTCCCCCGCCGGGTCCCAGAGCGCGATGGAGCAGCTCGTCGCCTCGGCGGCCTCGGCCAGGTACCGCGCCGTCCCGGCCAGCAGCTCATCCAACCCCGCCGCCGCCGCGACCGACTCCCGGGCCCGGTTGAGCAGCTCCAGCTCGCCGACCCGCGCGCCCACGGCGCCGCGCATGGTCTCCATGGCGGCGGCCAGCTCGCCGATCTCGGCGGCCAGCGCCGCGGGCTCCGCGGGCGCGGGGGGCGCCGCCAGGTCGCCGGCGCCGATCCGCTCCACCTGGTCCCGCAGCGTCGAAAGCTGGGCCGCCATCCGGCGCGCCAGCCGGTAGGACACCCACGTGGCCAGCACGGCGACCGCCGCGGCCAGCCGCCAGACCAGTTGCGCTCGCCCT
Source organism: Chloroflexota bacterium (assembly GCA_012689325.1). Lineage (GTDB taxonomy): Bacteria > Chloroflexota > Anaerolineae > JAAYEA01 > JAAYEA01 > JAAYEA01. The sequence goes on from JAAYEA010000404.1 coordinate 5,243, forward strand.
TCGCCCGCCAATACCAGCGCGGCCCAGCCGAACGCGGCCAACGGCAACAAGGCCGCCGCCAGGGTGTGCAGCCAAATCCACCGGCCCAGCCGCAGGCGCGGCAAACCAGGCCCCGGCGCCTCCGCCGTCCGCGGCCCGCCCCCCTCCTGGAAACGGCCGTCCGGCCCTAAAAGACCCACGACGCTACCTCTTCTACGGCGCGCCCAGCGCGCGGATTCTCCGGCGAATGCCCGTCCCGGCGAATGGAATTCGCCGGCTGAATATGGCAAATCCCCTCGGGGATTTGCCAAGGTCAGCCAGGGACCTCGGCATTCCATGCCGCGACCTTCGGTCCCTGGCGCCGGCTTGTCCCGGCGAATGGAATTCGCCGGCTCAGCGCCATGGAATGGCGTTCCGGCAAATCCCCTCGGGGATTTGCCAAGGTCAGCCAGGGACCTTCGGTCCCTGGCGACTTTGGTCCCTGGCGACTGCGGTCCCTGGCGACTGCGATCGCTGGCTCTCCCTGGCGCTACCCCAGGACCTGCTCGACCTTGGCCTCGACCTTGGCGGCCTCGGCGGCGCTCAGCACGCCCAGCTCCATGTCGCAGCGCCATTCGCCCTGCGGCGCGATCACCTTGAGGTTGCCCTTGGCCTTTTCCACGCTATACCCCTCGGGCTCCGCCGTGCCGGGCAGCACCAGCCCCATGGCGTCCTGGTCGGGCGTGCGCGAGATCCAGCGCACCGCGCGGTCCAGTTGCGCCGGGCGATGCCGCACATAGTCGGCGCCGCCGTCGGGGTGGACCTGCAAGGTGTGCGCCCAGCCGTCGGCGTCCGCCAGGTAATCCAGCGCAAAGACCACCTCGGGGTCGAAGAGCAGCGCGGGATCGACGAGGTTGTGCTTTTCCGGATGCCGCCCGAATTCCTCCAGCAGCTCCTTATACCCGGGCAGCGGCTTGACGTGGGAGGGGATGCTCTTGCGCACCCGGGCGTGCTCGGGGGTGCACGGCGCGCTATAGACCAGCCGCGCGTGGTCCACCGGGCGATAGTTGATGTGCGCCAGGTACATCAGCTCCATGGGCGTGCGCTTGAGGTTGGCGACGACCAGCGAGACCTCGAACAGCGCCGACCCGGCGTAGAGCTTGACCAGCGGCCGCGCCGCGTAATGGTGGCTAAAGGCCACCGTGTGGGTGTACTCGCCGCCCAGGGCGAGATAGGCGCCCTTGCGATCCTCCCCCGCCAGCAGGTAGGCCCGCTGATAGGGGGCGTTGGGCAGCTCGCCGTGCAGCGGGTGGGTGTCCGTCCCCGTGGGGACGCCCATGGCCGTGGCGCCGCAATGGAGCAAAAAGCCGCCATAGGTATCCAGATAGCTGCGGGTCGGGTTGGGCTGGGTGAACATGGACTTCATGGTCAGCTCGCGCCCGGCGAAGTGGGCTGACCAGATCTGCTGGCCCTGGTAGGGGAGCAGCACCAGCTCGCCGACGGCGTTTTTCAGCCGCAGCCCGGCCACGCCGCTATCGAAGGCAAAGGCCGAGGCGGATAGCTCGCCCCGCTCGACGAGCGTCTTTTCCCGCTCGGTGAAGAACGCCGGCGAGAGATGCACCTTCATGGCTTCCGACACGATTCTCCCTCCTGTACTGGGCATGTTCTCATGTGATGACGCGATCCGGGCGGATCGGGTTACGGCGTCCCGCCTCCTCATGTAGTGACGACTTTAGTCGTTCCTCCTGCGGAGAGGAAGCGACTCAAGTCGCTACTACCTCCGGACTCCTGTAGTGACGACTTTAGTCGTTCCTCCTGCGGAGAGGAAGCGACTCAAGTCGCTACTACCTCCGGAGTCGCTACAGCCCCAACAGCGCCTTGAGCTCGGCGACGGCGCTTTGGGCCTGGCGCCGGGCCACGGCCTCGTCCCGCACGTCCACCGGCGGCCGCCCGTGGTCGCGCAGCGTCCCCCCGCCCCACCGCGCCGCATACGCCGCGGGGAGCTCGTCGGGGAATTCCGACCCGCCCATCACGCCAAAGGCCAGCGTCCAGGCGCGCGGGACCACGCCCAGGTGATAGCCGCCGCCGCCCAGCGCCACCCAGCGCGGCGCCAGCCGGGCGATCTCGGCCACCACGGCGGCGTACCCCTCCAGGGTCAAGGCCAGGTGCGTCAGGGGGTCCTCGTAATGGGTATCCACCCCCAGTTGGCTCACCACCACGTCCGGCCGGAAGCGCGCCAGCAGCGGCGGGACCACCTCGCGAAAGGCCCAGAGGTAGACCGCGTCGGTGGTGGAGGGATGGAGCGGCAGGTTGGCCGCATAGCCGCGCCCCGCGCCGGCGCCGATCTCGTCGGGAAAGCCCGTCCCCGGGAAAAGGTAGCGCCCCGACTCGTGCAGCGAGATGGTCAGCACGCGGTCCGAGTCGTAAAAGGCGTGCTGCACCCCGTCGCCGTGGTGGGCGTCGATGTCGAGATAGGCCACGCGCAGCCCCTGGCGCAGCAGCCAGTGGATGGTCACGGCGGGGTCGTTGAAAATGCAAAAGCCGCGCGGCCGCTCGGGCATGGCGTGGTGCATCCCCCCGGTGAAGGAGAAAGCGACCTCGGCGCGGCCCGAGGCGACCCACTCGGCGGCCACCAGCCCGGCGCCCGTCTTGGCCGCCTCCGATTCGTACATCCCGGCGACCACGGGGTTATCCCCCGGCCCAAAGCCCCACTTCCACGGGCTCACGGTCCCATCGCCGCGGCTCAGCCGGGCCACCGCGTCGATATAATCGGCGGTGTGGAACCAGCCCAGCTCCTCCGGCGTGGCCGGGCGCGGCGGGACGATCTGCGCGCCGCCGACGCCATAGGCAGCCAGCAGCTCCCAGGTGCGCTGCAGCCGCTCGGGGTTGAGCGGGTGCTGCGGCCCGCGTCCCACCCGCCAGAGCTCCGGCGCGCCCACCAGCACGGCCCGGGTCATGCCTCCTCCTCCGCGGCGCCGCCCGAGCGGGGCGCGTAGAGGATCGGCGCGCCCCAATCCGCGCCCGACAGCTCCAACCGCGCCTCCGCCAGCCGGAGCCGACGTCGCGCCTCGGCCAGCGCCACGTCCGGCGGGTTCCCCGCCGCCAGGACGCGGATCCATTCGTCGCAGAGGCGCGCAAGGGCGCCGGGCTCGGCGGCGCCGGGCTCGGCGGCGCCGGTCTCCGCCGCGCGCGGCCAGCTCAGCGCAGCGCAGGCCAGCGCCCGGCTCAGCCGCCTGGCCAGCCCGTTCAGCGCCGGGGCCGAGTTGGCCGCCAGCGGCAGCAGGGCGATCATCTGCGGCGGCTGCTCCCGCCAGAGGGCGGCCAGCGAGCGGGCGTTGGCGAGCCGCCCGTTCCCCGAGTCGGCCTCCAGCAGCAGGTGCTCGGCGTCGTGGCGGAGCAGGCCGTGGGCGGCGATGGCGAGCAAATGGGGGCGGAACTCGACCAGCGCCTGATAGATCGAGGCGGCGGAGGCGTGCTCCTCCACGCGCCAGGCGCACTCCGAGTTGGCCGCCTGCGCGGCGCGGGCCTGCTCGGCCAGCCAGCTCCCGTCGCTGGCCGCCGCGGGCAGCTCGAAGCGGCTGGCGGCGTCCGCCGGGCAGGCCACGGCCACCAGCACCCGCAGCGGCAGGTCCAGCACCCAGGGCGCCACGGGGTGCGGCGTCTCGATGACGCGGGCCAAGGGCGTCTCGGCGGAGGCGGCGATGGGCCAGCCCTCCTCGGGGTCCAGCAGCGCCTCCCAGGGGAGCGCCTCCAATTCCGGCGCGCCGACAAGCTGCACGCGCCAGCGCAGGCCGCGCCCCGCCGCCCGGGCCAGCGCCAGCGCGGCGCGGTAAAAGCCCGCGTCGCCCCCCGCCCACAGCGCCTCAAAGAGCGCCGCGGGCTCGGCGCCGGCGGGCGGGGTGAACCAGCCGTTGTGGTCGCCGATGGCGGGCGCGCTGCAAGCGATGGGATAGCCCAGCGCGGTGGCCGGGCCCGAGATGGTCAGCCGCAGCTCGTCATAGCCCCGCTTGGCCCAGCGCGGCCCCGCGTCCCCCGCGTCCGGCGCAAAGACGGCGCGCGCCGCCACCCAGCCCCGGCCCGGCCAGCCGGGCGTCTCGCGAGCCCAATCCAGCGCCGCGGCGGCGTGCTCGGGCCGCGGACCGCCCCAGGCGGCGGGCTTGGCCCGGGTCGCCGGCGCCGCCGAGGCCCCCAGCGGCGCCCCCAGCGCGACCAGGATGTGGCGCGACTCGTCGCGGAGGCGCTGCCAGCCGGCCAGCCGGGCGGCGACCTTGTCGGCGCGCTGGCGCAGGCCGCGCAACAGGGCGCTGAAATAGGTGTCCGGCGCGCCGATCTGAGCCTGTTCGGCCAGGGCGTCGAGGTTCTCCAGCTCGTGGGTGATCGCCGCGCCGCGCCAGAGGCAGGCATCCAGCCGCCCGGCATAGTCGCGGTAGAGCTCCAGCGCGCGGCCCGGCTCGCGGCTCACCAGATCGGGCCGCCCCTGCCCCCGCAACAGCCGCCCCAGCTCGTCCACCGCCCCGGCGACCCCCTCCAGCCAATCGAGCATGCGCCCCGCGCGGAGCAGGTGCTGCTCCCATTGGGGCAGCCAGGCGTCCAGCAGGATCGGCGCGGCCCGCTCGGCGCCCTCGTGGGTATAAAGGAGCACGCGGTAAGCGGGGAGGGCGCTGCCGCGATAGATGCGCGCCTGGCCCAGCGGGCGGCCCGGCGGTGCGCCGAGGCCCGGCGGTGCGCCGAGGCCCGGCGGTGCGCCGAGGCCCGGCGGCGCGCCGAGGGGGCCATGCAAGAGCTCGCCGAGGCCCTGGCGCGGCGCGGCCTGCGACCGGAGCGCCTGCGCCGCCAGGGCGTGGCCGTCCTCGGGGCGAGCCATGCCGGCGAAGCAAACGACCTGGCCCCAGAGCTCCGGCGAGGGCGGCGGCGTCCAGAGCGCCTCCTCGCGCAGGCGGCGAAAGACGTCGGGGGCGTGGGAGCCGGGCTGGACATAGCGCACGTGGAGGCGGTAGGCGTCGGCGTAGGTCCGCGCGCGCACCCAGCAGGCGCGGCGGGAAGCCGGGAAGGCGATCCAGCCGCTGTTGGCCAGGGGCTGGCTGAGGTAAGGGTCGGGGGCCTCCGGGGCCAGCGGCAGCTCCAGCGGCTGGCCGCTCAGGCGCTCGAGGTGCGCCGCCAGGTCGCGCAGCGCCTCGGCAAAGGCCGCCTGTCGCGCCGCGCGCTCGTCCGGCGCGTCCGTCTCGCCCCACCGCGCATAGTATAGCACCTGCTCGCACGTCGGCTCCTGGATGGCCGCCGCCGCGCTGGAAACACCGCTCCGTCGCTCGCTCATCGCCTTTGCCGCCTTGCTCTCGCGCCCATCATCCTGGCCCTATTATACGCAGCATGGGCGGGGACGCGAGTTTCAAGAGAGTCGAACGTCAAAAGTCCAAAGTCGAAAGTCGAGGAGGCTTCCTGGAGGTTCGACATTCGACGTTCGACTTTCGACCCTCTGGCCACCTGCCACTTGAATCGGTCCTTACCCCACGTCTTCCACCTGCCCGCCGGTGAGGCGGACCAGCTCGGCGGGGGTGAGGCAAAAGACGGCGTGGGGCGTGCCGGCGGCGGCCCAGATCAGGTCGTATTGCAGCAGGTCGCGGTCGATCAGCGTGAGGATCGGCTCGGCGAGCCCCACCGGCGGGATGCCGCCGATGGCATAGCCGGTGCGCTGGCGGACCCAGTCGGCGTCGGCCTTGGCGATGGCCTCGCCCACCAGCGCCTTCACCTTGCCCTCGCGGACGCGGTTGGCGCCGCTGACGGCGATGAGGATGGGGCGGCCGCTCGTCTCGCCGCGAAAGACCAGCGACTTGACGATCTGCTCCACGCCGCAGCCCACCGCCTGGGCCGCCTCCACCGCCGTGCGCGTGGAACCGGGCAACTCCACCACCTGGCAGGCCACGCCGGCCGCGCTCAACGCCTCTTGCACCCGCCGGGCGCTATCGCTCAAGCTCATCTCGTCCCCCCTCGATCAGGATGGGGAGATTATAGGGTCGCTGGTGGCAAGTGGCAAGTGGCAAGAGAAGTCGAAGGTCCAACGTCAAAAGTCGAAAGTCCAGGAAAGGGACGAGTCCTCTTGACGTTCGACGTTGGACTTTGGACGTTCGACGTCGCCTTTGGACGTTCGACGTTGGACTTTGGACGTTCGACGTTGGACTTTGGACGTTCGACGTTGGACTTTGGACGTTCGACGTCGCCTTTGGACGTTCGACGTTGGACTTTGGACGTTCGACTCTGGCGCCCTAGCGCACCACCGCCACCGTCTCGGCGTACTGCAGCGCCCCCATGGGGCAGACCTCGACACAGGCGCCGCAATCGACGCAGAGGTCCTCATCCACCACCGGCGCGGCGCGCCCCTCTTGCTTGAGCGCCTCCGCCGGGCACGCGCGGACCGCGGGGCAGCGATGATTCTGCGGGCAACGCCAGGCAACCACCTTGATAGCCATGTCATCTCTCCTGTATAGGGGATACCCCTACCTGGTATATTAGCCCTATGATACGCTGTTTTCGCGGGGGGTCAAATGGACAGTCGAACGTCCAACGTCGAAGGTCGAACGTCAAGGAGGCTCCCATCCTTCTCTTTGACTTTCGACTCTCGACTTTCGACTTTCGACCTCCGACCTCTTGCCACTTGCCACTTGCCCCTTGTAACCCTATAATCCCCCCATCCCACCCACGAGGTGACACATGTCCCGCGGTCTCACCATCATCGGCCTCGGGCCGGGCGACCCGGCGCTGTTGACCCTGGAGGCGCAGCACACCCTCTCGCGCCTCACCGAGGTGGTGCTGCACACCCGCCAGCACCCCATCGTCCCGCGCCTGCCGGGCTTTTTGCGGCTGCGGACCCTCGCCGAGCTGGGCGCCGGGCCGGATGAGCAACTGGAGGCGCTGCTGGCGCTGGCCGAGCGCGCCGACGGCGTCGCCTACGCCGTCCCCGGCCACCCGCTGGACGGCGGGAGCGGCGGGCTGGCGGCGCGGCTGCTGGCGCTGGCGCGGGAGCGCGGCCTCCCCGCGCGCCTGGTCGCCGGGCTGAGCTGGGTGGACGCGGCGCTGGCGGGGCTGGGGCTCGACCTGGCGGCGGGCTTGCAGGTGCTGGACGCCGCCGAGGTGGCCCGCGCCCATCACCCGCCGCTGAACCCCGACCGCCCCGCGCTGCTGGGGGGCCTGGACCCGGCGCGGGCGTCCGAGCTGCGCCGCGCGCTGCTCAACCTCTACCCCGCCGATCACCCCGTGACGCTCTGGAGCCCTGACGCGGCGGGGGCCACGACCCCGCTGGGCGCGCTGGGCGAGACGCCGCTGCCGCCCTATGCCGCCCGGCATTCCGATGCCGCCCGGCATTCCTATGCCGCACTCTATATACCCCCCCTCCCCGAGCCGGGCTCCCTGGAGGCGTTCCAGGAGGTGGTCGCCCACCTCCGCGCGCCCGACGGCTGCCCCTGGGACCGCGAGCAGACCCATGCCTCGCTGCGCAACTCGCTCCTGGAGGAGACCTACGAGGTCCTCGCCGCGCTGGACGAGGGCGACGCCGCCGGGCTCCGGGAGGAGCTGGGCGACCTGATGCTGCAGGCGGTGCTGCACACCCAGATCGCCATCGACGAGGGCGAGTTCCGCATGGCCGACGTGGTGCACCACATCGTGACCAAGCTGATCCGCCGCCACCCCCACGTCTTTGCCGGGCGGCAGGTGGGCGGCGCCGGCGAGGTGCTGCGCAACTGGGAGGAGATCAAGGCCGCGGAACGCGCCGCGCAACCCAAGCCCAAGACGCTCTTTTCCGGCGTGCCCCTCTCGCTCCCGGCGCTCAACCGCGCGCAGGCGATCCAGGAGCGGGCCAGCCGCGTCGGGTTCGACTGGCCCGACATCACGGGGGTGGTGGCCAAGATACGCGAGGAGGCCGACGAGCTGCTGGCCGCCGACGAGGGCGCGCGCGAGGGCGAGCTGGGCGACCTGCTCTTTTCCGTGGTGAACGTGGCGCGCTGGCTGGGGCTCGACGCCGAGACGGCGCTGCGCGGCGCGGCCAACCGGTTCGTCGCCCGCTACGAGGCGATGGAGCGGCTCGCCGCCGAGCGCGGGCTGGCGCTGGCCGCGCTGGACCTGGCGGCGCAGGACGCGCTCTGGGAGGAGGTCAAGGCCGCG